>JAQIBX010000021.1 GCA_027858895.1 Desulfuromusa sp. | reverse complement strand
GATGCCGAAACCAGAGATGCCATCAACATGCTCGATGGGACACGTTTGCTGGATCGTTGTATCAGTGTTTCCGCGGCAAAGACCAAAGAAGAGATGAAAGCTGCTGATCCTGTCGAAATCCCCGAAAAAAAAGCCCGCCGGAAGAGAGTGCCAAAGGGGCGGAAGAAGGTTAGGTAACAGTGCGGCGGGAGACCAGGGAAATCAAGGGTAATGGCTGACACTGACAACGGGGACTACCCTTTTTTATTAGAATTATTGACCGCTGCGATTATTTGGTATAAATATTTAAAAAACAAATTAACATAACCAACAGATTGACAAAACCGATAAGAGCAAACCTAGAGAAATCTGGCGACGCAAAGCCACGGGTCCTCACTTGTTATAACAAACGGATCGCCGGGTTACCGAAGAATAGAATCATGAATTGACGGGTGGGGAAACACACGGGGCGTCATCTCTTTCTTTGGGGATGGCGTTTTTTTGTCAGGCAAGAATGAAGGCCTTGAGCAGCCCAGGGGGATTAATCATTAACTCCTTATTCGAGGTCTAGCAACATGGTACAGAAAAAAATTCAAGCGCCGATCGAAGACTTGCTTAACTGCAGTGCAGAGCAACACAACACGGCAGAAAATCTCATCTTTGGCCAAGGAGAAACCATTCTTCTGGCTGACAACAACACAAATCTCCTTAAGCTGGGCAGATCCCTGTTGACCAAGTTGAATTATCGGGTTGTCACAGCCCATAACGAAACTCAAGTTTTGGAACAGTGCCTTACCAGCGACCAAAAAATTGATCTGCTCATCCTGGATACGGATATTCCTCAACGTCAGGGGGAAAACATATTGAGCAAAATAAGCCCCTGTCAACCTCAGCTCAAAGCTCTTTTTTACACCGTCTGTGATTGGCTGACTGATCTGGATTGCCGCAAGAAAATTGGCCACATCCCGGTTATGGCAAAACCCTACAGCATCAGTGAATTCAGCAGAATCATCGATCAAACGCTGCATTGAAAACAGCAATCGCCAAAGGGGGGGATAAAAAAACCATATTAGCGGGAAAAAACATGGCCAAGAAAAAACTGGGAGAAATCCTGATCGAAAACAAACTGATTTCGGCAGAGACATTGAATCAGGCGCTGCACAAGCAGGGCATTAAGCACAGACCACTCGGGCAGATTCTGGAAGAAATGGACGTTATTCTCGAAGAAGATATTGCTCAAGGATTGTCCACTCAATTTAACATCCCCTACCTCAAACATTTTGCCCGTTATGATGTTGAAAATGACGCTCTTGAAACAATTGATGCCGGACTCGCACTCGCTAAGCAAATTTTTCCACTGAAAATTGATAATAAAACCCTCTATCTGGCCATGGCCAACCCTTTAGATATGGCCCTGCAAAGTGAACTGGTTTTTCGGCTGGGAATGCGGATTTCCACTTTTGTCGCGACCCCGGAAGAAATCAAGCTCGCCATCAAAAAACACTACAAAACACTACAAAATCAACAAAGCAGCAATGTTCAATCAATCCTCCATATCGATGCAAATAACAGTGTGCTTAGCGCTGTCCAAAGAATGTTAGATCAACACGGGATTCGGGGTTGTCAGGCGCATGACGGAACAGAAGGGTTGCGCTTGGCCGTTGAACTGCGTCCGCAGCTGATCGTCACTGACATTGCCCTACCAAAGTTGGATGGCAAGACGCTTTTCCATGCTCTGCAAGAACAGCAGGAAACAGCCCATATTCCTGTTATTGCTCTCTCTTCAAATCCATCAACAAAAGAAGAATGCGAACTTCTGGAGATGGGTTTTTATGATTTCATGGCCAAACCGCTTGAGAAAGATCGTTTCTTGGCTCGGGTTAAACGCGGCTTACAACATGCATATTTGGTCTTACCCGTCTTCATACATGGTTTATTCTCTTACGCAGGAGCTATCAATTCATGCTGACCCCAGAACAACAATCACAGCGCCTCTCTCGCTCTCAAAGGGGCAAGATCTGGTCTTTGGGATTGGGATATTGCAGGAGGTAAAGTCTATTTTGATCCTTATTATTTCCTGATTGCCGGTTATGAGCCGGATGAATTTCCACACCATCTTGATGAGTGGAAAAAACGGGTTCATCGCGATGACCTTCCCCTAGCCGAAAGGTCGATTCAACAATATCTGTCCGGTGAGATTGAAGCCTTTACTGTTGAATTTAGATTCAAGACCAAAACAGGTAATTGGATGTGGATTTTAGGGAAAGATGAAATAACTGAACGTGATGCTGATGGCAACCCTGTTCGCTTCACTGGCCTTCATATTGACATATCTCAACAAAAAAGAGTGGAAGAGAAAGAGCATGATTTTTCCATGAGCCTTATTGATGCCGCACAAATCATTGTTCTGGTGTTGGATGCCGACGCTCGAATCGTACAAATAAATCCATATGCCGAGGTCATTTCTGGATATAACCAAGCTGAAGTTAAAGGCCAGGATTGGTGCGATATCTTTTTGCCAGAGGAGCACCGCTCAAATATTCGTGCCATATTAAAAAAGGCTATAGCTAATACCGAAGTCAGGGGGCAAATTAATCCCATTCTGACCAAGGATGGGCGTGAACTTCAGATTGAGTGGAACAATAAAACCCTGAAAGACCCAAATGGGACGGTTACAGGACTGCTTTGTATTGGACACGACATCACTGAACGTCAGCAGGCAGCAAAAGCATTACAAAGAAGCGAAGAACGCTTCCGTGTACTAATCGAGCAAGCCCCTGAAGCGATCACCGTCTATGATATCGATCTAGACTGTTTTGTCGATTGCAATATCAAAGCGACCGAACTGTTCGGTTACAGTCGAGAAGAGTTTTTAGCCGGAGGGAAGAACCGTCTTTATCCTTCCAACCAACCAGACGGACTACCCATCTCTGAGAGTATTGCAGATCACAACAGACGGGCATTGGCAGGAGAAACTGTCTTATTTGAACGGACAGTACAGAAGTCAAATGGCCAGAAGATCTCCTGCGAGGTTCGGTTAGTTCAACTCCCTTGTAACGATCGAAGACTGATGCGAGCCAGCTTTTTGGATATCACCGATCGTAAGCGTGCCGAAGCTGAACGGGAAGAGATGGAAACCCAGCTCCGCCAGAAACACAAAATGGAAGCCGTTGGTTACATGGCTGGCGGCATGGCGCACAACTTCAACAACAACCTTGGCATCATCCTTGGCAATGTTGAACTGGCACAGCTGAAACAGCCACGCAACAGTGACGTGATTCCTCTACTGGAAAATGCCAAAATAGCTGTCGGTCGTTCACGGGATCTGGTTCGGAAAATCATCACTTACAGTCGCCAAGGGATTCAGCAGAAAGCCCCGATGCGGTTGACAACGATTGCCGATGAAACGATCAGTTTGCTCAAGTCTACCTTGCCGGCCACCGTTGCCTTGCAGAAAGGCTACAGCCCTGACTGTAATGAAACACTGATCAACGCCGATGCCTCACAGATTCAGGAAGTCCTGATCAACCTGTGCAACAACGCTATCCAGGCGATGCAAGAAAAGGGTGAACTGAAGATTCAGTTGAAACCCGTCGAACTCACTCAAAAGGAGATCCCCGCCCAGTACGATTGCCTCCCCGGACGCTATGCCAAGCTCAGTGTTCAGGATAGCGGCTGTGGCATGCCTGCTGAGATGCTTGATAAAATCTTCGATCCCTTCTATACCACCAAAGAAGCATACGAAGGTGCCGGCATGGGACTGGCGACCGTGCAAGGGATAGTCGCTCAACATGGGGGAATCATCAAAGTCAACAGTGTCCCCGATCAGGGAACCGTGTTTAATCTCTACTTTCCGATTATTGAACAAACCTACATAGACGAATCAGAAGAAGAAAATACCACTCTACCAAGAGGCACTGAACGCATTCTCTTTGTTGACGATGATGAGATGCTGGCCAGCCTGGGTGAAAAACTGCTGATCGAAATGGGCTATCAAGTCACCGTCATGAACGAGAGTACCGAAGCCCTGAAGATGTTTGCTGTCAATGCCGAACATTTCGATCTTGTTTTCACCGATCAGACCATGCCGCAACTCAGTGGCAAAGACCTGATCAAAGAGCTGAAAAAAATAAAACCTGACATCCCCACCATTCTTTGTACCGGTTACAGTAGCAAGATTGACGAAGACCACGCTAAAGAACTGGGAATCAACGCCTTCATGATGAA
>JAQIBX010000149.1 GCA_027858895.1 Desulfuromusa sp. | reverse complement strand
TCTGTTGCAGTTTTTATGGCTCTATTCTGGTCGTTTGTTCTAGACAAACAGAAACCCCCGAGCGCAAAAGAGTTTGTTGCTAAGCTGGTGGCTAGAGCCCTGTTTTTCATTGCAGTATTTGCAATTTTAATGGGATTTCTCTATCTGGCTTTTGGTGTGTTTCGTTGATGAGCAAAATGCCGTAAGGATTAGATTGGAACTATTAACAGTGGAAGGCTCGCCACTTGTTGCGCGAGCCTTCTGTATTATCTATTAATTTCCCTGTTCACGGGATGATCCGGAACTTGGCAGTGCCGGATGGATGGAAAACCTGCTCAAGTGCGATGTGTCATCTTCGATAGGCATTCCTCCTTTCCTGTTCAATTATATTGTAGCGCTGTTTTCTTTTTATGCAAGCATTCCCGTTAAACGGGCCATTGATTTTCGGTTAAGGTAAATCCAGTTGGTTGCTTAAAGAGGTGCTTAAATTTCCCATGGAAGAATAGGATCAGATTTTAAATGAAAAAACGTCTTCTTAAGCTTGTTGTAATGACTTCTGCTGGTGCTTTGTTGGGCGCATTGCTTGGGTACCTGGGGCAATGTGCCGGCAGCACCTGAGGTGCAACCTCCAGCCCCTGGTCAGGGGCGCTTTTTGGAGTCCTTGTCGGTTTCATTTTGGGCTGTTTGCCGGGAGAAGAAAGGAAGACGTAGCTTTCTCATTCCTCGGTTGTCTTATGACTTTCGTATTAAATATGGTAGTCTTGTAGTGAAAGCGTTGCCTGTGCCGGGATATCTTTCTTCGTCTATAACGATAAGGAGCGGAGCCATGACAGAGAAAAATCAGCAAAATAATGAGCAGGAAGAAGTTGGTTTGTACGGAAAAATTATTTCACGAACTGAGGAGATTATGGACAGTGGTCGTAAAAATCTGGATGAAGCATTAAAAAAGGCAGGAGATGAATTATCTTCTGCAGGAAATTTCACCAGGGAACAGACCGAAAAAATCTCGACCTTTGTAAAGCGCGATATTCAGCATACTGTCAATAATGCGAGCAAAGGCAAGGAAGCCGTCAAAGGGGCAGTCGATCCTAAGCGAATTGCCGTAGGCGCACAAAGTATTTTCTCTAAAATTTTGACGAATACCGCTGAAACATTAGGTAAATGGGCAAAAAAATCGGAACAACATTTAGAATTTAAAACCGGCGAAGTGACCAGTCCGGGAGCCTTAACTTGTAAGAATTGTAGTGAAGTCATTCATATGACGAAAACTGCGAAAATTCCACCTTGTCCTAAATGTCATAAAACCCTGTATCGGAAAACTTATTAATTCTACCAGTACGGGAATGAGATTTGTTTGCTTCACGTAGGAGCTCCTATGTGGCTGGGGCCCTTGTTGGGATTGGTTTTTTATCTGGGCTGAGAAAAAAGGGTTGTGATGATCCTGTCCTGTTGGCCTTTGTATAATGAAAAATGTTCCCAGTCCTTGTTTAACTGTGAGGTTTTCTATATATTTCCCCTTTATTTGTTGATCTAAATTTCACAGGAGTTTTTTTATGGGATTGTTTGGTCGTTTTTTTAAAAAAGAAGATAAAGAAGATCACAGTCAGGTGCCACCGAAAGTATTACCAATGAGAAATGATCTTTGTTGGTGTGATAGCGGCCTCAAATATAAAAAATGTCACCTTGAGCAGGATCAGTTATATCTTGAGAAGCAGTATCAAAAAGAACTGGCGGCAAAAAAATCTTGCAGCCCGGTTTTTGGCTGAGCTCCTAGGCGTTAAAACCCGGTTCGGGTTTTATATTCTCATAGTAAACGTGATGACGATGTGATTTGTTGGGGACAGAATTAAAATTCTGTCCCCATATTACTTTCAATTTTTTAAATACAGGTTTTCTATGTCACTGACATTACCCGCTATTGCACTCATTTGTGGGTTGATTCTGCTGGTCTGGAGCGCTGATCGCTTTGTTGTCGGGGCTGCTGCAACGGCTCGATACGCGGGAATGCCACCATTGTTAATTGGAATGGTGGTGATCGGGTTTGGCACTTCGGCTCCCGAAATGGTTGTTTCGGCAATCTCAGCCGCTCAGGGTAATCCGGGTTTGGCACTTGGAAATGCTTACGGTTCAAATATAGCCAACATCGCTCTGATTCTGGGGATGACCGCATTGATCAGTCCGATCACAGTACAGTCTGGTGTATTACGTAAGGAATTGCCGATTTTACTTGCGGTGACGTTTTTGGGTGCGGGGCTCCTGTTGGATCTCTATCTCAGTCGGGTTGATGCATTGATTTTGTTGCTTGTTTTTACCCTCATTATGGGCTGGTCGATCTGGCTTGGCTTACGGCAACGGCAAGACAGTCTTTCGGGTGATGTTGACCACATGCTAGAGGATAATTCCATGTCGCTCAGGGCCTCATTGGCATGGTTGCTGGTCGGGATGAGTCTTTTGGTCGTCAGTTCGCGGATTCTTGTTTGGGGTGCCGTTGAGATTGCTCGGGGGTTTGGAGTCAGTGATCTAATTATCGGCTTAACAGTGGTTTCAATCGGAACCTCTTTGCCAGAATTGGCCTCTTCATTGGTAGCAATCCGTAAGGGCGAACATGATCTGGCCATCGGTAACGTCATTGGTTCTAACTTGTTTAATACCTTGGCGGTGGTGGGGATTGCCGGAGCAATACGCCCGTTAGAAATTGGCGCTGAAGTGCTTTATCGTGACTGCTTGCTTATGGGGCTATTAACTTTGGCTTTATTCCTGGTTCGTGCTGGTAGTGACGGTCAAAAACAAATTTCTCGGGTGAACGGTCTATTGCTATTGACTATTTATCTTGGTTATTCTGGTTATCTCATTTCTAAAGTTCTCGGTCTTTTATAGTTCCTCGGGTCCTCTCGGCACCCCTCAAAGTTTCGTTCTTCCCCGTCACTGTTGCTGTTGTTTCTATAAAAGTCAGCAAATTAAAAATTTATAAATGACCAAAAGAGTTGACATGCTTCCAGTGAAGAATGATATTCTCTATTTATGGATATAAACAGAACGATCGACGATATAGATCATAAAATACTGCGGATACTTCAGGAAAAGTCGCGGATACCCAATGCTGAAGTTTCTCGCCAGATTGGTATGGCGCCCTCGGCAGTCTTGGAGCGGATTCGTAAGCTTGAAGAGCGAGGCATTATTGAGGGGTATGAAGTTCGCTTGAATCCCCGTACTTTCAATCAGGGGTTAATGGCATTTGTACAAGTCAATGTGCAGTCTTCTTGTCATACTGATCTGGCCACAGCACTATCTACAGTGACGGGGGTTCAGGATGTTCATCAGGTTGCCGGTGAAGACGGTTATTTGCTGAAGTTGCGGGTTGCTGATAATGCTGAGTTAGGCAGAGTGCTGGCTGATGAAGTATGTTCTCTAGAGGGAGTACAACGAACGAAAACCAGCATTGTTCTGAATACAATTAAAGAAACCAGAAAAATAGACTTAAGTCGCTTAACACCATAATTTAAGGAGTTATCTCATGCCCATGTCGCAGAGTTTTAAGGATCGTCTGTTTCCTATTGCAGAACAGTTGGTTGAACATTATGGAAGCCCTTTTCATATTTACGATGAGGTTGGCATTCGTGAAACAGGAGAAAAGCTGAAAAAGATGTTTTCAGGCATTGAAGGTTTTCGCGAGTATTATGCGGTTAAGGCATTGCCCAATCCGAGTATTCTTAAATTAATGTTAGAAATGGGGTTCGGTTTCGATTGCAGTTCAGTCGGTGAACTTTTGTTGAGTCGCCAGGTTGGTGCGCGTGGCGAAGAGATTATGTTTACCTCGAATAATACCAGTCAAGCGGAGTTTGAAATCGCAGCAGAAGAGGGCGGCTGTGTCCTTAATCTGGATGACATCTCATTGATCAACAAGGTTCCGGAATTTCCTGAACTGATTTGCTTCCGCTATAATCCCGGGCCGCGGCGGACCGGTAATATAATTATCGGCAATCCGGTGGAAGCCAAATATGGTCTTAGTCATGAGCAAGTTGTCGATGCTTACCGTCTGGCTCAGCAACGTGGTGCAAAGCGATTTGGTTTGCACACAATGGTCGCTTCGAATGAACTTGACTACACGTATATGGTAGAAACGGCCAGAATGGTCCTGGACATTGCCGAACTGGTTGAATCTGAGTTGGGTATTAAGTTCGAATTTGTAAATATTGGTGGAGGGTTTGGTACTCCTTATCGCCCAGATCAAGCACCTTTGGATATTGATTCTATGACAACTGAAATTGAATCAATCTTTAATAGCTTTCGGGAAAAGCATAACTATGTTCCACGTATGTATATGGAGAGTGGGCGCTTTATGACTGGTCCACACGGCTGTTTACTGACTTCTGCCATTAATCAGAAAGATATTTACCGTAAATATATCGGCGTGGATGCCTGTATGTCGGCATTGATGCGACCGGCCCTTTATGGTGCTTATCACCATATTGATGTGATTGGTAAAGAAAATGCGGCAAAAGATCAGATTTACGATGTGGCTGGTTCACTTTGTGAAAACAATGATAAATTCGCGGTTCAGCGCGAGCTGCCGAAGATCGATGAAGGAGATATTCTGGTGATTCATGATACTGGCGCACATGGTCATGCCATGGGATTTCAGTACAATGCCAAATTACGCACCAAAGAATTGTTGCTACGGGCTGATGGCTCGGTCGAATTGATCCGCCGGGAAGAAACTCTGGATGATTATTTTGCCACCTTGAACTTTGTTGAAGATCAATTTATGCCTAACCAGGTTAAGGGTTAAAGTTGTCTCTACCGACTGAACTCAAGGTTGATGAAATCCTGCCACCATTAACTGTAGAAACTATGGTTAATGGTGGTGCCGGATTGGCGCGCTATGAAGGTCGGGTGGTTTTTATCCCGCATGTGGCTGTCGGCGATGTTGTTCTCTGTCGGGTGACAAAAGTAAAAAAACATTTTCTCGAAGCTGAAATAAATGAAATGTTACAACCGTCTCCGCAGCGCCGTCAGCCAGAATGCCCGGTTGCTGGAGAATGTGGCGGCTGTCAGTGGCAGCACCTGGCATATTCAGAACAGTTGCAGTGGAAAGAGTCGCTTTTTCGTGAAACCTTGACTCGACAGTGCGGAACCAATCCCGATAAGATTTTGCCGATTGTCCCTGCTGCGGATGAATGGAATTACCGCAGTCGGGTACAGATTAAATGCTCTAATCCCAACGCCACATTTGTGACCGGTTTTTATCGACCGAAAAGCCACTCGGTTATTTCCATTGATCGATGTCCCATCATTGCCCCTGAACTGAATACCCTTCTGGCTCACTTGCGCAAATTAATCAACCGTACAGTTCACGCCAAGTATATTCCCCAAATTGATCTTGCTGTAGATGATAACAGGAAATGCTCAGCAGTTATCCATTACGCCGGTTCCGATTTGTCATCTCTCGCTGCTTTATTGAAAGCGGGAAGTTTAGTTGCAGATATGTTGATTAAGTCTGGATCTAAAAGTAAATTGTTTCCTATCCAGGGAGAGGGGGTGTTGCAAATATCTGTCGACCGGCCACCGATGAAATTAGCTTATGCCGTAGGAAGTTTTGCTCAGATCAACCTGGAACAAAACCGGACACTTGTCGCTGCGGTGCTTGGACTGTCGTCATTGACAGGTCGTGAGAGAATATTGGATCTCTACTGTGGGATGGGCAATTTTTCGCTACCATTAGCCCGGCGGGCCAAGCAGGTTATCGGAGTTGAAGAATCTGCTGCTTCAATTAAAATGGCCGGTGAGAATGGGCGTCAGAATCAGATTGAAAATGTTGAGTTTTATAGTCAATCAGCAGAAGGGGCATTGAGTCGTTTTTCACAACAGAATTCTGTCGATCTGCTCTTCCTCGATCCTCCACGGATTGGCGCTATTGCCACGATGAAAGAGCTTTTGAAGACGCCAGTCAATAAGGTGATCTATGTTTCTTGTGACCCGCAAACTCTGGCACGTGATTTAAAGCTGCTTGTAAATGGTGGTTATGAACTGGTATCGAGTCAGCCGTTTGATATGTTTCCACAGACACATCACTGTGAAAGCGTCACTTTACTGCAATACCTGTCCTGAAATTTGCTATCATGTTTGATAAACTGTATTATTTTTGTGCATCCAGGATTTATGTGACTATTTTTTGTGCAATCACTTTATGCCTATTGTAAAAACTTTTTTGCTAAGCTCTTTAAAAATAAAGATAGTTATGTTTTTTGCACTACTGGCTTGCTCCTTGCTGTTAG
The DNA here is from genome assembly GCA_027858895.1 of Desulfuromusa sp. GTDB lineage: Bacteria > Desulfobacterota > Desulfuromonadia > Desulfuromonadales > Geopsychrobacteraceae > Desulfuromusa. The sequence goes on along the minus strand of JAQIBX010000149.1, from coordinate 3,739 downwards.
TTTCGGAGCAGTGAGAATTTATGATTCTTTAGTTATAAACAGGAGGAAATTTCAATGCGAAAAGTAGAAGCGATCATCAAGCCATTTAAGCTGGATGAGGTGAAAGAAGCTTTAAACGAAATTGGTATCCAGGGGATTACAGTCAGTGAAGTTAAGGGTTTCGGTCGTCAGAAAGGGCACACTGAGCTCTATCGTGGCGCTGAATATGTGGTTGATTTTATCCCCAAAATTAAAATGGAAATTATTATTTCTGACGATATTGTCTCTCAAGTTGTTGATACGATTGCTGAAGCAGCCAAAACTGGGCGGATTGGAGATGGTAAAATATTTGTGACACCGATTGATGAAATTGTGCGAATTCGTACCGGAGAACGTGGCGAGGATGCCATTTAATAATCTTTGACCGGGTCTAATTCCCCGTAGCTTGCTGCGGGGTTGTTTATTAGAAACCTGTCATTACAGGACTTGTTGTTTTTTTGAGGTAATTTTCAAAAATCTTTTAAAGGAGAGCGCAAAAATGACCCCAGTTGAAGTTGTTAAGTTTGCAGAAGAAAATGATTGTCTGATGGTTGATTTCAAATTTTTGGATTTTATCGGTATCTGGCAGCATTTCAGTGCCCCGATTGATCAGTTTAGTGAAGATACCTTTGAGGATGGGATAGGTTTTGACGGCTCTTCAATCCGCGGCTGGCAGCCAATCCACAATTCTGACATGCTTTTGGTTCCCGATCCAACGACTGCTAAAATTGATCCATTTGTTAAAGTAACAACTTTAAGCCTTATCTGCGATATTATGGATCCGATTACCCGTGAAGGTTACAGTCGCGATCCCCGTTTTATTGCTAAAAAAGCAGAAGCCTATCTGAAGTCTACCGGAATTGCTGATATTGCTTACTTTGGTCCCGAAGCTGAATTCTTTGTTTTTGATGATGTCCGTTATGCTTCCAGCGCCAACGAATCATTTTATTCGGTTGATTCAATTGAGGGTGTCTGGAATACCGGGCGTGAGGAATTCCCGAATCTTGGCTACAAGCCACGCCACAAAGAAGGTTACTTCCCTTGTGCCCCCACTGACTCACATGTCGATCTTCGTAACGAAATCGTACAGGTATTAAAAAGTGTCGATATTGTCGTTGAGGTCGTCCATCACGAGGTTTCCACCGGTGGTCAAAATGAAATTGGCATCAGGTTTAATTCCTTGTTGACGATGGGTGACACTCTTAAATGGTTCAAGTATATCGTTAAGAATGTCGCTCACCGCAACGGGAAAACAGTTACTTTTATGCCTAAACCAATATTTAACGACAACGGTTCCGGGATGCATTGCCACCAGTCACTTTGGAAAAATGGCAAAAATTTATTCGCCGGTGATGGCTATGGTGGATTGTCCAAAACCGCAATGTACTACATTGGTGGTATCATAAAGCATGCTAAAGCGCTATGTGCTTTTACTAACCCGACAACCAACTCCTACAAGCGTTTGGTTCCAGGATTTGAAGCGCCGATCAATCTGGCATATTCCAACCGTAATCGTTCTGCAGCGCTGCGGATTCCAGTTGCCAGCAGCGACAATGGCAGGCGGATCGAATATCGTACCCCTGATGCTTCCGCTAATGGCTACATGGCTTTTGCTGCTCAAATGATGGCAGGGCTGGATGGCATTGAGAACAAGATTGATCCAGGTCAACCTCTTGATAAGGATATCTATGGTTTATCACCAGAGGAACTAAAAGATATCCCGACAGTTGCAACTTCCCTTGAAGACGCATTGGATAATCTGGAAAAAGATTATGCCTTCTTACTCAAAGGCGATGTCTTTACCGAAGATGTTATTGATATGTGGGTTAGTTATAAGCGTGAGGCTGAAGTTGACCCAGTACGGATGCGTCCTTGTCCAGAAGAATTTGCCCTTTATTTTGATTGCTAAAATGGTTTCCATATAAACAAAAAAGCCTCCGGAATAATTCGGAGGCTTTTTTGTTTGGAGATGTTTTAGGGACTTAGGCCGCCGCAGCATCCTTGATCACATGCACATCCTGTTGTGGATAAGGAATTGAGATTCCTTCGGCGTCAAAACGTAATTTAATGGTTTCTTGAGTGTCAAACAAAACTGGCCAATAATCACCACTCTTGACCCACGGTCGTACAACAAAGTTGACACTGCTGTCTGCAAGCTCTGAAACGCCGATTGTTGGAGCTGGATCTTTTAAAACCCTCTCGTCTTTAGCTAGAATGTCTTCAAGCACTGCCCGGACTTTTTTCAAATCATCGTTGTAGCCAACACCAATAACCAGATCGACTCGCCGAGTTTCTTTGGCCGAGTAGTTGGTAATGGTGCTACCAACAATTTGGCCGTTTGGAACCGTAATCTCTTTATTGTCACCCGATCTCATTTTGGTACTGAAAATCTGAATTTCTTCGATAATACCGGAAACACCACCCGCTTCAACAAAGTCTCCAACCTTGAAAGGGCGGAACAGAATCAGCATGAAGCCAGCAGCAAAGTTTCCCAAAGTTCCCTGTAATGAAAGGCCGATAGCTAAGCCAGCTGCCGCTAGAATTGCTGCGAAGGAGGTGGTCTCAATACCCAATTTACCAAGAGCTGCAAGGATAACAAAAATCATTAATGCAACATAAATAACGGTTTTAGTGAATTTGACGAGCGTTTCGTCAATATTGTTTTTGTTCATCATCTTGACGACGACATTTGTAAGCATGCGTGCGACAATCCGACCAATAATAAAAACAATGATTGCCCATACGATTGGCAAGCCGTAACTCTGTACCAAATCAACTAATTTATCGGTAGAAATAGACCCCATTTTGTCCTCCATCTCAATGTCTAAAGAAACGTTCAATCTTCAACGTGAAGATTGATACTCTAATGAGGAATAATTACAGGAGATAAAGAAATTGCAATCAATAGATGACAACTTTAGTTAGAGTTTGCGGAGATATAGTTTTTAACCTGCTCTTTGTTTGCAGAAATTGTAACGACTTTTTTCTTGCGAGACGCTAACCCAACAAAAGCGTTGGGAAGGTCCGGGTTTAAGTCGATTGCCTTTTTAACTGCATCACCAAATTTTGCCGGGTGTGCTGTCGCCAGACAAACTAATGGAAGGTCGGGATTTCTAACTCTCTTACCGACAGCAACGCTTGTTGCTGTGTGCGGATCGAGGGTGTATCCGGTGTTCTTATAGAAAGAGCTGATGGTAGTAAGGGTTTCATTATCATCGCTTGAAGATGCGGCAAAATCGAGTTTCAGTTGTTTTTTTTGTCTGTCAGTAAAGTCAAGGCGCCCGCTTTCTTTAAAGTTGTTCATCGCTTGCACTACTTTTTCAGCATTGCAATCGAGCAGGTAATAGAGATAACGCTCGAAATTACTGGCTACCTGTATATCCATAGATGGAGAAAGTGAATGGTGCACATCTGCTATTGAATAATCTCCAGTGTTGACACAGCGACTGAGAATGTTATTGGCGTTAGTTGCCAGAATGAGACGATTGATTGGTACACCCATTCGTTTGGCAATATAGCCAGCAAAAATATCACCGAAATTACCCGTAGGGACAGACACTTCTATCTGCTCTGCTCCCGTCTCTTGATTGACCTGGAACCATGCGTAGAAATAATAAACGACCTGTGCCAGAACCCTTGCCCAGTTGATGGAATTGACTGCTCCTAAAGAATGGCGTTCTTTAAAATCAAGATCCCCAAAAATCTCTTTAACAATCGATTG
>JAQIBX010000103.1 GCA_027858895.1 Desulfuromusa sp. | reverse complement strand
TTTGTTATGATTCAGGTTATTGCTTTGGCGACCCTGATCTTCTTTCCACAGATCATCACTTATCTGCCTGACCTGTTCTTTGGTCGTTAGGCACTCAGAATGGAGATAAAATATGCTTCCAAAAATTAAGACAATTCTTTACGCAACTGGAATGGGTGCTGGTGCTCCACATGTTTTCCGTTATGCCCTGACGATGGCCAAGCAACACGACGCCCAGATCGTCGCCGTCTCAGCCATTGAGACCTTGTCTGAGTTTGCCCAAAATCTTGTCGAACCATACATCCCAGCTGAACAACGAGAAAAAATCCATAATGAGGCGCACCAGAACTCCAAGGAGAAGCTTCAGGAACGGATCAACCAACTCTGCGAAAAAGAATGCAAACAAGATCAGCAGTGCATTCAACGTCTCATTGATATTCGCATCGAAGATGGTGCACCGGCCCAGGCCATCCTGAAGGTTGCTGAAAAAATTAATTCTGACCTGATCATCATGGGTTCACACCGGCACACAGCCCTCGGGGATGCGATACTAGGTACAACAACCCGCAAGGTGCTACATAGCGCCACGATACCTGTATTAGTTGTACGTATTCCGGATGGGTTTCGCGAAGAGGGTTTCTAGGAAGGATCTAAGCAGATTCCGACCAAAGTCACCCTGTTCCATAGAAGGCAACTATGATTTCTAAAGCAATTATTCAGCAGCTGATTGATAAAATAGGCAAAGAAAACGTTATCACCGAAGCCGAAGACCTTCTGGTTCTCGGTTATGATGCCACCCCTGGATTGTATCATGCTCCAGACGTTGTGGTGTATCCAACCAGCACGGAAGCTGTTCAGGACGCGCTGCAAATCGCTCGCAACGAAGTGCTGCCAATCACCCCCCGTGGGAGTGGTAGCGGCTTATCCGGGGGCAGTATTCCGGCTAAAGGGGGAATGGTTTTCTGCCTCAATCGGATGGATAAAATTCTTCAAATTGATGAAGAAAATCTTACAGTTACGGCTGAAGCTGGTGTCATCACCATGGATTTAGCCAATGCAGTCGCAGAAAAAGGCCTCTATTATCCTCCCGACCCAGCCTCACAGAAAATTTCGACTATTGGTGGCAACGTAATGGAAGACGCTGGTGGACTACGCTGCTTGAAATACGGTGTCACTGGCGATTATGTGATGGCACTGAAATGCGTTCTCCCGGATGGAAGTATCATCACCACCGGGGGCAAAAGTGTCAAAGATGTTGCCGGTTATTCGTTCAAGGATCTGTTGATCAGCAGTGAAGGAACTCTTGCCATCATCACCGAAGTGACCATGCGCTTGATCCCGCCTCCGCAGACGCAGCAAACCATGCTGGCTTATTTTGACGACATCAAAACTGCCGGCAAAGCTGTATCTGAAATTATTGCCGCAAAAATCATCCCTTCAACCATGGAAATTATGGATAAAACCACAATCAACTGTGTCGAAGACTACTCTAAAATCGGCCTGCCGCGTGATACAGCCGCACTGTTGCTGATTGAGGTTGACGGTCATCCCGCTGTCGTCGCGGAGGAGAGTGCTGGAGTACAAAAGGTTCTCAAACAGGTAAAAGCAACCGAAATACATATTGCTGCCAACGATGAGGAAGCGCTTGAACTTGCCACAGCACGCCGTATGGCTCTTTCTGCCATGGCTCGGGTTTCCCCCTCAACACTCATGGAAGATGCGACCGTTCCCCGCTCCTATATGGCTCAGACATTTGCTGAAATTGAACGCTTGGCGACAAAGTACGATCTCACTGTCGGCACCTTTGGCCATGCAGGAGACGGCAACTTGCACCCCACAGTTCTCTGTGATGAACGTGATGCTGACCAGATGAAGCGCGCCCATGCTTTTTTTGATGATCTCTATACTAAGGTTCTCGAGTGGGGCGGCACAGTCTCAGGAGAACATGGTATCGGCATTGCCAAAAAAGATTATCTGGCACGCCAGGTTGGCCCCGGCGGGGTTGCTGTGATGAAACGGATTAAGAACGCCTTTGACCCAGATGGGATCCTCAATCCTGGTAAAATATTTTTCGATTGATTAAATCAACCCTTCTCCCTAAGGGAGAAGGTGGCCGAAGGCCGGATGAGGGGGAAAATATTGACCACCCCCCTCACCCTAGCCCTCTCCCTCAGGGAGAGGGAATAACAGAGCGGAACAACTAGGAAACTAAACCGCATGAAAAACATAGAAAAACTGGGCAATTTTACCGTTCATGATGCCCCAAAATATGAAGATATACTGCAATGTATGCGCTGTGGTTTCTGTCTGCCGACTTGTCCAACATTCTCTTTGACCGGACGCGAACGTTCCAGTCCGCGCGGCCGAGTCGCCCTGGCTCGTGCTGTTTCCGAAGGGAAACTGGAATTCAACCAGGCGATGAAAGAGGAGGCATTCTTCTGCCTTGATTGCCGGGCTTGCACCACCGCATGTCCTTCAGGTGTTCAAGCTGGATCATTGATGGAGATCTGTCGCGCCCAAGCGGACCAGCAACAACCCTTGCCAAAATGGCAAGCCGGTTTCCGTGATTTTATCCTGAAAAAAATGTTGCCAAATCCGGATCTGCTAGAAACATCAATGCTCCCGGCACGTTTGTACCAAAAACTCGGGATACAATGGCTGGTGCGCCACAGCAAACTGCTAAAACTCGGGCCCAAATGGATCGATAAAGCGGAAGGAATGATGCCAGAGCTGCATCAACCTTTGCGCCAAAACCTTCCGCATCTGAGCTCGGCCACAAGTGAAAAGCGTGGCACGGTTGCTTTCTTTCTCGGCTGTGTAATGACCCTGATGTACGCCGAAGTATCGAGGCAAACCGTCAGGGTTCTCAACCACCAGGGTTTTGATGTTATCACCCCCAAAGCACAAAAATGCTGCGGGGCGCCGCATATGACCGAAGGTGATCGAGAGACGACCCGGCAGCTAGCGCAACACAATCTTGACCTGTTTCTAGGCCTGGATGTAGATGCCATTGTCACTGACTGTGCCGGATGTGGCGCTGCGCTCAAGGAATATGAAGAACTCCTTGAGGAACAAGAAGACCACCAGCGCCTGAAGAAGTTTCACAGTAAAATCAAGGATATCAGTGAATTTCTGATTGAAGTTGGCATCCACACCGAGGGGTTGAAGCCGGTCAATAAATTCGTCACTTACCACGAACCCTGTCACCTCTGTCATGCGCAGGGAATCAGTAAGCAACCACGCGATTTGATCAAATCGATCCCTGGAGTAGAATTCCGCGAGATGAAGGAAGCCAACTGGTGCTGTGGCTCAGCGGCAACTTTCAGCTTGAAATTTACCGAAGCCAGCCAGAAGATTCTTGACCGCAAACTTGATAATGTCAAAAACACCGAAGCAGAAGTCCTGGTGACGTCAAATCCAGGCTGTCACCTGCAATTAGACTGGGGTTTACGCGAAGCGGAAATGGCACAACCAGTATTGCATCTGAGTGAACTTCTCGGAGAAGCAACCCCGGATTAGCTGAACAAAAAATAACGCCCTCGCAATACGGAACAAGGTGGCTAAGCAAAAAATTTCAGATATACAAGGGCGTAGTAGTTTTTTGCGGTTTTGGGGTATAGGCCGATCCTGCATCGTTCCACAGGAGAGCAACCGGTCACTTCAACCAATCAGTATAAAAATCCACATTGAAGCCAACGATAAACTCATCGTCCATCCGATAAGTCGGGGCGCGCAAGTTGCCGCTTGGCCCCATCACCTGCCGGAGAATTGCCTCTTTTTCTTCCACAGCCTGCTTAAAGCGAACAATCTTTTTTCCTTTCGCGGCCGTAATCGCCTTGGCTGTTTTCAACAGCGCCCAAGCTTCATCTGCTTCGATCCGGATTTTACGTGCATCGACAACTGCTTCTGTTGTGACCTGTTCTTTCTCAAGAAACTCTTGAGCTTTTTTACAGGACATTCAGCCCTTACGCAGGTATGCCCAAACAATTTTCATCCTGATCTCCTCTATCTCTGGAATAGTTGATGGGCCCAAAGATAACATATCTTTGAGCAATTGCCAGAACGCTGAGCAAACAAATCATCCTGAGACAATGAACTATAAAATCCACCCAGGCTGTTGCGACTGACCAGACTCATGCTAAACTTGACCAAAAAAATGCACATACTAAAAAGAGCAGGAAAATGAGAAAATGATTACCTATAGTGGAGCGCCGCATGCATTCACCGTTTATGGCAGTGACCGTTACCGCAAGGATGCTGACGAAAAATCCTGGCAACGTTTCGGTGAATATCTTGAAGAAACCTTACAAAAATGATGGATTAGCTATCTTATTGCTTTTTACGAGTGCATCAAAAATGAGATGAATTTTATTGCGAGAGACTGCAGCCAACAGCGCGATGAAGCGTCTCCAGTCGACTCTCGGCCAAGAATCGGCTGATCCTCTTTTCATCTCATGCCTAACCCTTTGAGAGTTGAAAACAAGACTTGACATAAGGTGACAATTTGTTGCATTCAGAACATACTTTAATTTCATCGACAACGCTCAAAGAGATCCCTTTATAATGAATACAATCTGGAAACCAACCCCCAACCCGCAAAGTAAACAACGTCGAAGCCGTCGATTCCTCTTATTAGCGGTTGTCCTCGTCGTTATGATTCTTGGTGGATATTTTTTGACTGATTTTTCCCAGCCGCCAGAGTTGATCGTCACTGAGCAACCACCATTCAAAGAAGAACCAGTTCACATTATCGACACAAACACTCCTTTGAAGGACAACCCACAGAATCTTATCCCCGATCACATTTCTAAACGGACTATCACCTCAGGCGATAATTTAAGTGCCATCTTTGACAGTGTAGAAATCAGCCAGAGCATCATGGTTCAGATTCTTGCTGCAGATGAATCGCTTCTGGCGCTGGATATTTTGCGCCCGGGGAATACTCTGACTTTCACACTGGATGAAGAAACACGTCAGCTGGTGGAAATGGAGCTGTTCATCCACCCCGCTCATCAAGTTGTCTATCATCGTGTTGACGAAAACAGCTTTGATTATGAAGAGATTATTCTGCCTGGGGAATGGGAACAGCAACTCATCTATGGTGAAATAGATGGCAGCTTCTACCTTTCAGCAATTAAAGCTGGTCTGAGTGAACAAGAAGCCGGAAATATTGCCTATCTCTTCAAGAGCAAACTCAATTTTAGCCGGGACATCAGAGCCGGTGATCACTTTCAAGTTATCCGTAGCCTGCAGCTTATTGATCGGAAATTGACCGGCCAGAGCCAGATAGAAGGGGTACGAATATTTTCTCGAAACCGCTATTACAGTGCTTTTCTGTTTGAAGATGGTAATTTTTACGATGATCAGGGTGAAAGCCTGGCTCGTGCTTTTCAGCGCTATCCTTACAAAGGACGTTACCGTGTCAGTTCTGCTTTCAATCCCACCCGCCTTCATCCCATCACCGGGCGGATAGCTCCGCATAAAGGTGTTGATTTTGCCATGCCGGTGGGGACTCCGATCTATGCCACCGGAGACGGAGAGATCACACGGGTTAAAAATCATCCTTTTGCCGGGAAGTACATCGAAATCCAGCATGATGGACGATATCTGACGCGCTATCTGCATTTGAACAAAATCACTGTCAAACGCGGACAAAAAATCAAACGCGGTGAGCGGATTGCCTCATCGGGGAATACCGGACGTTCCACTGGGCCTCATTTACATTATGAACTGCATATCAAAGGCCGTGCGGTCAACCCGGTCACGGCCAATATCCCGATGGCAACATCAATTGCAAAAAACAAGTTCAAAACATTTCAACAACGCATCTCTGAACTCATTGTTCTGATGGAACAATCACAGGAAGATCTGGTCGGTACATAGACCTGGTAACCACCATAACGCGACTTCGGGGGTGATTCTATTTTCTCAGCCAATCAACGGTTCGACACAGATTCAATTGATAATTTCACCGCCGTCCAGAATATTTGTAAGCTCCATCCTGACCACTCTGGGCAATCTCCTCCCGAACCTCCTTGATACTCCGCTCGTAGATGATTTCGCGCCCCATAATGCTCCCCGCATAGGCCAGGCCATTCGGAGTAGGCTCCAGCTTACACTTGCTACTGTGTGGCCCCTCACCAATCAGAATCCAGATAACATCAGCTTTGATACTGGTGACCACCACTTCGAGGGCTTGGCCGGACTCAGTCTGAACTTTAATTTTGTCGGTTTTTTGCATAGGATAGCTCCGCGAGATAGTTTTAAACTGAACTGAAGAAGTGTAAACGTCAGAGAAATAGTAGGATATTGGAAGTTCTACGGTTAGTGGAAAGATCAGGTCTCCTGATATAGATATCAATTATCAGCATAGAACTGAATAAGCTCCTCGCATACGGCCATGGGAGCTTCTTCTGGAAGAAAGTGTCCACTATCCAGGGCTCTGCCCTCTACCTGGCTGGCATGCTCGCGCCACACATTGAGAACATCGTAGGTACGATGCACAAACCCTTTTGCACCCCACAAGACAAGCAAAGGACATTGGATCTGTTTGGCCATATCCGTTTCGTCATGCTCAAGGTCAATACTTGCCGCCGCACGGTAATCTTCACAGGAAGCATGAATCGTTTCCGGATTACTAAAGCAGCGAAGGTATTCAGCGATTGCCTCATCCGCAAATACGGCTTCGGGTGCACTCCACTGACCGAGTTTTTTGGTGAGAAAGTAAGCAGGGTCACAGCCGATCATGTGCTCAGGTAGTCCATTGGGTTGGATAAGGAAAAACCAGTGGTAATAGCCCGTAGCAAAGTTCTGGTCAGTTGTCTTAAACATGTGATGAGTCGGCGCAATATCCATCACACAAGCCTTCTTGATCTTCTCAGGATGGTCAAGGACCAGCCTATGTGCAACCCTGGCGCCACGATCATGCCCCGCCACAAAAAATTCGTCATAGCCAAAAAAATCCATGACTTCGACCATATCCTGAGCCATTGCACGCTTTGAATAAGGAGAATGATCCGGTCTGCTGGCTGGCTTTGAACTATCTCCATAACCACGCAGATCAGGGAAAATCACATGAAAATGTTGCGCAAGGTAAGGGGCAACCTTGTGCCACATAACATGCGTTTGTGGATAACCATGGAGCAGGAGGAGAGGCCGCCCAGATCCGCCATGAATTAAATTGATTTCAGCACCGGCAGTCTGCACCTGAATTTTAGTGAATTCTTTTCCGAATAACATGTTACAAGGCTCCTTTTCTCTTCTATGGGTTCGAAATCCATAGTTTCAACAGCTCAATATTGCCAAAAAAATATCAAGTGGATCTTGACGATATGGTATATTGAGGCAGAAGTCAGCCCATTTTTTTACAGCCTTCAAGGAGAAATCACATGAACTTTAAACAACGCATTCATGGCGTGCTCGCACCGGTCATCACCCCATTCAACAAGAATCTGAGTCCCGCCCCGGAGCGCTTTATTGCACGCTGTAAATGGCTGCTTACGCAGAACTGTGGCCTTGCAGTTTTCGGTACTAATAGCGAAGCAAACTCGCTCTCCGTTAATGAGCGCATCGAGCTGCTTGATGCCCTACTTGCAGCGGATATCAATCCGGAACGGGTGATGCCCGGAACCGGCTGCTGCGCTCTCACCGACACCGTACGACTGACCGAGCATGCGGTCAAGGCTGGTTGTGCGGGTGTGCTGATGCTGCCGCCCTTCTACTACAAAAATGTTTCTGAAGAAGGGCTCTATCGCTACTTTTCTGAAGTGATCGAGCGCGTCGGCGACTCGCGGTTGAGAATCTACCTCTATCATATCCCGCCGATTGCTGTGGTCGGTATCACGCCCGGCTTGGTGGAACGCCTTTTAAAAAAGTATCCGACTGCAGTCGCGGGGATGAAGGACAGTTCCGGTAACTGGGAAAATACCAAGATGATGCTCGATGCGTTTGGCAAATCGGGTTTCGACGTGTTTGCAGGAAGTGAGTCGTTCCTCCTTGCCAATATGAAGAACGGTGGCGCGGGCTGTATCTCAGCCACGGCCAATGTTAATCCGGCCGCGATTGACAAGCTCTATCGTGAATGGCGCAATCCTGATGCCGAGACACAGCAGCAGGAACTCGATGTCGTGCGTAAGACAGTTGGTCAATATGAGATGATTCCTGCGCTAAAAGCGGTTATGGCGCATTATAGCAACGATCCTGATTGGGCAACTGTGCGACCACCGCTCATCGAACTCAGCAAGGGACAGGTGAAGGACGTTATCGACGGGCTGGAAAAGATCGATTTCAAAATGCCTGCCATCTAACATCGCTGCTAGATAACAATTGTGAAATCTGGATAGTCGTGGAAAACCCCGACACGATGGCTAATCATAATATCGGGGACAGAATAATTTCCAAATCAAACCTCGAAAAAATTCTGTCCCCTTGATTCAGTGATAGATTTCAGCAGCAACCTTCAGCAGTAAATCGATCGCAGAAAGTTTCGCCCGAACCTCATTACGAAAGGTGGAGCAACCAAAAGACAAAAAACGCACTCAGGATGCAGGCAACACCTTGTTGATGGCATCCAAAATCTGCTCCACTTCGTCACGTTTAATCACCAGTGGCGGCGCAAAACGAACGATATTCTCGTGGGTATCTTTAGCCAGAATTCCTTGCTCCTTGAGCTTATTACAATAAGCGCGCGCGCCACCCACTTCAGGATGAAATTCAATCGCCAGCATTAATCCACGCCCCCGCACCTCTTTGATATGGGGATGAGATATTTTTTTCAACTCACTGAGAAAATATTTCCCCTGCTGATAGGAATTTTCGATCATTTCTTCCTCAAACAAAACCTGTAGTGCTGCCCGTGCTACAGCGCATGCCAACGGATTACCACCAAAGGTGCTGCCATGCTCACCCGGCTGCAAAACATTCATCACTTCGGTATTCGACAACACAGCAGAAACCGGATAAAAACCACCCGCCAGAGCCTTACCGATAATAGTCAAATCGGCCTCAATCCCTTCATATTCCTCTGTCAATAATTTTCCTGTGCGCCCCAAACCCGTTTGGATTTCGTCCAGAACCAGCACAATATTGTGGCGATCACAAAGTTCCCGGGCTTTTTTCAGATAGCCTTCAGGCGGGATCATAACCCCTGCTTCACCCTGAATCGGTTCAACTAAAAAGGCGACTGTATTATCAGTAATGGCCGCTTCAAAAGCTGCTGCGTCGCCGAAAGGAACACACTTGAATCCCGGGGTGAAGGGACCAAACCCTTGCCGGGCATTATCGTCGGTACTGAAACTGACAATACTGATAGTTCGACCATGGAAGTTATTGCTACAAACAATAATTTCAGCCTGATCATTCGGCACCCCCTTGACCGTATAGCCCCATTTACGAACAATCTTAATCGCTGTTTCTACGGCTTCAGCGCCACTATTCATCGGCAGGACCTTATGCGAATTGGTCAATTCGCAGAGTTCTTTATAGAAAGGGCCAAGCTGATCATTGCGAAAAGCGCGGGATGTCAAGGTCAATTTTTCGGCCTGAGTCATCATCGCCTGCATAATTTTGGGGTGACAGTGCCCCTGATTCACGGCCGAATAAGCGGCCAGGCAATCGAGGTATTTGTTGCCATCCACATCCCAAACCCAAACTCCTTTACCCCGCGACAAAACGACATCAAGAGGCTTGTAATTATGAGCTCCGTATTGATCCTCTAATCCAACATATTCACGATGTTCCATTTTACGACTCCTGTTTTAGTAACTATTTTAATGGATTTAGATTGTTAAGAACCTGACATAACATAGAGAAGGGTTGTCCGTCTGCTATTTTTCTGAACAGATTTGATTTAATGCGGCAGGGAAAAGTGTGGCCCTGAGGTTGGTCTATTCTGCAGCAAAGTCATTGCCTCTTGAGCCGGAATTGCTGCGCTATAAAGATATCCCTGAACTTCACTACAGCCGAGATTACGCAAATAATCGAGTTGGAGAAGATTTTCTACTCCCGAACCTACCACATTCAAATTCAAACCCTTGGCCATCATCGCAATACCGTCGGCAACACAAGTCTGATTTTGATTTTCTTCAATTTCACGAACAAATGATCGGTCGATCTTCAAGGTGTTGACCGGGAAATTTTGTAAATAGCTAAGCGATGAATAACCCCGACCGAAATCGTCAATTGTTACAGATACACCGTAATCACATAATACCCGGAGTTGTTTCGCGACATTCCGCTCGCCCTTATTTAATCCCTGTTCAGTAATTTCGATCTCAAAAAAATCTGCCTTCAGCTTGAATTCTTGTAATGTTTTGATGAAATATTCAGCAAAATCATCCTGTCTAAGTTGTACGAGAGAAATATTCAGAGAAATTTTAATCTGCGGCAAGCCTTGTTGCTTCCAGCGAACCACTTCTTCGCAGACGCTACGTAAAATCCAGGCACCGATAGGTACCATCAATTTTGAGGACTCAGCTGCGGCAATAAAATCGCCCGGATAGATAAGGCCACGTTCCGGGTGCTGCCAGCGCAACAACGCCTCCATCCCGACAATCATATGACTGGAAGGATCAACCTTGGGCTGAAAAAACACCTGAAACTGTTTCTTTTCCAACGCAAAGGACATATCCCGTTCAACCGACAGAAAACTGGAATCCCTGCTCATCGTATCACTGTAAAAACAATAACCGTCCTTCCCGTTCGCCTTAACGTGATACATGGCATTATCAGCACTCTGCAGCAAAGATTCACCAGTTTTTCCTGCATCAGGATAGATCGCTATACCCAAACTTATGCTCAGATAGAGCTCATGATTATTAATGCTGAAAGGTTGCCGTACCGCCTTCAGAATTTTTTCTGCAACCGAAGCGACACTCTCTTTGCTGGAAATATCAGGTAACAGGAGACAAAATTCATCACCACCAAATCGGGCCAGAGTATCTTCTGCTCGTAAACAATCAAGGACACGTTCAGCAACCCGCTGAAGCACCAGATCTCCCATCACATGACCCAGGGTATCATTAATCAGTTTAAAACGATCCAGATCCATGAACAGCATGGCAAATTTCTGTCCGTTCCTACTCGCATGGGCCAATGTTTGGTGTGTCCGATCATCAAACAAAATACGATTAGGTAACTGAGTCAACAAATCATGATAAGCTTGATGACAGAGATGCTCCTCTGTACGCTTACGCTCAGAAATATCTCTGGCACTTCCCAGCGTACCGATAAATGTCTTTTGACCTGGTTCTGCCTCTTCGTACATTCCGATCGCATTCAACTCGACAATCAATTCACTATTGCCGAGTCTTTCTTCTTGTTTACTCGACTGATTCACCAACAAACGAATCTCGATACTATGGGTTGCTCGATCACCGGCGCGTTGTTCACTAAAAAACTTATGTATTTCAACTGCGTTGTTGGGGTGAATTATTGTAGAGAAATGTCTGCCGAGTAATTCATTACGCTTATATCCAAGGGTTTCCTCCACTGAGTCATTAACATAAGTGAACACCCCTTGGCTATCGAGCATATAAATAAAATCGGGAGAATTATTGACGATAAACCGATGCAATCGTTCCGACTCGTTCAGAGAGTGTTCTGTTCGCAGCTCCTGTCGCTCCTGTCGGTAATGTTCGATGCCTCGGCTGACTGTTGTCAGCAACTCCTCAGGGTTGTAAGGCTTGCGAACAAAGTCGTAAGCGCCAAGCCGCATAGCATCTTTTATGGAAGTAAAAGAGGTATCACCACTGACAACGATAGTTTCCAGATCAAGTTTGGCCTGGCGGACAAATTCAAGCACCTCCAGCCCATCAATACCTGGCATTTGCAGATCAAGGAGCAGCAATTGATAATCAGCATCCTGCAATTTCATGATTGCTTCGCTGCCATTTTTTGCCAGTTCAACCTGATA
>JAQIBX010000064.1 GCA_027858895.1 Desulfuromusa sp. | reverse complement strand
TCCTTAACCCTTTTCGCACTAAAAAGATTACCTTCAACCAGCGGTATTTCCCGGCGAATAACCTTGTCACGGGTTTTTGTATTGCCACTGACTTCAATCCGCTCAATAAAAACTTGGATTCCCTGTTCGACTTCAAGATTCAGGTCTATCAGTTGTAGTTTTTTATCCTTGTTCGTCAATGGTGCAACGTTTGCATAAGCATAACCATTGTCTGCATATAAATCTGTCAATGCCAGAATACTATCGCGCAATATAGCTCTACTAAAGATATCCCCAGGTTTCAATTTGACCAGACCCAACAGTTGCTCTTCTGTATACATCAAGTCACCGGACACATTGACCTTTCCGACTATATACTGCGCCCCCTCATCAATCTCTATCAGAATATCCAGAGACTTATCTTCAATCAGAGAAACCTGAGCCGGTTTAACCTTAACATCCTGATAACCTTCATCATGATATGCCGCCTTAATCCTCTCTATGTCCAGATCCATGGTGTCTTCAAGATAAGCACCCCGATCAGTAATCCAGGACAGAAACCAGCGTTCCCGGGTTTCGATTTTTTTGATCAGGTCACCTTTATCAAAAACCGTATTGCCAACAAACTTAATATCGCGGATAAGAACTTTCTTCCCCTCAACGATGTCAAAAGTAAGTGTAGCCTCATTCTTTATATCAGTTTGCAATTCCGGTTTTATTTTCGCAGCATGATAACCATCTTCAATATAGGCATTTTTTATTTCCTGGATACTTTCCTCAACCTTGGCTCGGTTATAAATTGAAGGCGTTCTCATTTTCACCAGTGGTCGAAGTTTATCTTTGGAAAGCTCATCATTACCTGAAAACTCAATTCGGCGAATTAATGGGAGTTCGGTCAGCACAAAAGTGAGAATTTTTGCTCCCTGCACCTCCGTCAATTCGGCAGAAATGTCATCAAAACGTTCCAAGGTAAAGATGCTGTGAATCGCCTGATCTATATCTTCGAGAGAAACCAAATCGCCTGGTTTAATAGAAATCAATGCTAGAACTGAAGAGGTTTCAATTCGACTGTTCCCCTCTATTTGAATGTCTGACACGAGAAAATCCTGCGCAAAAGCAAACACTGCAATACTCAACAGGAAAAGTGTCAATAATCCTTTTTTCAACATTTATTATCCTCAGCGTAAAAATACAAAAATAAAGGGGTGATTATAGAAAATCACATAGAGAACTTCAATTTAAATTATCCGCAGCAAGAATACCGTCTTCGATGCGCAATGTCCGGTCAAGGCTATTGGCTAGAGAGGTATTATGCGTGACAATGATCATAGTCAGACCGCGAGTCTGATGCATTCGATTCAGCAGCAGCATGATTTCATCAGAAATACGGCTATCCAGGTTTCCAGTCGGTTCATCTGCCAACAACAACCGTGGTTCGCGAATCAGAGCCCGTGCAATGGCAACTCGCTGTTGTTCTCCACCTGACAGGGCACCTGGTTTATGGGTCAAACGATGCTCTAAGCCAACTTCTACTAAAATAGCAGAAGCTCTTTGTGCAGCATCAGTTCGTCTGGCACCACCGATCAAGAGGGGCATCATGACGTTTTCCACAGCGGTAAATTCTGGCAACAACTGATTAAATTGAAACACAAATCCAACTGTCCGGTTACGAAAAGCATCCAGTTCGGCACCACGTAAAGCAAAAAGATTATCACCCTCAAACAGCACATCACCAGATGTCGGACGATCCAGTCCTCCAAGAATGTGCAGCATGGTTGTTTTTCCCGCTCCCGATGTCCCGACCACGGCAACTCGCTCGCCGGCACAGATCTTTAAATTAACCCCGCGAAGCACCTCAATAACGCCACCTGGAGTCGTAAAATTCTTACCTAACCCGGACACTTCAATCATCGCCGCATCATTCATAACGGAGGGCCTCGGTGGGATCCATGCGCGAAGCTCTCCAAGCCGGATAAATGGTTGCCAACAGACAAATACTCATTGCCATCAGCGTCACAATAACCACGTCACTGGCGATAATATCCGAAGGAAAATGTTCCATACCGTAAACAGATTGATCAAATATCCGTATGCCAAAAATCTGCTCGAGAAATTTGATCGCGGCATCGGCATAATTTGCCAGCAGAACGCCTAACGCAGTTCCTATCCCGGTTCCAACTGTGCCAATAATAAAACCTTCCATAATGAATATTTTCATGATGCTACGAGCATTTGCTCCCATGGCTCGCAGGATGGCGATATCACGATTTTTCTCCATGACCACCATAATGAGAGTTGTCGCAATATTAAAAGCCGCAACCAGCACAATAATACCCAGAATAATAAATAGACCTAACTTTTCCAATTTTAGTGCCGAGAGAAAGGAGCCATAAAGACTTTGCCAGGGGCGAATGACAGTGGGGAACTCAAATTGAGCACTCAGCAACTCTGCAACCTGAGGAGCCTGGTCATAACGATCAACTTCAAGCTCAATACCACTGACAATTCCTTCTAGATCAAAAAAGTTTTGCGCAACTGACAAGGGGATATAAGCGTAAAAACTGTCAACCAAGCTACTCTGCTTCTCAAAAATGGCAACCACCTGAAACGGTTTCATCTTCGGAATCATCCCGAAAGGGGTCATGGTAAATAATGGCGGGATAACATTGATGGAGTCGCCGACAGAAACACCCAGACTGCTTGCAGTATCGAGCCCAACGATAATTCCTGGCCGATCAGCTGTAGCAGAGAAAAACTGTTCAGTAGCCGGCTGGCCATCCAGGGTCAGTAATGATTGTGAAAATATTTTATGCGCCGATCCAATCCCCTTGACACTGACCGCCGACACATTCCCCTTGGAGAGCAGCATGGCCTCTTTAGAGACAAATGGAGTCGCTGAAAGGACATGTGGCGTTTGTTTGGCGGCCGCTACCAGCTCTTCCGGGTTATCAATCCCCTCACCAAAACTCTGCATTAAAACATGCGGAACATTACCAAGAATCTGTTGGCGAACGCCGTCGGTAAAACCGGTCATCACCGCTAAAACCAGAATCAATGCCGCCACCCCAAGGGTAACCCCGGCAATCGAGATAAAGGATATGACCGATATAAAGGTCTGCTTCCGCTTGGCGCGCAGATAACGAAAGCTGATAAACCATTCGTAGGACATTAGTATCCGTCTCAGCTCTAATCAGCTGATTTCAGGGCGTAACTGAGGAAATAAAATGACGTCGCGAATCGAAGCCGAGTTGGTCAGCAGCATCACCAAGCGATCAATGCCGATCCCCTCACCTGCTGTCGGTGGCAAGCCATATTCTAGGGCACGGATGTAATCCTCATCCATACCGTGGGCCTCTTCATCCCCCGCAGCTTTTTCTTCTAATTGCTGGAGAAAACGCTCCTTCTGATCCAATGGATTATTCAACTCAGAAAAAGCATTAGCCAATTCACGACCAACAATAAACAACTCAAATCGATCAACAACTTCGGGATTTTGGTCATTTTTGCGTGACAAAGGTGAAATTTCGGTTGGATATTCGGTAATAAATGTCGGTTGCCAGAGTTTTGGCTCGACCACCTCGTCAAAGATTTCTGCCAGCAGTTTGCCGTGCCCGATATTACTGTCCAAAGCCAAACCGAGCGTTTGAGCATAAGCGAATGATTGATCTCGATCCTCCAGGACAGGCATATCAGCAGTCCCATACTTGACAATAGACTCTTTCAAAGTTAAACGATCCCATGGCGGAGTCAGATCAACTTCTTTTTCTCCATAAGGAATCACCAGGCTACCACAGACCTTACTTGCCAGATGACATATTAATTCTTCAGTAAAATACATCAAATCGCTATAGGTAGCGTAAGCCCGATAAAATTCCATCATGGTAAATTCGGGGTTATGCTGAATTGAGATTCCTTCATTGCGAAAATTACGATTGATCTCAAATACCCGATCAAAACCGCCAACCACCAATCGTTTCAAATAGAGTTCTGGAGCAATCCGCAGAAACAAATCCATCTTTAACGTATTGTGGTGAGTGACAAACGGCTTGGCTGTCGCACCGCCAGCAATCTGATGCATCATTGGCGTCTCAACTTCCAGGTAATCACTTGCAAGCATGTATTCACGCAGTAAACTAACAATCTGGCTGCGCTTGCGAAATACAGCGCGCACATCGGGATTGACAATCAGATCAAGATAGCGCTGGCGATAGCGAATTTCTACATCGGTCAACCCGTGCCACTTTTCAGGCAGAGGCAAGAGCGATTTGGTCAGCAATCGTATTTCTGCAGCGCGCACGGAAAGTTCATCTGTTTTGGTGCGAAAGGGGGAGCCGGAGACTCCGATAATATCACCGATATCTAGTTTCTTGAAATTCTCAAAAGCTTCTTCTCCCACCTGATTTAGCGCAACGTAGACCTGAATCCGCCCGCTGCCATCCTGCAGCTGTAAAAATGCTGCTTTGCCAAAATCGCGACGCGCCATAATGCGGCCGCCAATACGATAGGTAGCTTCCACTTCTTCAAGAGTTTCTTTATCATCGTCAGTATGGGCTTCTAGCACCTGCTGCGCGTTGTGATTTACCACAAAATCGTTGGCAAAAGGGTTAACACCGGCATCCTGATAACTTTTAACTTTAGCGCGACGTTGCTGCAGTAATTCGTTCAATTCTTCCATGATTTCATTCCTTAACAGCTTAAATTTGGAGTCGCACGATAACCTCGGCAGCTACGTTGCGTCAAGGCAGAAAGCCCCCTAAAGAACTCAAAACATCAATACAAATTCAGGCAGAATAGATTGACAAAAATAAGGCCTTGAATCCATTCTGAAAACCTTCTGTCACAACTCTTCAAATGCGATCAGAGTAGCGCGAAAATCGGGTGGGATACGGCATGGTTTGCGAGTTTGATAGTTGAAACAAATCAACGGGGTTTCCCCCTCCGCAGTCAATTCAGCACCACGTTCGATACGATATTCCATCATCCAGCTGGAACGCTTCAAATCCCTCGACTTAACGCCGATATTAAGCTGATCACCATGAAACATCTCTTTACGGTAAAAAACATGTGCTTCCGGCATAATAAGTCCGCAACCACCAAGATCAATCTCAGAGTAGGGGCCAAGACCGGCCAGATAGGCAATCCGGGCATCCTGAAAGAAATTCAATACGGCTGAATTGGCAACATGACCGCCGTAATTGATGTCTGCAACGCCGACGCGGTAGGCAAACTGAAAAGAAAAATCATTCATCGCGCATTCTCACCATCAAATCTGACACCTGGAGCAGTAAAAGGTCGAACGTTGACCCAACCGCTGGCTGTGGATGGGCAGACCACAGATTGAACAGGGCTCACCGCTGCGACCATAAACCTGCAATTGTTGAGCAAAATAACCCGGTTTACCATCAGCCTGGCTGAAATCATTGATCGTTGTTCCACCAGCCGTTATCGCTTGGTGCAGAATTTCCTTAATTGCGCACGCCAGTTTTTCATAACGCTTAAGGCTAATCCTTCCTGCCGCTCGATCAGGACGGATACCGGCACGAAACAGAGCCTCACTTGCGTAGATATTCCCCACTCCGACAACCGTTTTTTGATCCATTATAAACTGCTTGATTACAAGTTTTCTCCCTTTAGCCATAGCGTAAAGGTAATCCCCACAAAAAAAATCCGTCAGGGGCTCTGGCCCAAGACTATGAAGTAACTTATGGCTGTATGGATCGGAATCGGTATAAATAAATGCACCAAATTTGCGTGGGTCGGTCAATCGGAGGCACTGACCATCAGTAAAAATCAGGTCGACATGATCATGCTTCCGTTCGGTTGTCCCAGCTTGAACAATCCGCAAACTGCCCGACATCCCCAAATGTAAAATTATTGTACCCAGGTCACAGGACAACAATAGATATTTAGCCCGTCGTTCAACTTTGCGGATTTTTTGGCCGGGAAGATGATAACAGAGAGCCAAATCGAGTGGCCAGCGTAATTTCGCGGTTCGAAATACACACTCAAGAATGGTGCGATCAGTCACATGGGGAGCAATCCCGCGTAGCGTAGTTTCAACTTCAGGCAATTCAGGCATAGTAAATTCAGGTGAAAGCGGTTCAGGTTGAAGGTTGTTTAGGCTGTAGGCTTTTAGGTAAACCCCTTCAGCCTTGTTTTTGCTTCAGCCTTTGTTCTGCTGTTTTCAAAACCGGATCTTTTGTAGTGCGCTATCAAAGTGGCAAAAATCGACCTGATCCGGCAAACCGTGATAGTCGTCAGCACCCAATTTCTGTGCTGAATGGTAATGCCAACCTCGTTCAGTTTCGATCAGCAAAGCGAGTTCATAAAAAAACTGAGAGTCAGCGTCTATCCCTAGATCCATCACGAGAAGCACTTCCAACCGTTTTTCATCAAGCACTCGCTGCCGCAAACAGCGCCAGCTTGTAATTGCAATGGAACCTAGCTGTTGTTGGGCAAAATGAATATAGGCGTTGCGACCACTGAATTGCTGTAGAAATGGCGAATCTTCATGGTAACTGTCATAGACCACTGCATAATCACCAGCGCATAAAGCGGCAAAACGGGTTTCTAAAAACTGGTGCGCTGTCATTCTTTCAACCTGGGATCCAATGCATCACGAATCCCTTCGCCGAGAAGGTTATAACCCAGAACAGTTATTAGAATTGCCAACCCGGGAATGACCGACAACCACCAGGCGCTACCAAGGGTCTGCTTACCGATAATCAGCATATTGCCCCAAGATGGCGTCGGCGGCTGCACTCCAATACCGAGAAACGACAGGGCGCTTTCTGTCAGGATAGCACCGGCAACGCCAAGGGTGGCAGACACCAGCACCGGTGACATGGCATTGGGCAAAATATGTCGAAAAATAAGCCGCAGATCGGTGGCTCCTAAGGCCTGGGCGGCGAGAACAAAATCACGCTGACGCAAGCTGAGAAACTCAGCACGGATCAAACGTGCCACCCCCATCCAGCTGGTCAAGCCAATCACAATCATAATATTCCAGATCGACGGATCTAAAAATGCGATCACTGCGAGGATGAGAAAGAAAGTAGGAAAACAGAGCATGATATCAACAAAACGCATCACCAGCGCATCGATCCATCCGCCGTAATATCCGGCTAGTGCCCCGAGAATTATGCCGATCAATGTTGAGATCCCGACCGCAACAAATCCAACCAGCAGTGAAATCCGTGCGCCGTACAGCATCCGCACCAACACCTCACGTCCCAAATCGTCAGTGCCAAAAGGGTGTGTTATGCTTGGGGGCAAAAGACTTTGGCCGATATTTATAGCCGCAGGGTCAACACCGGTGAAGGAAGCAGCCACAGCCATCAGGAACATAAGCAAAACGATCCCGGCACCAACAAGAGCCATGCGGTTATGGCGTAACTGCTGCCAGATAACGTCAAGAAAAAAAGTGCGCTTAGATCGTAACACCATCAGTTAAATTTCACCCGTTCGACATCAAGCACACTCAGTACACCCTTTGCCTTCAAAATATCAAGCAAACGGTCAAGACGCGGGTCATCGGAGTTAATTTCTTCAAAATTTACCATGCCATGCTCAATAATGTTGCTTTCGACCTTCAGTTCAGGCGGTTTTGGTTGCTCTTTGGGCATATTCTTTTTAATCGCCTGGCTGATTTCAGCTTCTACGGCCAATACCGGAATAACTTTACAGCCGGTTGCAAACTGCAGATCATCAATCAGCTTGAGATTAGTCGGATCGGTCATGGCGACGCGCAACAATTTTTCATTGCCAGATTTCCGTAATTCAATTGGAATCACCATCAATTCCAACATCCGGGCAGGCGCCAACAGCGACATGAGTTGCGCTGGAACTTCCTGATCCTGCAGAGACACCCGAGAGTACTTTTCCTGAGATTCCAGAAATTCCAAAATCGTGTCTTCAGGCAAATAGCCTAGTTTAACCAAAGCACTGCCAATCCGACCACCTAGATTCCGCTGCATAGAGAGTGCTGATTCAAGTTGAAACTGATCAATCAGCCCCGCCTCCAACAACATTTCTCCCAGACGATTTACATTAACTTGCATAGATCCCCCTGTCTTTCTTGCATGTTTTCATCAGCTAGAGCCTCTTCCTTGGTGACTATGACGGATACGTGGATCTGCCAGGGCATAACAAATATCCGCTAATAGATTCCCAAGCAGTGTCAGCACAGCGCCCATCACCAGAATCCCCATAATCAACGGATAGTCCCGCATCATAACACCATCGTAAAAAAGTTTACCCATTCCAGGAATAGCAAAAATTGTTTCAAAAATAACACTTCCACCAATTAACCCCGGCACCGAAAGTCCCAGAATAGTAATCACTGGCAACAATGCATTCCGCAAAGCATGCTTATAAATCACCGTCCGTTCCGACAGACCTTTAGCCCGAGCAGTGAGAATGTAATCCTGCCTTATCACCTCAAGCATATTAGAACGCATATAACGGGAAAAACCTGCCAAACCACCAATCGCAGAAATAAATACTGGCAGAATCAAATGACTTATCCGGTCAAGCAGCTGCCCCCCCCAGCTCAAATATTCATAACCCAGGGACTTCAATCCAGAGACCGGCAAGAAACCTAGCCGGACACCGAACCAATCCATCAGCAACAGTGCCAACCAGAACGATGGCATGGCAAAACCAGTAAAAACCAGAATCGTAGTGGTGCGATCAAAAACAGAGTTACGCTGAATCGCTGAAAGAATCCCCAGTGGGACGGATACAGCAAGAATCAATATAATCGAAAGAACATTGAGCAAAATAGTGACCGGCAAACGTTCCAGAACTTTGTCCAGAACCGGCCGACGGTCGGTCGCGAAGGATTCACCAAAATCAAGCCTCACCAAACGTGATAGCCACTGGCCATACTGGATATAAAGAGGCTGATCGAGTCCGTATTGAGAACGCAACCGCTGCTGCAATTCGGAACTGGCCTGCGGGTTGAGTTGAGTCTGAAGGTCCGTCGGCTCTCCCGGTGCCAGATGGATTACCACAAATGAAATCAGAGTGATTCCCAACAATAATGGCACAAGCAGCAAAAGACGTTTGATAATGTAGCTCAACATAATACTCTCACAAGAAAAAACTGATGGTTAAGAAAACCATCTCACCTGACATATTTTTGTTCCACCTGCGGCACAAACCACTGGTTGAAATTATAGCGAATTCCTGCTGGAGCGGCCTCTACCCCGCGAAACCGTTTGGAAACTGCTGGCAAAGCCTCTCCAACATACAGAAAGGTATACGGCTGCTCCTCAGCTAATATTTGCTGAAAACGATCGTAGTAAACCTTACGCTGTTGCAGATCAAAAACCCGTCGTCCACCTTCAAGTAAGCTATCAACCTCAGCATTTTTGAAACCAATAAAATTGAGTTCACGGGGATCAGTCTTACTGGAATGCCAGATATTATACTGATCAGGTTCTGGACCACCAGTCCAACCTAAAATTGTTGCATCAAAATTTCCGGGGTTTATAAACTCTTTGAGAAAAGTCGCCCACTCAATGATCCGCAATTTCACTGCGACTCCAACCTCTTTGAAACGGCGTTGAATAATTTCACCAGTTTTTGAGCGCAGATCGTTGCCCTGGTTGGTGACAATAGTAAAAGACAATTCCTGGCCATTTTTATCCAGAATGCCATTGCCATCGGTGTCCTGCCAGCCAGCTTCCGCTAAAAGCTGGCGAGCTTTGTCCGGATTATACGAATATTTTGGAACATCCGCATTATAGACCCAGGTATCGGGTTTATACGGACCGGTCGCAACGGTACCATAGCCGAGCAAAACACCATCAATCAGTTCCTGCTTATTGATCGCATAGGAAAGAGCCTGCCGGACCCGCTTATCCTGAAACATCGGGCGTTTTAGATTATAGCCAAGATAAGTATAGCCAAAATTCAGATAGCGATATTTATTATACAACCGCCTGAAAGCAGGGGTATCAGTCTGCCGTGAAAACTGCAATGGCGATAGACCCATATAATCGAGACTGCCGGTCTGTAATTCAAGAAATTGAGTGGAGATATCAGGAATGATCCGATACACCACCCGCTTAATGTAGGGCTGCCCCTCAAAATAGTCGGGATTCGACTCAAGGACAATTTTCTCGCCCCCCAACCACTCAACAAACCGGTATGGACCTGTTCCAACGGGTTGGCGCGCCAATCGACTTTTGGTGATATCCTCCCCGTCCAGCAGGTGTTTCGGATGAATCGACATCGCCCAACTGATCAGTGCCGGAGCGTAAGGCTTGTCGTAATGAACAATAAAAGTATAGGGATCTGGTGTTTCAACCCCGATCACCTGCTTGAACGATTCGGCGTAAGCTGTCGGAGTTTGCGGATCAATATAAAGCTGATAGTTAAATTCAACATCTGCTGCGGTAAAGGGAACACCATCGTGCCAAATCACACCCTTACGGAGGTGAAAAGTGATGGTCAGATTATCATCTGAGATGTCCCAGGATTCAGCCAGTTCTCCCTCTATCTGCAGATTTTTATCGTATCGAACCAAACCGCTATAAATCAGGCCATTAATCGAACTGGAAGCGGAATCTGAAGCCAATACCGGCAACAATGTACTGGCATCCCCGATTGAAGCTTCAATAAAGGTATCACCAAATTCGGGGGTCAGCGCTTCTGCAACTCCCGGATGGTTAACTTCATCGGTATTGTTGCAGGCACTAAGCAACAACAGGACAGTTGCAACAAATAACAGATTATAGAAAAAAGTTTTTTTCATCAGGTCATGACCGTTTCATTCATGGCAATGGTTCAAGCAGGATATTCGCAGGTTTTTTTAGAGTAAACTGAGCTATATCAATATTCTCATTGACCTTCAGTTCAGAAAATTTCACCTTAACCTTTGTCTGCTCTAGGGGCATCGAAATCTTGATCATATACGGAAACTGATCCTTCCCGGAAAAATTTTCATAACCAACCGAGAGATACTGTTCCCCAGATTTGAAATAGCGACTACCTATCAGCTGCAACTGCCGATCAAACAGCAGTTCTTGATGGTTATTACTGTTCGACAGAATCAGCGTCAAGGTATCAGCCGAGAAGTCAACCCTGGAACGTTGATGGACTATCAGTGGTGGATCATACAGCAACAGGGTCAACAGATCCTCGGTCGCTAGTGGAACCCTGACAAAACGGGAAACATTTTCATAACTGGCCGGGCCGCTCAGAAAACGTCCAGGAACAGTCGTCTTGAGCAATACTGACAGGTTATCACCATCAGAAGTCATCTGTAGAACCAGCTGACCAAAGCCAGTTAACACATCGGTTCGCATGCGATTTGGTTTTTGCAATAATAAAAACTGTTGACTGGAAAAAAACTTATCTCCGGTTGTCAGGGAAACACTCGCGGCACCATCCAGTGATGAATAACGACCCGATGCAGATGCAAGTTTGGTCAGCAACTGATCTGCAGTTGGAATTTCAGTCCAAACCGGTTCCGGCGGACGGATACAACCAGTCAGCCCAATCAGCAAGAGAAAAAACAGCCACCGCATCACTGTGTTTCCAACAATAACACTTGAAGTTTTTCTTCAACCTGCGTCATTTGTGGATCTATCTCCAACGCACGTCGATACGCAGCCACTGCCTGCTGCCAAAGATTCATAGCACGATAAAGATCCCCCAGATGCTCCTGAATCACAGCATCATTGGGGTGCAATTCGGTTGCCTTTTCAAGTTGCTCACGGCTTTCAGGATAGCGACCCATCTTGAAATAGATCCATCCCAGAGTATCAACGATATAACCGCTAGGCTTGATCGCTAAAGCTTTTTGCGCCCGGACTAAAGCTAATTCCAGATTTATATCATTCTCCGCCTGATCATATGCGAGAAAATTTAATGCATCGGAGTGGGCATCATCCAACAAAAGAACTTTCTCCATCGCCTGCACCGCGGTCTGACGCTTGTCTAGTTTTTCGTACAACACTCCCAATTGATAAAGTAATTGAGTTTCATCGGGGTTTTTCTCCACACCCCTTTGTGCAACGTTTAGAGCCTGTTCGTGGTCGCCACTATCTCCAAGAAAAGCCACCAGGTAATAATACAGATCAGGGTGATGGATATCCTGCTCAATAGTCTGCTTTAACGTTGCGATCGCTTGATCGTTCTGATCAGACTGTTTGTACAGGTAAGCCAACTGCAATTTAGCCTCAGTGTAAATTGGTGAGTCTCTGCTGATCGGCGCTAATATAGTGATCGCTTCCACAGCCTGCCCCTGTCCTGACAAGGCCATGGCTAGATAATAACGACTGCGACCCTGATCGTCGTCCGACTCCAACAGCAAGCGAAAAGCACTCTCAGCTTCAACCCAGTTTTCCAGCTCCAGTTGAATCAATCCGATGCGGTTAATAATTTGTAAATTAGCGGGAAACTGTTGCCGTACCGCTTGAAGTTGCGCGAGGGCATCGCTAAGCTGGTGTCGGGATAGAAAATATTGCGACAACTGTTGCCGCACTGCCGCAGCCCTTGGATTCCGGTTAATAAAAGATTGATATAGTTCAAGGGCGGCACCTTGATCCTTCTGTTCCAACAATTTTCCATATTCCAGAACCGCCTGTAACTGGTCCGGATGCCACTCTAACAGCTGCTGATACGCTTCAGTGGCCTTGCCGGTTTGCTTTTTTCCCAGATAAAGGCGAGCCAGAGCCAGCCGGGCAAGGGCAGCGCCAGGAGACTGCTCCAGCAGCGACGCCAATACAGTTATCGCTTCATCGGTCCGTTCGAGTCGTGCAAAAGCCATAGCCAGGCGCAGTTTCAATGCCTCATCTTCAGGCTCCAGCTGTAATGCTCGGCGAAAGTGGTCGATGGCGAGAATATAATTCTGTTGATAGCTAAGAACATCTCCTAACAATTCATGCCCCGCCACATTTTCTGGATCTCTGTCCAGCAAAAGTTCCAAAGTAGCGACCGCTTTTTCTGGCTGCTGTCGGTGCAAATATGCCTTGGCCAAAATCAGTTGTAAATAATCTGAGTTCGGATCAAAACTGATGGCTCGGTTCAGGGCAGCAATCGCCTCTTCCCATCGATTTTCTGCGCCCAACAGTCTGAATTCACTGAAAGAAAAAAGCGCCTTCGCTTCAGGATCAATTATTTCCGACCGATATTGAACGGATCGGAGACTATCCTCGCCAGACAACCGAGATTGATTGACAGCGACACAACCAGAGATAAAAAACAGGATTGGAACCAAGCAGAAAACTATTTTTTTTATGCTCAAAAAACGTTGAATCTTCAAAAAATTGTTCCTTCAGACAAGCGGACATAGGGAATAAATATGAAAAACGTTAATTATCGATAAGTAGCACACTCATTTTTGTGAGCGTCAAATGCTTAAAAAATCGCCTAATCAACTTTATAGAGTTAAAATTACAGACAATTTTCTACTATGTGTAACTTGTAATTATTGTTGTAATTCTATTCTTTCGGGATTAGTCTATAACATGTGCAGTCAAAACAAAATGTATCGTTGTCGATTTTTGGAGTTACTAGGCTCAAAAGAGGTCTGTCGATGAAAGAGTCACAAAGAAGCTCAATCAGAGAGGCTTGGATTCTCTGCCTGATTCTTGGCTTGATCATGATCAATTTTCCTTTTATTCAAATATTCAATACCGTACGGCTGATTTTTGGTATCCCGATTCTGGTTCTCTATTTCTTTATCGGCTGGCCGGCCTCAATAGCCGTTATCTGGTTTTTTGTACGCTACATAGAAAGTGGCTCGCAAGATAGTTCCGCTATAGTGGGGGACAAGAGCGACCCATGATTCCGGCAAAGACCATTTTCTTCATGTCGATCTTTTCCACACAAACCGTTCTGCTCGTCTCACTTGGCTATTTTGCACTGTTGTTTCTGGTTGCCTGGTATGCTGAAAGATGCCGAAAAACCGGCCACCGCCTGCTGAAAAATTCACATGTCTATTCGTTGTCGCTTGCTGTCTATTGCACAAGTTGGACATTTTACGGCAGCGTCGGCAAAGCAGCAACCAGTGGTTTGGAATTTCTCCCGATCTACCTGGGACCAACCCTGATTGCATTTGCCTGGTGGTTTTTACTGCGCAAGATGGTGCGCATCTGCAAACAACAGAATATTACCAGCATTGCTGACTTTCTTTCCAGTCGCTATGATCGTTCCAGCGTTCTTGGCGCAATTGTCACTCTGTTCGCAGTTTTTGGGATCACCCCGTACATTGCCCTGCAGCTAAAAGCCATTTCCCACACTTTAGATATCCTTTCCGGACCATTAGCCGTTCCCGGCACCGGTTTATACGCATACGCGTCTAAACTGCCCGGAACTATCGACACGGCATTTCTGGTTGCCATCCTGCTAGCTATTTTCGGCATGCTGTTTGGTGCCAGAACCCTTGATTCATCGGAAAAGCATGAAGGGCTGGTCGTTGCGGTTGCCTTTGAATCTATAGTGAAATTGATCGCTTTTCTTGCCGTAGGGATTTTTGTGACCTATGGCTTATTCGATGGCTTCATTGATATTTTCCAGCGCTTTCTTGAACAATTCCCGGAACGTCGCGATTTACTTACCCTTGGCACCGAGCAGACCCCCTACACCAAATGGTTTACCCTTATTATCCTGTCGATGGCAGCGGTGATGTTTTTACCCCGGCAATTTCACATCATGATTACTGAGAATGTTGATGAGCAACATATCAAAGCAGCAATGTGGAAATTTCCGGCCTACCTTTTCCTGATGAACCTGTTTGTCCTGCCAATTGCGCTTGGAGGGTTAATACTCAATGGTGGTGACGCAACCCAGGCTGATTACTTTGTTTTGACTCTGCCGCTCTCTTCGGGACAGCCCTGGTTAGCCCTGTTGGTCTTTATCGGGGGAGTATCTGCCTCTGCCGGGATGGTCATGGTTTCTTCGGTGACGATAGCAACAATGATTCTCAACCACCTGGTCATGCCAATTATTTTAAAAATGAATGTTCAAGCGCAAAATTTTCCAGGGTTACTGATCAACATCAAACGACTTGGGATTATCGGAGTCATCTTCGTCGGATATTTCTATTTCAAGGTCATTGGTGATTCCTACGCCCTGGTCAATATTGGGCTGATCTCCTTTGCTGCAGCCACTCAGTTCGCACCTGGCGTCATTGGCGCACTTTTTTGGAAAAGAGCCAATAGCAAGGCGGCAATTGCTGGAATCAGTTTCGGCTTTGTCCTTTGGTTTTATACCCTGTTAATTCCAGCATTTGTCCGCTCTGGCTGGCTCCACTCAGATATTTTACAAAACGGCCCATATGGCATCCACCTACTGAACCCTCTGGAACTGTTTGGCCTGCGCGGTTTTGATATTCATACTCACTCCCTGTTCTGGAGTATGCTTTTCAACCTGGCTGCCTATTTAACATTATCTTTCTTCGCCACGCAGACCAAGTCAGAAAGAATTCAAGCTGAAAAATTTGTCGATGTTTTTGTGGAAAAGTCGCTTAAACCGGGCAAATTGAAGCGTATAAGTAAAGCACCTACCATCATGGAATTTGTTGAGCTGATGGCCAAATTCATTGGCAAAAAACCTGCTCAGACCGCCATAACCGAATATTTGAGCCAGCAGGATATCAGTGCCAAAGGCAATCTTTCAGATCACGAAATCCCTAACCTGAAAAATTTTGCCGAGCGCACCCTGGCCGGTCATGTAGGAGCCGCTCCGGCACGCATCATCCTGGATAATTACCTGTCCGCTCGCGGTAGTGAAATGGAAGATGTTTTCGATATCTTTGGCACGGTCACTATTAGCCACGCTTCCAGCCGAGAGCAACTGAGTGTGCTCTACGATGCAGCACAAATTGTTTCCAGCGAAGTAGATTTTCAGGAAACCCTAGATAACATCCTGGAATTACTCGCCCAACAATTCAAATTTGATCTCTGCGTGATCCGCCTTCTGGAACCGGAATCCATGACACTGATAGTCAAAAGTTTGGTTGGAACATCTTCCGAGCATTTTGGTCAATTTGAACGCAACCTCAATATGGAGACCTATATTGGTCAGGCATTTATGTCTAACGCCACCACCGTTGTCAACGATACCGCCCATATCGAAAAGCCAGCTTCGGCAGAGCATATCAAGCGCGATGGGATTACCTGTTTAGCGCATACTCCGATCGTTTTCGAAGGAGAGCCCATCGGAATTCTGTCGGCCTTTTCCAAAACAGCCAAAGGGATTTTTACCAATGAATTCATTGCTCTGTTCGAAAACCTGGCTGGGCAGATAGGTATTGCCTGGCGTAACGATCAGCAGTTACAGAAACTTCTCCAAGGTCGTGAACAAGAACGGGAAATGCAGATTGCTAAAGATATTCAGAAAGGTCTGCTCCCAACAAACTTGCCCACCTTGGGAAATATTGCCATTGCAGGGTTGTGTGTCCCGGCCCATCAGGTTGGAGGAGATTATTACGACTTTATTGAGCGCAACAGCACCTCATATGACCTGATTATAGCCGATGTATCAGGACACAATATTGGTTCAGCACTGATCATGGCAGAAACACGCACCTTCATCCATGCTCGTATGCACAACATCAAACAACCGGCTAAGATGTTACAGGCACTCAACAGCTATTTCCTCAAAGATCTGGATCGTTCTGAACTGTTCGTTACTATGTTTTACCTGCAATATAACCCCGTCAATCACCGCTTGATTTACGGAAATGCCGGGCACAACACTCCCCTGCTCTGGAAAAAGCGGAAACGGAAGATTATGAATCTGGATGCTGAAGGGTTGATTTTCGGCATCAAAAACAACATCACCTTTGAACAGAATGCTACTGACCTGGAAACAGGAGATATTCTGCTTCTCTATACCGATGGAATTATCGAAGCCGAGAATAAGGATAACGTTTTTTTCGGCATTGAAAGACTGGGAAAGCTACTTGAAGAGTGTGAGGATTTAGATCCACAAGAGCTCATTGACCGGATTATGATTCAGGGACGTATTTTCACTGGAATGCGTCATTTCAACGATGATGTTACCCTGGTTGTCATGAAGGTTTTAAAATAATAACCAGAATCATCCATTTATCAGTCACCCTCTTAAATAAATAGGGTACAATCAAAAAGGTATTGTAAATACCACTAAACTTCAAAGAAGGAGAAACCACATGCAGTTGAACATGACCGAACAGGGCGACATTGTTAAAATCAGCATCGAGGAAGAGCGCATGGATGCCCATAACAGCGGGGATCTCAAAGAACAGATGCTCCAACTGTTTGATGAAGGGAAATGCAACCTGGTGATTGACTTGACCGCGGTTCGCTTTATCGATTCGTCCGGTCTCGGCTCTCTGGTTTCCGGCTTCAAAAATGCCAGCGCACGCGAAGGTAGCCTCAAACTATGCTGCCTTCAGCCCCAAGTTCGTTCAATGTTTGAACTGACACGCCTCCATCGCGTATTTGAAATCTTCTCAACCCAGGATGAAGCCTTGGCTAGCTTTTAATCAGCAACTAATTTGCGCAGAAAGATACACATGTCAAAACTGGTTAAGATTGACATAACGGTTCCGAATCAGACCAAATATCTTGGGATGATTGGACGGATCGGCGAAAGCTTGGCTTATTCCCTGGAGAGTTATCAAGGAAACCGCCGCGAGTTCGCCTATCAGCTTAACCTGGTACTGACTGAAGCCTTAGCAAACGCCATGCGCCACGCCAACGACTGTGACCCGGACAAGGATATAAGGGTATCGATCTCAGCCTCTGATCAAGATCTGGTAATCAAGGTTTTCGATCAGGGGCAGGGGTTTGACATCGAAACACTGGCTAAACTTAAAGCATGTGCCAGCGATGAAGGGGGGCGTGGCATCAAGATTATTTTCAAGTTGATGGATCAGGTAAGATATACGCAGGAGGGAGACAGAAATGTTTTAGAGATGACCAAACATCTCCATTAATAGTTTCAGCTTCAAATTTTCCAGTAGTTCTGCAGCTTACGCCTAAAAGTAAATTGATAACTTTCGAGATTATCACCCTGCCAAATAGTCCAGCAAATCCAAATGGTTAGAAAGTGAAATTGCTGCCGAAACAATTCCACCATAGCCAGCAAACTGCATATTTGCGCCGGCAGCGGCCAATTTATCAAGCTCAGAATCACCAATAAAAATGCAGTTTTCAGGTGCGATATTAAGTTTTTCTGCTGCCAGAAATAACATGTCTGGAGCAGGCTTCGGCCGCTCGACATCATGACTTGTTACAATTGTTAAAAAATAATCCCGTAAATTGAAATGATCCAGAACTGCAACAACGCTCTTACCTCGATTCGTGGCAATTGCCAAAGGGTATTGACCGGTAAGCTGTATTAGTAGTTCTGTCAGGTCCGGCTCTGGCTCCATATGTGGGATAAATTCACGATAATCTAAGGTGGCCGAAAAACTGAGGGCTGGCGATAAATCTTCCTCACGAAGAAGATGTGCCAACACTTCTGGTGAACTGGCAGTATGACATAACCGTGCCAGATCATGTTGCTCAGTAGAAACCGGTGGATAAGAAAACTGCCCCAGAATTCGATTGTAGTATGCCAGATTTGCTTGACGACTTTCGAACATCACCCCATCGCAATCAAAAATCACCGCCTCGATCCGGCTCATAACTTATTCCTGTTCAGTACATAGATCAATCCACCTAGTCCAAACAAAATCATTGGCAAAGACAGAAGCTGCCCCATAGTAGCCCCTCCCCAGAGAAAACCAAGGTGATTATCCGGCTGGCGAACAAATTCAATCAGAAAACGGAATATTCCATAAAAAAGGATAAAACTAAAAGCGGGAATGCCACGCCGAACACCGAAGCGATGGAGAAGATAGATCAAAATCAACAGAACCAGCCCCTCGAGTCCGGCTTCATAGAGTTGGCTCGGATGGCGCGGCAATGGACCCGCACCAGGAAAGATGACTCCCCAAGGATGATCAGTCACCCTTCCCCAGAGTTCAGCATTAATAAAATTACCAATCCGCCCGAAACCGAGCCCTATTGGCACGGCAGAGACAGCCAAATCGGCAACTAACAATATTGGCAAATCACGCCGCCAACTAAAAATTGATAGAACAAGCAGGACCCCTAGCAGTCCACCGTGAAAACTCATCCCCCCTTCCCAGACATAAAGGATTTCCAGAGGATGCTTTAAATAGTAACCGGAGTTATAAAACAGGGTATAACCGAGACGCCCGCCAATAACCACACCAAGAACCGCATAAAACAAAAGATCAGAGATAGCCTCCTTTTTAATTGGCATCTCACGGAGTCTGGCGATATGACACATCATGAAATATCCACCGACAAAACCCAGCAGATACATCATCCCATACCAACGGACCGCGAGTGGACCGAGGCTGAATATAATTGGATCAATCTGCGGGAAATTCATAAGTTTCTCTTTCTCAAACTGTTGATAATATTTTGCATATCTTCAGGGACGGGAACAGTAAAAGCCATAGCCTGATTCAACACTGGATGCCGAAAAGCCAGTTTTTCAGCATGCAACAGCGGTCGTGATATACCTATACCATCAACGAGTGAACATCCACCGTAGCGCCAATCGCCTACCAAAGGACAATTCTGTTCCGCCATATGAGCTCGAATCTGATGGGAGCGACCGGTTAATATTTCAACATTCAATAACGAATAATCTATCAACTGTTCTACCAGATTAAACTGGGTGATCGCTTCCTTACCACCCTTTGCGACAGATCTAACACGATTGTCACGTCTTGAACGAGCCAGCAATGACCTAATCTCTCCCTGCTTCGGTGCCGGTACACCATGAACCAGAGCAAGATAATCCTTTTTGACTTCGTGTTCCAGAAAAATCCTGCTCATTTCTTTATGTGCTCTGGGATGAATCGAAAAGACAATAATCCCTGAAGTACCCCTATCCAAACGCTGCACCATACCAATTTCAGCTTTTTGTTGCGGACGAAACGGATCTTTCAGATGCCATTGCAGGGCTTCAAACATTGTTCCTTTAAAGCGTGCGTGGGTAGGTTGAGTATCGACAAGTGCCGGTTTATTTAAAACAATGATAAATTGATCCTGAAACAGAATGTCATGTTTCGCAATCCGATAGGGATCTAAAGGTAACTGATCTATATAAACTTCCACCAAATCGCCCCTACAAACAGAAGTCGAACAGCTTCTAATTCTTCGGCCGTTGATGTGAGTCCCACCAAGATCAATAATCTTTTTTGCCTGAGTTCTGGATAATTCGTCTGAAGAATCAGCCAGAAAATGATCAAGTCTCAGGCCAACCTTTTCATGAGTTACTTGTAAGCGATGGATTGTCCACTTCATGAGTTCAAATGCCCATATATTGAGATATAGTATTCATAGAATCTAATTTAAAACTTGACTTAACCCATGAAATTGCTATTATCAACTTACGATATAGATCTTTGAATTTCTGGGGTGCATGGATTGGTTCTGATCCTTTGACCAACGTTTTTTATGACCTGTCATGACGTGAAGAAATGGTGTGCAAGCCGGCCCACGTGCAGGACGCCTAAAATTTTTTCCGGAGACAAACTTTTTGTTCAGGTCATCGTACAGAATTATACCGGCATCCCGGAGAGCATTCCATAAAAAAGGCCCTGAAATTATCTCAGGGCCTTTTTTTTTCTCTCTCAATATAATCTATTACTATTCATCAACCCGACCACGCAATTCCTTACCCGTTTTAAAAAATGGTGTTTTTCGTGATGGAATTTTAACCAACTCACCACTTTTGGGGTTCCTCGCTTCACGAGCGTCACGTTCACGCACTGAAAAAGAACCAAACCCACGGATTTCAACTCGATCACCTTGGGCAAGGGCATTTCCGATCCCGCCAAAAATCAGATTAATAACTGTTTCGGCATCCCTTTTATTAAGAATTTCATGCCCATCTGAAAGTAGCTCGATCAATTCACTCTTTGTCATCTTCACCTTCCACACACTTCAATATAATGTTCAATAGTTATTCCAGAGATACTGTGGTCCAATCATTTTTTTTGCATTAAGATCGATTCCAAGATAGTGACTAACGGAACCTTTCAAGTATCGATCAATTAAATTAGTTTTTTCCGGCTCAGGATAAACCAGATCGGAATCATCATCAATACCGGAAGTTTTGGCAGCATACTTGATTGCATCACTGAAAGTCCCGAGTTCATCTATCAGGCCAGCATCTTTAGCCTGTCTGCCGGTAAAGATTCGACCATCTACAAAAGGTTGAAGCCTTTCTATTGGCATATTTCGTCCAACGCTAATAGCTTCAACAAACTGCATATGAACATCGTTAATCATCTCTTGTAGCAATGCCCGGTCGGCTGATGAAAATTCCCGGGTAGACGAACCAATATCCTTAAATCGTCCACTTTTCACCACTTCAGTCTGTACCCCTATCTTACCCATCAATTCCTGATAATTAGGGAAAGACATGATAACACCAATGCTTCCGGTAATCGTTCCCGGGTTTGCAAATATCCGCTCCCCTGCAACGGCGAGATAATAACCACCTGAAGCAGCAACTGAACCCATTGAGACAACCAGTGGCTTCTCTTTCGCTAACTGCTTCAGTTCGGCATAAATTTCCTGTGATGGGCCAACGCCTCCACCGGGAGAGTCAATCCTGATGACAACCGCCTTGATATTGCTGCGATCACGAAATTCTTTAATTTGTTCAGTCATCCTGCGAGCATCAACAATGGTACCTTCTACTTCAAGGATACCAATCCTATCACCAACAGAGACAGCAACCGAACCGGAGAGAAACATTCCAGCGGTGAAAACAACCAATAGAAAAAATAAGAATATTCCACCGACTGTAAGAGATGCGATTAAAAAAGGACGTTTTTTCATTTCAGCCAATAAAAAAGGGGCTCCGGGTATATCTGGAGCCCCTGTTCAGGTTCATCTATAAATTAATCTTCAGACTTACGACCCATAGCACCTTGCAGCAGATCACCAAAATTTGATGTTGCTGTTTTTTGTGCGCCCATGAATTCGTTCACTTCTGCTTTTTCTTTCTGAACATCAAGGTTTTTGATCGACAAGGCAATCTTTCGATCAGCGGTGTCAACTTGCAAAACCCCCGCCTCAAGCTCAGCACCAACTTCAGCAAAATCTTTCGGGCTTTCGATCTTTTCCTTACTCAACTCAGAAACATGAATCAGCCCTTCAATGCCCTCTTCAAGTTCAATAAAAACACCAAAATCAGTGACTGAAGTCACTTTACCCTTCACAATGGTGCCACGAGGATAACGAGTGGGAACAGTCTCCCACGGATCAGTGCTCAATTGTTTCAAACCAAGGGAAAAACGCTCATTTTCACGGTCGATATTCAAGACAACAGCTTTGACCAGATCGCCTTTTTTATAAGCCTCGGAAGGATGCTTGATCCGCTTTGTCCAAGATAGATCAGAGATATGAACCAGGCCATCAATTCCCTCATCCACACCGACAAAAACACCGAAATCGGTAATATTTTTAACCTGACCTTCAATGATGGTCCCGATCGGGAATTTCTCGCCAATAACATCCCAGGGGTTCGGCTCAATCTGCTTCAATCCGAGTGAGATACGCCGATTATCTGTATCCAGTGCCAGCACAATAGATTCAACGTCGTCACCAATCGCAAGAACCTTATTCGGATGCTTAACCCGCTTGGTCCAACTCATTTCAGAAATATGAATCAAGCCTTCAACACCCTCTTCAAGCTCAATAAATGCACCGTAATCGGTCAGGCTTACAACCTTACCTAGCACCTTGGTCTTAACTGGGTACTTGGCTGCAACATCCAGCCATGGATCGGGTGCAATCTGCTTAAGACCCAGAGAAACCCGCTCTTTATCTTTATCAAACTTAAGAATTTTGACATTAATTTTATCGCCGACCGCCAAAATATCAGATGGATGCTTAACACGTCCCCAGGACATGTCGGTAATATGCAACAAACCATCAATACCACCAAGATCGATAAATGCACCGTAATCGGTCAGGTTCTTGACGATACCCTCGGCAACTTGACTTTCTTCAAGTGTTTTCAGGGTGTCACTGCGATGTGATGCGCGCTCTGTTTCGAGCAGAGCCCGCCGCGACAGAACGATATTTCCACGTCGCTTGTTCAGTTTGATGATTTTGAAATCAAAAGTTTGCCCGATTACCTTATCCAGATTACGTACTGGACGCAGATCAACCTGAGATCCGGGCAAGAAAGCAGTAACACCAATATCAACAGACAGACCGCCCTTGATGCGACTGATAACCCGACCTTCGACCACAGCATCCTCTTCAAGAGAATTCCAGATCTTCTGCCGATCAGCTTTTTCTTTTGAAAGAACAATCAGACCGCTGTCGCTTTCACCACCACCGAACAGGACATCGTAAACATCACCAACTTTGACGTCAATGTTTCCCTTTTCGTCGGCAAACTCACGGAGAGATATGACACCTTCCGATTTGTATCCGACGTCGACAACAACCGAGTCAGGGTTCACCTGAACGATTGTTCCCTCAACAACATCGTTGCGCTTTAGTTCCAGGCCGCTCTGCTCATACTCTTTCAGCAGCTCTTCAAAGCTTTCTTCGAACTCGCCGTCCTGCATTTCCATTTCGTCTTCGTCTTGCATGTCTTTATCTTCTACCATTGGAGATGTTACCCCCTTACGAATTTCCCGACGCCTCTCGACGGCGGACTCAATTTGAGACTGCGCAAGTTAGCACAGCCTTTGAGAAAAAACAAACCAATATTTA
The DNA here is from genome assembly GCA_027858895.1 of Desulfuromusa sp. Lineage (GTDB taxonomy): Bacteria > Desulfobacterota > Desulfuromonadia > Desulfuromonadales > Geopsychrobacteraceae > Desulfuromusa. The sequence continues at coordinate 32,978 of JAQIBX010000064.1, read as the reverse complement.
TCAAGTAGTTATTCTCTTTTATTCAGCAAGTCCAGCTTCCTTATCTTTCACAATTTTCAACATTTTATTAAGGACCTCTTCAATCGATAACTGCGTTGAATCGACGACCAACGCATCATCCGCTTGCATCAACGGAGCAAGTGTTCGAGCGGTATCCGCAGCATCACGAGCTTCAACCTCGGCAATCGTTTGTTGCAGATCTACCGTAATTCCCTGTGCCTGCAATTCTTCAAAGCGCCGGCGACCTCTTTCTACGGCAGTTGCCGAAAGAAAAAACTTTACATCTGCACGGGGAAAGACGACCGTACCAATATCTCGCCCTTCAAGAACAACACCGCCGGCTTCTCCCATTTTACGCTGCAGATGCAGCATTGCTTCTCGTACTGCAGGAGAAGCTGCAACCTGAGCTGTTAACAGACTTACTTCTGGCGTGCGTATCGCTGCCGAAACATCAACATCATTGACTAAAACCCGTTCAGAGCTCTCTCTGCGTATAAACTCAATAGACAGGTCAGCACAGAGTGCTTTAAGTGCAGATTCATCATGCGGATTGATTCTTCGTTGCTGAGCTAATAATGCAACAGATCGATACATAGCACCCGTATCGATATTCAAATAATCAAGTTGGCTGGCCAGGGCCTTACTTAAAGTACTTTTCCCCGCGCCAGACGGGCCATCAATTGCGATAATCAGTTTATTTTTCAAATGGATCACCCTTTGGCTACCTGAATCAACAGTTCCCAAAAACCGGGAAACGAGGTTTCGGTGCAAGCGGTATCTAAAATTTTGACCTCAGCTGCAGCACCCAACGTCGCAACCGCCAAACTCATAGCAATACGATGATCACCAAAAGAGCTGACCTGACCGCCAGTCAATCGCTTCCCACCAACAATCCGCATGCCGTCATTCAGTGGCTCTATTTCAGCCCCGAGGGTACCTAAACATTCACACATAGCGGCAATTCGATCCGTCTCTTTGACACGTAATTCCTTAGCATCACGAATCGTTGTCACCCCCTCAGCAAAAGCAGCGGCTACACTGACAACAGGAAGTTCATCGATGGCTCTTGGAATCATTTCTCCGCCAATCTCTATGCCACACAAATGGCTACTTTTGATCAACAGATCGGCAACCGGTTCCCCTGAGAGTTCGCGCTGATTCAGCAATTCGATGGAGCCACCCATCTGTTGCAGAATATCAATAACGCCACTCCGGGTCGGATTAATACCAACGTTTCTCAGTAATAATACTGAATCGGGGACAATTAAACCAGCGACCAGAAAAAAGGCTGCCGAAGAGATATCTCCCGGAACTACAACCTCCTGCCCTGTCAGCTCCACCCGACCGTTCACCCTGGCTCCGCCAGGAAAAGACTCAAGGTCAGCCCCGAAATAACGTAGCATTCGTTCACTATGATCCCGCGAAAGATGCGGTTCGTATACTGTCGTTGTGCCATCACCCTGCATCCCGGCAAGTAATACAGCTGATTTAACCTGGGCGCTGGCAATCGGTGAATAGTATTCTGCAGATTTCAAACCACCCCCATCAATGGCCAAGGGAGCTTTAGAGTTATCGTCTCGGCCAAGTATTTTGGCCCCCATTGCGCTTAACGGATTAATCACTCTCCCCATTGGGCGTTTACGTAAATATTCATCACCGGTCAGGATGGAAAAAAATGGTTGAGCTGCCAGAATTCCACACATCAAGCGCATTGTGGTTCCTGAATTGCCGCAATCGATAATATCAGTCGGCTCCTGCAAACCAGCCAACCCACGTCCCTGAATGATCAATTCATCGTCAGCCGGTTCAATAGCCTCGATTCCCAGGCTGCGAAACGCTTGCAGGGTTGACAGGCAATCCTCGCCGCGCAACAACCCACGGATACGGCTTTTCCCCTGAGCCAGTGAGGCAAACATGATCGCCCGATGAGAAATCGACTTATCGCCGGGGACAACAATCTCCCCGTGCAAACCCTTTGTTGGCACAACAGTTCTGGACTCAAGTTTATGCATCAGATTTGACCCTCAAATAATTTATAAAATTGCATCCCGAAGTTGCTTTGAACGCTGAAAAAATTCCAACAACTTATCACCACTCCCTGCAGCGATATCTGCTTTTAATTCAGCAAAAAAACCCTCAAACTGCTCCATCATTTCCAGCAATGCCTCACGATTAGTTTCAGCGATATCTCGCCACATAGTCGGATCGGACGAAGCTATCCGGGTAAAATCACGAAACCCCCCGGCGGAATATTCAAGGATATTTTCCTCGTAATGATCGTATGATCCAACCGCGTTGACCAGAGAGTAAGCAACCATATGCGGCAGATGACTGATAGCGGCAAGCACCTTATCATGCTTTTCCAGTGTCATTTGAACCACATCACTGCCAACAACTGTCCACATCTGTTTAATCAGTTCAAGTGCTCGGGGATCGGTATTTTCCGTTGGCGTCAAAATACAGCTTTTACCATGATATAGACTTGGAAAAGCGGCTTCTGCGCCACTGTTCTCTGTACCCGCAATCGGATGTCCTGGCACAAAATGAATCCCTTTGGGCAACAATGGCTCAATTGCTTTGACCACAGCCCCCTTAACGCTACCACCATCGGTGATAATCGCTCCCGATTTCAAACCTGGCAAGCAACGCTGTGTAACCGATGCTAAAGTTTTGACCGGTGTCGCCAGAAAAACCACATCAGCATCTTTAACTGCCTCTACAGGGTCACGGTTGTAAGAGTCAATCACGCCAAGCTCGATCGCTTTTTCCAGGTTCGGCTTCCCGCGTCCGCAACCAATGACTTCGCCAACAGCCCCGGCCTCTTTCAGAGCCAGAGACAGGGAACCACCAATCAAGCCGACACCGATAATTGTCAAACGCGGGATTAAGATATTGTCAAACATTATTGTTTCTCTCCGGACAAACTTTCATTACGAGCGATCGGGTAGGAACCGAGAATCTTGAGAAAATGGCAGTGGCCGCGCAACTCTTCTATGGCAGCCGAGATTTCCGGATCATCGACATGACCAATCAAATCGAGGAAGAAAATGTACTCCCAGGCTTTCTGCTTCATCGGCCGACTCTCTATCTTGGCCAGATTGATCTGTCGCTTGCTGAAAGGTTCCAACATCCGATAGAGAATCCCCGGTTCATCCTTAACGCTAAACATGATTGAGGTTTTATCCGCCCTACTCTTCTCTGGAGTCTCCTTACCGATCACCAGAAATCGGGTAAAGTTATGGGGATTATCTTCAATTTTAGCTTTGACAACTTGCAGATCATATTGAATTGCAGCCGCATGACTCGCAATCGCTGCGACCGATTCATCTTCGGCAGCCAGCTGGGCTGCTGCTGCGGTACTGGCAACATCCAGCAGGGGGATATCCGCCATATTGGTTTCAAGCCAGTGCCGGCATTGTGCCAAGGGCTGAGGATGGGAAACAATTTTTGTTATCTTCCCAAGGTTTCCTGATTTTGAAAGCAGGTTATGTGAAATTTCCAGCATAACTTCAGCAATCGTCTGCAGTTCAGAATCAAAAAACATATCCAGAGTGTGATTGACAACACCTTCGGTCGAATTCTCAACCGGAACCACTCCATAATGAGCACGACCCCTTTCAACTTCTTCAAAAACCGCTGGAATACTTTTCAAAGGAACTAACTGTGCGGATAAGCCGAACTGCAACATAGCTGCCATATGAGTAAATGTCGATGACGGGCCGAGAAAGGCCACTTGCATCGGCATTTCCATGTTCAAGGATGCTGAAATAATTTCACGAAAAACCTTACAGACCGCTTCATTGGGGAATGGTCCGGGGTTTTGCCCGGTTAAGCGCTCGTAAATCGCTTTTTCCCGACTCGGAACATAGAAAGACTTTTCACTCCCTTTCTTGGTCTTACCAACAGCAATGGCCACCTTGGCTCGCTGATTGAGGAGATCAAGGATCTGATTATCAATCAGATCGATCTGTTGCCGCAGTTTATTCAAACCCTGTGTAGCCATAAAGGTAACTTTCTAAACAATAGGGAAGGAGAAAGACGAAGAAATGTAACTTAATCAGCTCTAAAAATCAATTTATAGACCATTGTCGATTGACACAGAGGGCTAATCGAAAACAACAAACCAACTTGACCCATTGATTTTCCACAGTTAAACTCCATCATCCTAATTTTATTACAGTGCCATTAGATAACTTATCAGCAAAGGGAACTCCCAGATGCCAATCGCAACCAAAATTAAAGAGCATATCGAACATTCCTCCTGGATTCGAAAAATGTTTGAAGAAGGTGCTTCTTTAAGACAGCAATTTGGAGATAAAAACGTTTTTGACTTCACCCTCGGCAACCCGACCATGGAACCGCCAGAAGAACTTCACCGGGAGTTGAAAAAAATAGCCGAGAATCCAATTCCCGGGATGCATCGTTATATGAACAACGCAGGGTACGAAGAAACCCGCGCCGCTGTCGCTGAAGTGATCGCCGAAAACTGTAATCAACCGGTCACAGCAACCCATATTGTCATGACCTGCGGCGCTGGAGCGGCCTTGAATGTGGTTCTGAAAACACTGCTTAACCCAGGAGATGAAGTCATTATTCTTACCCCTTACTTTGTCGAATACAAATTTTACATCGACAACCATAGTGGTGTAGCTGTCGAAGTTGTCACCAAAGATGATTTCCAGCCAGATCTGGATGCCATCGCCTCTGCTATCAATTCAAGAACCCGGGCCATTATTGTCAATTCTCCGAACAACCCAACCGGAGTCATCTATCCTGAACCAGCTTTAATAGCCCTGGGTGAGTTATTAATGCAAAAAGAACAGGAATATGGCACAACGATTCTGGCAATTTCTGATGAGCCTTATGCACGAATCAGCTTTGGCGAGTTGGTGCCGTGTATATTCAGCTCTATCCGAAATTCAATTGTTGTCACTTCACACTCCAAAGATCTGGCTCTACCGGGAGATCGAATAGGCTATCTGGCAGCAAATCCAGCCATGACAGATGTTGGGCTATTTATGCAGGGGGCGATTTTCTCTAACCGAGTGCTTGGGTTTGTCAATGCACCGGCACTGATGCAGCGGTTGGTGACAAATTTACAGCGGATCAGTGTCGATATCGAAGAATACCGTTATAAACGTGATTTACTCTACAACAAATTAACGGAACTCGGCTTTGAGGTGGTCAAGCCGGGCGGCGGTTTTTACCTATTTCCCAAATCACCTCTAGCAGACGAAATGGATTTTATCCGGATGGCACAAAAATACCGGATTTTACTGGTGCCGGGATCAGGGTTCGGAGCACCAGGTTTTTTCCGTATTGCCTATTGTGTTGAAGATGAAATGATCATAAATAGCTTACCCCGATGGGAAGAACTTGCCCACGAAGCGGGACTATCCGCACGCTGATTAAATTCCGGATAATTCAACTGGCACAAATTTTTACAATCTGGAGACCAGAGATGGCTAAAAAACTTTTCATTGCGGCAACCGGTCAAGATATCGGAAAAACGACGGCAAGCCTGTCATTGGTTCATCTGGCAAAAAAGAAATATCGCCGGGTCGGTTTTATCAAGCCACTAGGTCCTAAGGTGACCGAGTATAAAGGGCTCACAGTTGACAAGGATGCTGCAGTTATCTGTCAAGTCTTCAACATGGGGCGCAACCTGCCATACATGTCACCGGTGGTCATCTATCCCGACACAACCCGCAAAGCACTGAATGGAGAACTTGATCTACAGAGTCTGGAACAAATGATTTTACAAGCATGTGCAGAGCTGGAAAAAAAATGTGATTTTCTGATTATCGAAGGTTCTGGACATCCAGGAGTTGGATCAGTTGTCAATCTGTCCAATGCTCGGATCGCTAAGCTATTGGGAGCCAAGGTTTTAATGATCACCGGTGGTGGTATCGGTAACGTGATAGACAACGTCTCTATGAATAAAGCCCTGTTTGAAAAAGAGGGGGTTGAAATTCGCGCTATTATGCCCAATAAACTTTTACCGGAAAAACGAGAGAGCACTCTTACTTATCTGGAAAAGGCGTTTTCCGGTGAATCTTTTCAAGTTGTAGGCGGCTTTAATTATCAACCCGTGTTGGCAAATCCAACCTTAACCCGCGTCGCAAAAATCCTTGGCCTGGATATCATCGGCAACAAACGTGATGCGAAACGGATAATCCATTATCTACAGATTGGTGCACCATCCACTCAGCGAGTAACCGAATTGCTTCGCGAAGACACTCTTTTAATTGTCACCAGCAGTCGAGATGAATTACTGGTTACATTATCAAACATGTACCAGATTCCCGCCTATCGGAATAAAATTGTCGGGCTGCTCATTCCCGGAATCCACAATATCAGTAATATCACTCAACAGATTATCGACCGAAGTAAGATCCCCTACCTAAGAACCACCTGCCACACAACCGGCAAGCTTTATCGCATTATCAATGAAGATGTTTATAAATTGCAGGCAGAAGACAAGGAAAAGATTGATATGATAAAAAAGCTATCAGAGCTTCGCTTTGATTTTGATAAACTGGATGCGCTATTTTCCTGATGCGCCAAACTGATCAGCCTTATCAGCCTTATCAGCCTTGATATGGGCAGGAATTATTTCCCCTTGCGGGCTGACATAGCGGACTTCACAACACAGATCAAAATCAATTTTCTCTTGTACAATCTGACGAATACGGGCAATCAGCAAAAGGACATCCATCGAGCTCGCTCCGCCCAGATTAACAATAAAGTTGGCATGCTGCTGCGATACTTCTGCCTGCCCGACTCGCTGCCCCTTTAGCCCGGCAGCTTCGATAACTTGACCCGGAGGGCCGACTGTTGTGTGCATTTCTGTACTACTGAGAAAAACCGAACCACAATTAGGTAATTTTCGGGGGAATTTGTGACGCCTGAGGCAAAGATCCTGAACCATGCCCTGCCGAATTTTTTTGACATCTCCCGCAGAACAATTCAACTCGACACTGACAACAACGCAGCCAGTTCCCTGCAATGCACTATATCGGTAGGAAAAATCACACTCAGAACGCGTCAACTGCTTTGCCCTGCCAACCTGATCCACAATTGAGACATTGACAACATTTTCACCAATCCCTCTACGCTGGCTGCCACCATTCATCATCACCAACCCGCCAACAGTTCCGGGAATCCCGATACAATGTTCCAAACCACTTAATCCTGCCTGCATTGACATCCGTGCCAATCTGGGAACCCAAGCTCCTCCTCCAGCGACAATCGTACTTCCTGATATGTTGATATCTGCCATCCGGTTACCGATTTTCAAAACAACCCCACGCACTCCGGCATCATCAAAAAGCAGGTTTGTTCCTTGTCCGATAACCACCAGAGGGATTTCCTTCGCAACAGAAAAACGGAGTATTTCAGCTATTTGGTAGGCACTATCCGGCTCAACAAACAGATCTGCCGAGCCGCCAATTTTCCAACTATTGTGGCGAGAAAGCAGCTCATCAAAAACAACATTGCCGATCTCTTTTGCTGCTAACTTTTCTAGATTTTCGGATAATTGGTCAGACATCATGGCTACAATCTGAAGCGCGAAAATCAACAACTTGCAATTGAATTGATTCCTTTCCACGCCACTGGTTAATCCCCGGACGATACAACAGATCAATTTCACTGTTCAATTCTTCAAAATATTCAGCCTGCCCGAAGGCAATACAACCAACCCTGAAACCATCCTGTTCTACATCAAACTTCAAGTGTTTATCCGCCAGAATTCGGGGCGCATAAACCCGACAGTTGCGGCTGACAAAAGCCGGCTGGGGATTGCCTGCACCATAAGGGTTCAGATTTTCCAACTCTTTGAGTAAGGGCAACGTGAATATGGATAGAACAACTTCACTATCGTAAAATGAAGCCGGCAACAGGTCTTCCGCAGAAAGACGGGAACGGGCCACCTGTTCAAAAGCGATTATAAAACTTTCCAGATTCTCTTCAACAATCGACAAGCCTGCGGCCATTGCGTGCCCTCCAAAACCAGCCAAAGGCATAGCGCTCTCTTGTAACGCCTGATAGAGATGAAAACCATTGATTGAGCGGGCTGATCCTTTTCCCTGACCACCCTCCAGAGCAATCAGAATAGTTGGACGGTGATAGCGTTCAACCAGGCGACTGGCCACAATTCCGATAACTCCAGAATGCCAGTTTTCCCTGGCCAGAACAATGCTGTAACGATCCGGGCGGTTCTGCTCCTCGACCAGAGCAATCGCTTCAACCAAAGTCTGCTGTTCTATTTTCTGCCGTTCCCGATTGAAACCATCCAGGAGATCTGCCAAAGGGTCAATATCCTGTGGGTCTTCACCCAGCAACAACTTAACCCCCAAAGCCGCATCCTCCAGGCGTCCTGCTGCATTCAAGCGCGGAGCCAGCCGAAAACCAACCACTCCACTGCTGACTTGTTTAACATCTGCAACCCGTTTCAATGCAGCAACACCTGGCCGAACACCCGTCTCTAAAAGCTGCAAACCACTACGAACCAGGATACGATTAACCCCACCTAAAGGAACGATGTCGGCAATGGTTCCGAGGGCGACAAGATCAAGGCCTTGACGTAAATCAAGCTCATCTCTTTTAAAAAAATAACCATTTGTTCGCAAATGTCGACGTAATCCAACCAGGAGAAAAAATGCAACACCAACTCCAGAGAGTTCTTGCCAGGGAAAATGATTTGCCGGCAGGTGTGGGTTAATTAATGCCAGGCAGGCAGGAAGTTTAGCAGGAGGCAGATGGTGGTCGGTGATAATCAGATCTAAACCCAATTCAGCAGCCAGAGCAGCTTCCACTTGAGCAGAAACTCCACAATCAACGGAAATGATCAGTGAACAACCACTCTCTTTCGCCTGCCGAATAGCATCAGCAGAAAGGCCGTAGCCGTCTTTCAATCGAAGTGGGATATGATATTCAACCTCACCCCCCATAGCACGGAGTGATTCAACCAGGAGAGTACAACCAGTGATACCATCGACATCATAGTCACCATGAACTGCAATTTTTTCTCCCTGAACTAACGCCTGCTCTAGCCGGGAGCAAGCAATGCCCATATCGGGTAACAAATCTGGATCGGGCAATGCGGATAGCTTCGCCTGCAGAAATTCAACGCCTTGCTCCTCTGTTACAATCCCTCTGAAGAGCAAAACTTGAGCGGTTACTTTTTGGATAGCAAGTTTTTGAGCTAATTGTGCAATTTGATTTTCTTCCGGTTGCTCACCACGGAGCATCCATTTGCGTAAATTTACAGGTTGCATCTATATCTCACATGGTGACTTTAGCTTGGTTCTGAATTGATGGGCTCCAGCTTGTACTTGTTATTTCAGGAGCAATCCAGAATCGTGCTGAAAATAAAACAGGCCGGGAGTATTACCCGGCCTGTAGTTTCAGATTATTGCGGTTGCTTTGGAATTTCAGGATGTTTCTTTAAAAGTTCCAGCTCTGAACGAATCTGCTCCGCTCCAGAGCTACTTGGATTAATAGCAATAAATCGTTCCCAGGTCGCAATGGCCTTGGCAAAATCCTGCAGATCATAACGATAAACAATACCTAGATTATAAAGGCTCTGCTGGTGATTATTATCAATTTTATTGGCTTTTTCAAAATTGTTGATGGCCTTATCAAACCAACCAAGGCGACGATACATCACCCCCTGATCCGTCAAAACATTAGGATCATTCCCGTTGAGTTCAAGAGCCCTTGCGTAAGCCTCAATCGCTTTCATCGGCTGATCGGAATCAAAATAGTCATGTCCGAGTTTAATCCAGGCATTGCGATTGTCCGGCTCACGAGCGACAATTCCTTCCAGTATAGCAGTCTGCTGTTGCTGTTTTAGCAGCGGTACCGGTACCTGACTTACAGCAGGAACAGCAGGAGAAGAATCTTTTTTTGAATTGGTGACAATGACCCCAATCAAAATACCTGCAGCCAGAGCAAGAGCAACAAACAGGATCGTTTCTTTCTTCATTTAGATGTCAATCTCTCACTCACTTAGAGCGAGCTGCGACCTTCTGCTGCCAAAAAATCAACACCGGACTGGCAACAAAAATTGACGAATAAGTACCAATCAATACACCGATCAGCATGGCAAAAGCAAAATTATGAATGACCCCGCCACCAAGAACAAATAACGCCAGGATAACCAGCAAAGTGGTTCCTGATGTCAGTAAAGTCCGTGAGAGAGTCTCATTGATACTGCGGTTAACCACAAACAAAAAACTTTCTTTGTTATGTTTTCCAAGATTTTCACGAATCCGATCATAAACAATAATCGTATCGTTCAACGAATAACCAATAATCGCTAAAAATGCCGCGATAATTGGAAGATCAATCTCCCTACCTGAGAGGCTGAACGCTCCGAGGGTAATGAGCACGTCATGGACAAGGGCAATAATTGCGCCCACGGCAAAGCGGAACTCAAAACGCCACGAGATATAAACCAGAAGCCCCAACATTGCATAAAAGAGTGCTTTTAACCCCTTATTACGCAAATCTTTCCCAACTTGTGGTCCAACCATCTCAACCCGACGAATATCAATATCGCCTTTTCCATAGGTTTGCTCAAGTGCAGCCTGAATCTGGACAGAAAGTCCTTTCAATTCGCCAGAAGCCTGTTCAACCCGAACCAGAAACTCATTCTGATTATCTCCAAAGCTTTGAACCACCGGACTACCAAGTTCGAGCCCTGAGAGTGCTTTTTTTATGGCAGAAGCGTCGGTCGGCTGAGCAAACTGTACTTGAACCAGGGTTCCACCAGCAAAGTCGATTCCGTAATTTGGACCTTTAACCAACAAAGAAGTCAATCCGATCACTATCAAAACCACGGAAACAATTAACGCCAGCTTCCGTTTTCCCACAAAATCTATATTAATATCTGGCTTGATCAGCTGCATGCCGTCAGCCTCCTTATATACTTAGCCGCTTAACTTCGCGGCCTTTCAAGAAAATATCAAAAACAACCCGAGAAACAAAAATTGCGGTGAATAATGAGGCAATGATACCGATAGACAGGGTGACGGCAAAACCTCGAACCGGCCCAGTACCAAACTGGAACAGAACCAGAGCCGCCAGTAGAGTTGTCATATTAGCATCAATAATTGTCATAAAGGCCTTACTATAACCCGACTCCAAAGCCAGTTTCGGCGCCCTGCCGAGACGAACTTCTTCACGAATTCGCTCAAAAATAAGAACATTGGCATCCACCGCCATACCAATGGTCAAAACGATACCGGCCAAACCAGGCAGAGTCAGGGTTGCCCCGAACAGCGATAGCATGGCAGTAATAAACACCAGATTAAGCGAAAGGGCAATAATTGCGACGATGCCCGATAGCTGGTAATAAACGATCATCGCCAGGACAACCAGCATCGCACCAACCCAAATCGACTTGATTCCTTTATCGATGGAATCCTGCCCAAGAGACGGTCCAACAGTCCGATTTTCCAGGATGTTAACCGGAGCAGGCAGAGAGCCAGCCCGCAAAACAATGGCCAGATCGGTTGCTTCCTGAGACGTAAAAGAACCCGAAATTTGCGCGCTGCCTCCAGCAATCCGCTCGCGGATGACTGGGGCAGAATAGATCGTACCATCCAAGACAATGGCCATCCGCTTGCCAACATTAGCGGCGGTAATCTGATCAAAGCGCTTCGCTCCAACCGCGTTGAACTCAATCGAAACATAGGGCTCATTGAAGCGTGTATCGATCCGGACATTAGCATCAGACAGCAGATCACCAGTCAGGACAGTTTTATCGACAACGACCAGGGGGGTTTCTGTCAAGCCTCCGGTGGCCTTATTGATATTCCGCTCATAAAGCAGCTGAGTGCCGTCCGGCAACTTGCCCGCAACAGCATCCTGGACATTGGCCGTTTCATCAACCATTTTGAATTCCAGCCGGGCAGTTTTACCGAGCAGAGCAATTGCGCGTTCCGGATCTTCAACTCCGGGGAGTTGAATCAGGATACGGTTCCCGCTCTGGCGCTGAAGGGTCGGCTCACTGACACCAAACTGGTCAACTCGATTACGCATAGTCTCCAGAGCCTGGCGCACAGCGTAATCTTTGATGTTTTCAATTTCGGTATCGCCTAACCGAAAATGTTTTTCGATATAACCACCATCCCCGGTAAAAGTTTCAGCTTCCAGTGATGGATAATCGTCCGCCATCAACGCATCAACCTTGGCACCTTCATCGTCATCGTAGACAAGGATCACTAGCCGGTCGCCCTGGCGCCGCTCCAGTCGCTTGAAAATTATATCCTTCTCGCGTAGCTGGGTTTCTGTCTGATCAATGATGGTGTCAATGCGACTTTCAACCGCCTTATCAACATCAACTCCTAGCACCAGATGCATACCGCCCTGCAAATCAAGTCCGAGTTGGATCGGGCTGAAAGAATCAGTCCACCACTTGGGCAAGCTACTCCCCATCAGTGTTGGAGCAATGGCAAAAAATGACAGAAGCAGGCAGAGCGAAACCAGCACACTCCTGAATTTAAGACTCTTGGACATTTGCGTTGTATCTCCCTTTAAGCATTTATGGGCAAATCAAATGGCTGATTAGATTATTGTTTAACCTCGGTGACTGAACCACGATTCAGCTTAACCTTTACACCCGTTGCAACCTCAACGGTTACAGTGGTTTCTTCAACGGCAGTAATTTTGCCATGGATACCACCGGCAGACACAACATTATCTCCAGCCTTAAGACCACCCACTAATTCCTTCTGTTGCTTGGCCCGTTTTTGCTGCGGGCGAATCAGTAAAAAATAGAAGATAGCAAACATCGCCACCAGCATAATGATTCCCTGATATTGTCCACCTGAACCTTGGGCTGCCGCGCCCCCTGCCATTGCAAAAGCTTCTGTTGCCATAAGATTGTCCTCCTTGAATGTGTTTCAGTTAGAATATTGCCATATCGGTAGAGCTAACTAATCAATATTTCTCTTTTATTATAAAAATCACTGCGAAACTCAGTAAAGTTTCCATTTTCCAGCGCCTGCCTGATCCCAGCCATTAACTGCTGATAGTAATAAAGATTGTGTTGCGTGTTAAGTACCGATGCAAGAATTTCATTGCTCGTGTAAAGGTGTCGCAAATAGGCACGACTATAATTCCGGCAAACATAACATTGACAATCAGGGTCAAGCGGCCGTTCATCACCACGATACTGCGCCTGCTTGATACTGATTTTGCCAAAGCTGGTAAATAACATACCATTGCGAGCATTGCGCGTCGGCATAACGCAATCAAACATATCACAGCCGCGTGCCACCCCTTCCAGAAGATTTTCAGGAGTTCCGACTCCCATCACATAACGGGGTCGATCAACCGGCAACAACGGTAGACTATACTCCATCGTGTCGTACATCAATGAAGTTTCTTCTCCAACCGATAACCCGCCCAGAGCATACCCCTCAAAACCAATCTCCCGCAGCTGTTCAACACTCTGTTTACGCAGATCCAATTCCATTCCGCCCTGAACAATACCAAACAGTGCCGATGTTGAACCGCTTGGAAGAATTTCACGACACCGCTTTGCCCAACGAGCTGAGCGGTTGGTTGAATCGACCACATAGGCACGTTCTGCCGGATGCGGGATACATTCATCAAAGACCATGACGATATCTGAGCCGAGAGCTAACTGGATTTCCACTGACAACTCAGGGGTCAATATATGCTTACTGCCATCTATATGAGATTGAAATGCAGTACCTTCCTCAGTGATTTTACGTAAATCACCAAGGCTGAAAACCTGGAAGCCACCACTATCCGTCAGAATCGGGCGGTCCCAGTGCATAAATTTATGTAGTCCGCCGAGCTGTTGCACCAGTTTGTGGCCAGGACGCAAATAAAGGTGATAGGTATTAGCCAGGATGATCTGTGAGCCTATCTCCTTCAGTGTTTCCGGCAGCATCGCCTTAACAGTTGCCAGGGTACCAACCGGCATAAAGACAGGGGTCTCTATTTCACCACGTGATGTGGATATCCGCCCTCGTCGTGCCTGAGAATCAGAATCTTGTTGTAAAAGAACGTATTTAAAAACAGACAATTTATTGTCCTGCGTTATAAAATCAACATGCAATCGCCGTAACTGAAAAAACGAAACCGTTCTGCAATCGCCTGCCGATAGGCGGAAAGAATAAATTCACGGTCAGCAAATGCAGAAACTAACATCAACAATGTAGATTTAGGCAAGTGAAAATTGGTAATCAGGGCATCCACTATTTTGAATTGGTATCCCGGATAGATAAAAATTTCACTGTCCCCAGCACCGGCCTGCAATAAGCCATCTGCTGTAGCAGCGGTTTCAAGGGCTCTAGCACTGGTTGTTCCCAACGCAAAAACCCGACGACATTCTTTTCGAGCTAAATTAACAGCATTGGCCGTCGCTTCAGGAATAGAAAAAAGCTCAGCATGCATCTTATGCTGAAGAATATTCTCTACCCGAACGGGAAGAAAAGTCCCCAGTCCAACATGCAGGGTTAGATTATAGATCTCAACTCCTGCAGCCACCAATTGTTGCAGCATCTTTTCCGTAAAATGTAACCCGGCAGTCGGCGCAGCCACGGCACCCTTCTCACGCGCAAAAACTGTCTGATAGCGCGAGTGATCTTCTTGGTTATCTTCACGCTGGATATATGGTGGCAACGGAAGATGACCAACCTCTTCAACTTTTTGCATGAAATCACTGGAACAATGGAAACGAACCAAACGATACGGCGCTTCCATTTCTTCCAGAACTTCCGCAGAGAAGTCGGGGGCTAGATTAACAACCGTTCCGGCTCGCAACGGTTTGGAGCTTTTTGTCAGACAGAGCCATTCTTCTGCAGACGTTTCATTTGGATGCTGACGAACCAGAAAGATCTCAACTTTCCCGCCCGTCTGCTTTTGGCCGAGCAGGCGTGCGGGGATAACCTTAGTATCGTTGACCACCAGGACATCGCCCGGCCGAAAATATTCCAGGATATCTGAAAAATTACCTGACTCTACCGTAGCGGATTGACGATCCAGGCACAACAGTCGGGAGGCACCACGCCGCACTGCTGGAACCTGCGCAATCAGTTCATCGGGTAGCAAATAATCAAAATCAGTCAGCTGCATTAAGGCAAGTCCAAATTAAGTCAAACAGCGACACAGAAGATCATATAACCCTACCAATGTCAATTTCTTTCCACCGAGACAGAACAGCCTTAACACAGATAAGTACTGGACAAAATCCAAACTTCTTTCGCTTAAAGATGTAACCTTGTAAAGAAACTTAAGGACAAATCAACCTTTAAGATTTAGAATTGAATCCTACAGTTTTTCTACAGCCTAGCGGCCATCTTAGCTGTATAGCTTTCCAAAGGAGGAAAACATGAGGACATATTGGGTAATTTTTTTAGTCTGTGGATTATTACTGACCGGATGTGAGAAAGAAACCGTAACATCAACTGAACCACAACCAGTACCAGAGGCAAAACCAACAGCGGCAGAACAGGTCCAAGAAACAGCCAGCAATGTCGCTAAGCAAACAGCTGAACTGGTAGAAACGGGGACCCAGCTCGTCAAGGATAGCGGAGCGGCGGCGGAGCAGGCAATTAAAGAAGTGGTGGCAACGGCAACAGACGATGTCGCTGCTGTAGCAGAAGTTGTCAACCAAAAAACAGCAGAAATTGTCGACAACACCAAACAACCGGTGGTCGAAGTAACGGATCAGCTTAAGCAGGAAGGATCACAGCTGTTAAGTGGCTTGCCTAAAAAAACTAGTGAGAGCGAAACCCAGAGCAACAACCTGATGTCGAATATCGCAACCCAAACCGGTACCAGCAAGGCTGATCCAGATGTGCAGATTTCAGAAATTCTTGTGATCGAAAACAAAAATGGAAAGGTATCTCTGCCCCATGCCGAACACGGAAAACTCTACGGGTGCACACCCTGTCATGGTGATGCGACCCCAGGAGCATTTGAGCTAGGGAAAGACGCCGCACACGCCCTGTGCAAAGATTGCCATAAGGAGCAAGGTGGCCCGATTAAATGTAGCGGCTGTCACAAAAAATAAGTGTGTATTCACTCCAATGGGTCTGTATAGCCGCTTCTGCTACTGAAGAAGCGGTTATTTTGCATGTTGAAAATATTGATCAAGTTAATGGCCTTGCAGAACGAATAAGGATAGATAGCGCGAGGCACGAGCCGCGATCTTATCCTGTGGTTGGACAAGCCCGGTCACCATACATATAAAGCAAATATCTATTTTTGATTTTAGAGTTGTTAAGGTCTTGATCTTTTAGACCATTTTTTGAGGGCGTGCGGGGGCCGTCACCTGCGGCAGGCTAACAATTTCGCTGATTCTTCCTCCTTCCGTTAGAACTTCCGATCCTCCCGTTTTACTGGTTTAAAGCAATGCGATGCCGGTTATTTCAAATTATCCCGACATCCATGCCGGTCGCCGAAAGGCGGTAATCTGCATCATCGCTTTGCAGCAGGGACATCTAAATACCGGTCTTGGCCTTGGCGGGATCGACTCAAACATGACCCGCAAGATAAGTTGCACCAGCGATAAAAGGTGTTTGGCATTGCCGTGCAGAAAGCCATAATCACGGACCCGGCGAAAGCCTCTGGGTAGGACATGCTGTAGGACCTGCCACAGAAAATCTTCCCCTTTCAAGGTTCGGGTGCATTTTTGACCTGACTTGCTTTCAATGTAGGAAAAAGTCACCTCTCCATCCCGGCAGGAGAGGATGTTTTTCTCGCTGATGACACCACGATAAAGATATTGGGACAGATATTTCAAGGCTGGTAGACCGTTGCCAACATGGGTGCAGTTGACCACCCATTTTGGGGGAGCACCGACCGGGATCGTCAGATCCGCCTGGTTGAGCGCTGCTAAGAAGCGCCCGCGAAAGACCCGGGCCAGGGCGAACTCGTTGAACAAGTATTTCCCCTTCACCTTCTTCCACTGTCGTCTGAGCTTATCGACACCACCACCGGGCACGATGACATGAATATGTGGATGATAATCAAGTCGTCTGGTCTGGGTGTGGAGTACCGCTGTCATTCCCATATCCGCCCCCAGATGTTTGGGGTTCAGTCCAAAATCTTTCAGGGTGCTGATGGTACAAGCGAACAGAATCGCGTAAATCTTTTCTTGAAATTGCCAGGCCAGCGGGCGAAGTTTATAAGGCAGGGTAAACGTCACCATGAAGTAAGGAACCGGTAACAGCTTGGCCTGTTGCCGATCCAGCCACTGGCTCGCTTCATGGTTCTGACATTTGGGGCAACTGCGATACCCACAGGAAAGCGGCCGCCATTCAGCTTGACCACATTCGGTGCAACGCACCCGAAGTTCTCCCGAATCGGCAGTGCGACAACGCCTGATGGCATGCAGTGCATTCAGGTGACAGGGAAGCAGCCGGTTCGTATATTTGGCGATAAAAGCATCCTGAAATTGCTCAACAAGAGAGATAAAATCCACCATCACAACCTCCGTAAATCGATATGAAGGCCATTGATCAAGTTATCGATAGCGCTCAAGCTATCTTGCTCCGTCACCTCGGTCAGGTGAGCATAGCGAGCGGTGGTGGTGGGACTGGAATGGCCGAGCAAACTCTGAATATGACGCAGGCTCAAGCCCCGTTCGAGAAGATGAGTCGCAAAACTGTGGCGGAGGGAATGGATTGAGATTTTTTTTAATCCCGCACTCTTGAACCAGCACTTTCATGGCCACCTGAGTACTGCCACGATTCATGTGGGTTGTCGCCTGGCAGACCGTTTCAAGTTTGCCCTGGGCGCTGGGAAAGAGTAAATACGGGTGTCGATGCTTGCACCACAAAGCCCGCAAAGCCAGGTAAGTAAGCTTGGGCAATGGAACCAAACGATCTTTATGCCCCTTGCCACGACGGACATGAACCCTTCTTCGCTGCGCATCAATATCACCAACTTGCAGCGACAGGGTTTCCTCCAGGCGCAGGCCCAAAGAATAGGTGGTTAAGAAAAACACCCGGTAGCGCAATTTGCGGGCGGCCCCGATCAGCTTCTCAACCTCCGCAAGCGTCAGAATATCAGGGATTGTATAAACCTTAGGCGGCTTGATAATGTTGACCCATTGCCAGTCAAGCTTGAGGACATGGCGCCAGAAGAATTGCAGGCCATTGCGGTCGACTTTGACGGTACTCCAGGAGTGGGAATCAACCAGCTGGCCAAAGTAGATTTCCAGCTGTTCCGGGGTTAGCCGATCAGGGCAACAATCGAAATGGGTCGTAACACGTCGAACCGCCCGTGCATAGACATCGATGGTCTTATCACTCTTGCCCTGCAGCTTCAGCATTCTTAAGTGACGTTGGTAGAGATCGTCAAAGCGGGATTGTTCCGATAGATCCATGATAAACTCCTTCAAATAGCCCAATGCCGGGCATCAGTCTATTTGAAGGAGTTATACCCTGACTAAAGTGATCGGTGATATTATGACTTGGCTTTTTCCGCCGCGCTAGCGGCTTCGTTCAACAACCTCGATAAGCTGAGTATAGCAGTTTTAAATTACATCTATCGGGCAAAGAAGTGAGTTATGAACATGAAAGAAGGACAAAACATATCCGCTAACATGACGGTGCTGGATGTTGTCAGCGAATATCCAGGAACAGAAGCCGTTTTCAGATCTTACGATGAACAAGTTGGGAAATGTATCTGCTGCCAGATGCTATTTGAACCGGTGCAGCGCGTTGCCGGAAAATACAATTTAAATCTATCAGAGTTACTTGCAAAATTAAATCAAGCAGTTACAAACTGAGTGGCAGGAACTCTCTACTGCCGCCCCTCATAAAGAACCTTCCAGTCTCCCTGTTCTTTCACCATATATAGCCGCTTGTGCATGTTTCCGTTGAAATTATTTGAGCGGTAGTCTTGGATAAAATTAGCCACGACCATCGGCTGATTATTATTGGTCTCTGGATAGGTTAAAACAGAGATATCAGAGAGATTAATTTTCTGAAATGTCTTTCCGGAGAAAACCCGTTTTTTGTAAGCTCCCCAACTTTTTCGATCATATTTTTTCGCCCAAAAATCCTGTGAATACATATCCAAATAGGCTGTTAAATCGGCTTCTTCCCAGAGTTGACGCCAAGTTTCAAGGGCGGCCTGGACTTCAATATTTTGATCAAGCCATTCTCGGCTAGAGACCCAATCAACCGACTCGCTGATAACAACCGGCGTCCGTCCCACTTCAACATATTGGCTGATTAGGCTGAATTCCTGATTGGTAAGGACAACACAGCCTTCACTATCGAGTGGCGGGCGGCTGTAAAGTGATTTGTCGGTACCGTGCAACCAGATTCCGCTGCCAGTTTTCTGTAAACGCCGGTCGTATTCGTTCGGATAATTAACCGGGAATGCACCACTCCCATAGAGCGGCGGTAATTTTTCATCCGGCAGAAAGCTGGTTACGAAATAGACTCCATTCGGGGTTTTTAAATCCCCTTCGCTGAATTTATCACCAATTTTTTTCCCCAAAACAATATAGAAATCATCAATGAGCTGAGGAGGCAAACCGGGTCCAGAGTTGCGATAGACATAAAGCCTGTGCTTACTTTTATCGACGATCAGCGCATACTTGGTCGTGCCAGAAAGCGCAAGCAAAGAACGTGGAACCTCAACATGATCAATTAAGGAGAGATATCCCTGCAGCCGTGCTCTGGCTTCCCTTTGTAACTGCTCAATGCTTCTGTTATGGTCAGCAGCTGTTTTTTCCAACAGGGCATTAGAGCCCAAGGCATCAACCTGATTAAATCGAGCGAGTAACAGATCCCCTAGAATCAAATGCGCCAACTGGAATTTAGGTGCTCGCGCTGTCAATGACTGTAGTTCAGCAATAGCATCAACTAATCCACCGACTTGAAACAACAGCAGCCCCTTCAGCAAGCTGGCTTCAAAATCGTCAGGATTACGCTGCAAACGGCTATTTAGGCGATCGAGTAATGCTTTCGCCTGGGGATCAATCTGGATCTGATCTGTTACCATTACATTATTTTCAAGAACCGGCAGAACCGGCTGAGGGACTACGGTTTCAACTTGCTGCTGCGGCCAAAGAGCCCCCACTTTGGCTCCGGTCAGGCCAAACAAAGCAATAATTGTGATAGAAATAATAATTCGTTTAGATTTCAACGTATTACTCCCAAAGATCGCTCACGAAGAATTTTCCAACTACTTGCGTCCGGCTGTAAATCAAATATTTTCCGAGTGCGATCAGTAAGAAAATCGCTCTGATAACCCTGAATAACCTCTATTTGCAGTCGATCATCTTCCTGCAGGATTAATTTAAAGCTCTCCAGGCTAACCATAAGTTCTTTAGGTCTGGCCAAACGAGACCGCCGTTGAGCTTTCCAATCTGAACGGGCCATTCCTGCGGGAGGGTTAAACTGATCAGCATAGAAAGTCAAGTAGGCATCAATATCCTGATCCGACCAAGCTTGTGCCCAGCGTTGTAAGAATGCTTCCGCTGATTCCTGTTCCGCAACCGCCGTAATGGCATCGCCAGGCTCGCTTGCTTCCAACTGTTCCTCTTTTGCGACTACAACTGGTGGTTCTTCTTTTTCAATCTGAGGACTTTCATCGGCAACCACGGCCTTTAATGGCTCCGGTTGCTCAACGATTATTAGCGGAGGGGCATCTGAATCGTTAATAGACTCTGTTGCCATTGCGACACTCTGTCCTGCCTCTATCTGTTTAGGAGACTTAGCGGCCTCTTTGAGTTCAGGTTTCTGCGTTGCAGCCAGATCACCTGTAGCCGGCTTCATATTGACCACTCCCAAACTAGAGAAAACCGGCAAAGAGATGAGTGCTTGCGCTTTATCCAACTGTAACGCGCGACCGTAGGAGCCCCTTGCCATTTCCGCATATACCGATCCCAGATTACGGTAAACGGTGGCATATTTTTCATCTATTGCCAGCGCTTGTTCAAGAAAATCACGGGCCTGATCATAGTTTCCTTGGGCAGCATAAAACGCAGCGAGATTATTGTAGGCTCGAGGATCTTCCTGATAGTCTGATATAATCCGTTTAAACTCAATTTCAGCTCCATTAAAATCGGCTTCCTGCCACAACCTGAGCCCCTGATCCAAACCAGCTGTCAAATTATTGTCCGTATTAACCTTAGGCTCAACAACACTCGGCTCAACAACCATAGGCAAAACAGCAGGAGACTGTTTATAAAATAGAAAATACAGGCCAGACCCAATAACAACACCAAGCAATAAAATCAGCACAAATCGGGCGAAACCAATTTTCCCTTCACGACCGACTTTATCCAACTCAGCTGTTACATCATCTTCTTCAGCTGGATTTTCAACCGGAACTGGTTCCAGAAATTCGCCAGCGTGCTCTTTTAAGCGTGCCTCTATGCGCGCCGCTACTTCAGAATTGTCAATTGTATCATCAAGAAGAGAAGTCTTCTCTCCGGAAGGAGAAGCGTCAGATTGACTATCCACTGTCGTAACAGACAAGCAAATTTGATCAATTTCTTTATCAGCTTCTAACAGCGTAATTTGGTCTATTAATTCATCAATGGTGCTACGTTTTGCTGCAACTGCCTCCGTCAAAGAATCCAACAATGGCTGAAGAATGCTCAACTCTTCTGGCAGAGATGGAAACTCCCCCTGAAGGTGCTGCTTTGCGGTGGTAAAGGCATCGCCACCGGAAAAGGGCGGCTGTCCAACCAGTAAATGATAAAAAACACAACCCAAGTTATAAATATCGGCAGCTATTCCTGGTGTTTCACCACGCACCTGCTCTGGACTTGTATACAGAGGATTAATACCAGAATTGTAATCCTGCTTAATCAGTTGACTCAAAGAAAAATCTGCAAGATATGGGGAATCACCATCTAAATAAATAGTTTCAGGTGAAAGATTCCCATGCCAGAGCCCAGCACTATGTGGAACACTCAAACATTCAGCAATACGTTTAACCAATTCTACGGATTGTCGTACGGAGAAGCCATCATTGAAAAGTTGCGTCAAAGGCTTACCCTGAGGCAAGGGATAGAGACATGCTGGCTGCCCTTCTATCTCTCCAGCCCTCAGGGGTGATCCAATCCGTGGGAAGGTCTGGCTTGACAACCAGCCAACGTGGTCAAAAAAGGATTGTCGCTGTTTCTGATCAAACTGTGGTTCAGGGAGGAGTAGAAACAGTTTTGCAACTGTAGAATCGGGACAATTGACAAGATAACTTTGATAAACATCATTTTCCGATAACGGTTTGACAATTTGACAATCAAATACCGTGTGACCACTTTCAAGCATACAGAGCCCTTAGAACCGAGTTCAAAAGTTAAATTAATTATTCATAATAAGAATATAGGACTTAAAAAGCTAGGGAAAAATCGGCACGATACCAAGTCCATGCGATTCGTTGAAACCAAACATGAGATTCATGTTCTGCACGGCCTGTCCGGCAGCACCTTTGACCAAGTTATCAATAGCAGAAATCACAATGACCCTGCCAGTACGTTGATCACTGACAATACCAACATCGCAAAAATTTGTACCTCGCACATAAGCGATATTTGGCAGTTGTCCGCCCGGCATAACCCTGACAAACTTTTCATTTGCATAACGCTGCTGGAACACATCAATCAATTCTTCGGTAGACTGATCCTGCAGAAGGTCAGCATAACAGGTGGAAAGGATCCCCCGGTTAACTGGGAGTAAATGGGGGGTAAAACTCAATCGGATGTCACCATGGGCCAATCCGCTCAACTCTTGCTCTATTTCGGGAGTGTGTCGATGGTTGGCAATGCCGTAAGCCTTAAACCCTTCATTTGCCTCACAGAAAAGACTCCCCAGCTTAACACCACGCCCTGCCCCACTGACACCTGATTTACTGTCAACAATCAGACTCTTTAGATTGATCAACTGTTTTTCCAGCAAAGGAGCTAAAGCGAGGATAACACTGGTCGGGTAGCAACCGGGATTAGCAATTAAACGGGCAGCACGAAGCTTATCAGCATAGAGTTCCGGTAACCCGTAAACAGCTTCATCAAACAGTTCCGGACTGCTATGAGCCTGGTACCACTGCTCATAAACACTCTGATCTTTCAAACGATAATCTGCAGAGAGATCTATGACTTTACACCCTGCTGCAAGAAAACCAGGAACCACCTCCATGGCTGATTTATGCGGCAGCGCAGTAAAAACCAGATCAGCCCGAGTTGAAATGGCAGTCACGTCAAGGGGCTCACAAACCAACTCACAGAAACCACTGAGGGATGGGAAGACCTGATTTATCGGCACACCCTCATGCTGCCGTGAGGTTACACAGCAGATTTCAATCTCTGGGTGTCCAACCAAAATCCGCAACAACTCGACACCGGTATAGCCACTGGCTCCAACTACAGCTACCTTCAACATGGGATCTCCGTATGCAAAACTAGGTTATTAACAGGCGACTGGATCAGCATGTACGAAAAAAGGGAAACCCTCTTGGGTTTCCCTTTTTTCTTTTCGCATCCAACAGATAATTGCCAATATGGAATTAACGCTTGGAGAACTGGAAACTCGCACGAGCAGCTTTACGTCCGTACTTCTTACGTTCTTTAATGCGGCTGTCGCGGGTAATGAACCCGGCTTGCTTTAGAACTGCCCGTAATTCTGGGTTTACTTCCAGCAGAGCCTTGGTAATGCCATGCTTAATAGCACCGGCCTGGCCAGAGATACCACCACCTGAAACATTAACGGAAATATCAAATTTTCCTTGATTATCGGTCAACTCCAATGGCTGGCGAATCACCATCTTGGAGGTTTCACGACCAAAGAAAACATCGATAGGACGCTTATTAACAACAATCTCACCAGTACCAGGTTTCATCCAGACACGTGCTATTGAGGTTTTTCTTTTGCCAGTTGCATAAAACTTCTGCTCAGCCATCTAGCTATCTCCTAGTATTATAACGTCAGTTCTTTAGGTTGCTGGGCGGCATGAGGATGCTCTCCACCGGCATAAACCTTGAGTTTACGAAACATTGTACGACCTAATGTATTTTTCGGCAGCATGCCTTTTACTGCGTTGTGAATCAGCGTTTCAGGCTTTTTTTCAAGTAATTTCCCAGCGCTGATCTCCTTGATGCCACCTTGCCAACCGGTATGGTGATAATACTTCTTATCCTCCATTTTGTTTCCGGTTAACTTGACCTTCTCAGCATTGAGAACAATTACAAAATCTCCAGTATCAACACTTGGAGTATAAATCGGCTTATGCTTACCACGCAAAACACGAGCTATTTCAGTTGCAGCACGACCAAGAACAACATCTTCAAGGTCTATAACATACCAATCTCTTACAATATCTTGCTCTTTAGCGACCAGAGTACTCATCGCAGTCCTCTCTGAACTTATGACTTAAGGGTTGTAGGGCTCACAAAGCGGACAATTTAGCCGACTCAGCTCCGACTGTCAAGAAAATTCTACACATAAAATCAGCTTTTCCCACTGGTTTTCTGCCATAAAACCACGGTCAAAACCAAACTTCCATTAAACAAAGCCCCTGCGCCGGAGCCGTTAATGGCGAGGGCACAGGCTCGGTACCCTCTAACAGTTTTTGTATCGTGTTTTCCGGCCTTTTCCCACGACCAATTTGCACGAGTGTCCCAACCATCATCCTGATCATATTTCTTAGAAAGCCACTGCCGCAAACATCGATGTGGAGCAATGACCCATCTTCACTGAAAGCGATAGAAAATATCTCCCGAACAGTCGTATCGGCTGAACAACCAGAGGTACGAAATGCAGCAAAATCATGCTGACCAATAAAATT
The DNA here is from genome assembly GCA_027858895.1 of Desulfuromusa sp. GTDB lineage: Bacteria > Desulfobacterota > Desulfuromonadia > Desulfuromonadales > Geopsychrobacteraceae > Desulfuromusa. Next base: position 8,180 of record JAQIBX010000064.1, on the reverse strand, counting down.
CTGCGACACCTGCTGCATTTTTTCAAGATCAAGAGGCTTCTTGACCTGCCAGCTTGTTTTGCAATCCAGCGGTGATCGAATTGAATCACGCAATATAGTATAGCGATAATGTTTGCCACGTGCTGAAAACCGCGCATGAAATTGGTCATCAACGTCTTCTGCATGGCGAACAGCAATATCATCAGGCAGAAACCGGTTCAAACCTTCTCGCCAGGCACTTAACGGTAAATCCCGCTCAGTCGTCAGATGGCAAACCATTCCCCGAGCATGAACACCAGAATCCGTTCGTCCGGACGAATACACCGTGTGGACAATACCGGTTAATTGATGCAGAGCCTGCTCTAATCGTTGCTGGACGGATATACCGTTCGGTTGATATTGCCAACCGACATAATTAGTTCCATCATAAGCAACAATCAGTTTAATTCTAGCCATTTCAACCCTGATAAAGAAGGAAAATCATCACGACCCCGGAAACCGATACAACCAGAGCCGAGCAACAACAGCAACTTCACTCGTGGGTCAACACGGTAAAGAAAACTATTTCCAGGTCGGTAATCACTTTCAGTCATATCCAGAGTCCAAAAACAACAGGGGAGTATTCTGGGGACATGTACTCGTTACGTGTCCCCAGAATACGGGTTCACAATGTCACGATCAATTAAGCAGATGTGAGACAATGGCATCACCCATTGCAGAGGTGTTGACTTTCTTCTCACTGCTGCCACCCTGGTAGATATCGCCGGTACGATAACCGTCATTCAAAACTTTTTCGACAGCGGCATTAATTGCATCAGCAGCTTCAACCATACCGAAGGAATAGCGCAACATCATCGAAGCGGAAAGAATTTGTGCAATCGGATTGGCAATCCCCTGCCCGGCGATATCGGGAGCACTGCCGCCCGATGGCTCGTACATACCAAAAGATCCTTCCGCTAAGGAGGCAGAAGGCAACATGCCGAGAGATCCGGTTAACATGGCTGCTTCATCAGAAATAATATCGCCAAACATATTGCCGCACAGCATGACATCAAACTGCTTTGGCCAGCGCACCAGCTGCATTGCGGCATTATCGACATACATATGTGAAAGCTCAACATCGGGATATTCTTTGCCAACCCTCTCAACAACTTCACGCCAGAGAACTGATGTTGACAACACATTAGCCTTGTCGATAGAGCAAACTTTTTTACCACGCTTACGGGCCGCTGCAAAAGCTACGTGAGTAATCCGCTCAACCTCTGCAACGGAATATTTCATAGTATCGAAACCGGTTCTTTCTCCCCCTTCCCCTTCAATTCCCTTAGGAGAAGCGAAATAAATTCCACCAGTCAATTCACGCACCACCAAGATATCAAAACCGCCTTCGATCACACTCTCTTTCAAACTGGAAGCACCAGTCAAGGCAGGGAAAATAATTGCTGGGCGCAGATTGCAGAACAAACCAAAAATTTTACGCAGTGGAAGCAATGCGCCTCGTTCCGGTTGTTCATCCGGAGGCAAAGTTTCCCATTTAGGCCCACCAACGCTCCCGAAAAGGATAGCATCTGATTTTTTACAGATGTCAACAGTGCTATCGGGCAAAGCCTTGCCCTCTTGGTCAATACCAGCTCCACCAACATTGGCCAGCGTCCGTTCAAAACTGACCGTATATTTTTTTTCTACGGCATCCAACACTTTGAGTGCTTCTGCCATCACCTCGGGCCCAATCCCGTCACCGGGTAAAATCGCGACTTTAAAGCTCTTAGCCATAATCATCTCTCTCCCATATAATAAACAAAAAGCCCCTGCAATCCAGAGGAGGCAAAACGGCTAAACTATAGGAAGAGGGAAGTTTTTTGTCAAACCATTTCTCTCGATAAAGGATTCTGCTAGACTGCTGGAAGCGGAGATCAGGATGTGTTATTGTCCCGCTCCGAACAGTATCCGTATCTATCTAGCAACTTCATATAATCCCATCCGGAAAACATGGATGAAAAACAGGAGGATTACGTGCGTCTAGCCCTACCCTTATTCCTAATCATCATATTAAGTTCACTGCCGGCATACGCAACTGACAACACCGATGTCAGCGATCAGAAGGCTGAACCTCGATCACTGACCAAAGCAGCAGCAATCGAAGCCCTACAGGGAATCCAGGGCGAAGTTGTCTCAGTCGACCCTGCTGAAATGCCCGGGCTATTCCGCGTTGCTATGAAAATGCAGGGGAAAATCGTACCTATCTACCTCGACGCCAGCGGCTCATACCTGTTTTCAGGAAATATTATTCGAATCAAAGACCGCAAAAATCTGACTGAAGCGCATTTCCAGCAGCTAAATCCTGTCGATTTCGCCAGTATTCCATTGGATGAGGGCTTAACTCTCGGCACTCCAGGTGCGACACAGCAGATCTTAGTTTTCACCGATCCCCATTGCCCATACTGCAGTAAACTCCACAAAGTATTACACGAAGCAGTTAAAGCAAACCCCGATTTGGCATTCCATACCAAATTGATCCCCCTCAAGCAAAGTTCCAAGAAAATCGCCAATACTATTATCTGCAATAAATCGATGGAACAACTTGAAATGGCATTTTCTGGCCAGCCACTGCCTGAGGCAAATTGCGAAACGGATGTTATTGAAAAAAACTTGGCGCTAGCCCAGGAACTGGGCATTCGTGGAACGCCGACACTCATTCTACCAAACGGACAAATTTCGCCTGGTTACCGCCCTCTGGAAGAACTGTTAAAGTTGATTGAAGACAATCAAGCTGTCCCTAAATAGATCTAAAATACGAAAGAGCTGATGTGTTACGACATCAGCTCTTTCGTTGTTATTAACGCTAATCCCCCCCTATATCTACAACTGCAATTGCTCCAGATCACGCACAGCACCACGCGCAGCACTGGTCGTTGTCGCCGCATAAGCCTGCAAAGCTCTACTGACCTGACGCTGTCGAAGTGCCGGCTTCCATGCTTTTTTACCCTTTGCAACCATCGCCGTCTGGCGTTGCTGCAAAACCTGATCGGCAACCTGCATGAGAATTTTACGTGCCGGGATATCGATTGCCACCAGATCGCCTTCCTCCAGCAGCGCAATCGCCCCGCCCTCAGCAGCTTCCGGCGACACATGGCCAATCGACAGTCCTGAAGTTCCCCCGGAAAAACGACCATCGGTAATCAGCGCACAAGCTTTCCCAAGCCCCTTCGACTTCAGGTAACTGGTGGGATAAAGCATCTCCTGCATACCAGGACCACCCTTTGGCCCTTCATAGCGAATCACCACAACATCACCAGCCTTCACACTGTCACCGAGAATTCCTTCGATCGCATCTTCCTGGCTTTCAAAAATACGTGCCGGACCGGTAAAAGTGAGATTTGATTCATCAACGCCGGCCGTTTTGACAATACAGCCATCCAGAGCCATATTTCCATAAAGCACTGCCAGGCCGCCATCCTGACTGTAGGCATGTTCCAGAGAACGGATACAGCCTTTTTCGCGATCCAGATCAAGCGAAGAATAGCGTTTACCCTGAGCAAAAGCCTCAATACAGCGCTCTCCACCAGGTGCGGCACGATAAAACTGTTGGACATCGAGCGAATCCGTACGCACAACATCCCACTGGTCAATCGCCTCACCCATTGTCGCGCTGTGAACCGTCAGCACATCACGCTGGATCAGCCCGGCACGATCGAGTTCCCCGAGAATAGCAAAAATACCACCGGCGCGATGGACATCTTCCATGTGATAATGCTGGACTGCCGGAGCAACCTTGCACAGATTAGGTGTTTCACGGGACAGACGATTGATATCATCCATGGTGAAGTTCACCTCACCTTCACGGGCAATCGCCAGCAGGTGAAGAATTGTATTCGTCGATCCGCCCATGGCAATATCGAGCCGCATGGCATTTTCATAAGCACCGAAACAGGCGATGGAACGCGGCAAAACCCGCTCATCACCATCTTCATACCAGCGCTTGATCAAATCCATGATCCGCTTTGCCCCCTCCAGAAACAGCTGCTTCCGGTCGGCATGGGTCGCAACCAGGCTGCCGTTTCCAGGTAGACCCATTCCCAAGGCTTCGGTCAGACAATTCATCGAGTTGGCGGTAAACATTCCTGAGCAAGAGCCACAGGTGGGGCAGGAACTCCGCTCGTAAATGGCAACATCATCATCGCTGACATCGGGGTTTGCCGCCGCAACCATGGCATCAACCAGATCCAACGCAACATCCTGTCCCTGAACAGTTGCGCGACCGGCCTCCATAGGGCCGCCGGTCACAAAAATTGTCGGGATATTCAGACGCATGGAAGCCATCAGCATTCCCGGCGTAATTTTGTCACAGTTGGAGATACAAACCAGAGCATCAACACAATGGGCATTGGCCATATATTCAACAGTGTCGGCAATCAGCTCGCGCGAAGGGAGGCTGTAAAGCATCCCCTGATGCCCCATCGCAATTCCGTCACAAATCGCCATTGTGTTGAACTCTTTGGCTATTCCACCATGCTCTTCAATCTGAGCAACAACCAGCTGACCCAAATCCTTCAAATGGACATGTCCCGGCACAAACTGGGTGAACGAATTCACCACAGCAATGATAGGCTTGCCAAAATCCTTCTGCTTTACCCCCGTTGCATGCCACAGGGCACGAGCACCGGCCATATTTTTTCCCTGAACTGATTGTGCTGATCGATAAACTGGCATGGTTTCCTCTTTTTTGATGTTAAAAAGATAGTAACTATTGATAAAGACGGGAGACAGATTAATTTTTTCACTGAACCAAGGGGACTGAATTTTTTTCGAGGTTTTATGCGAAAATTATTCTGTCCCCGATATTGAAACGATGAAAAATAAAATCAGTCCCCTCCCCGTGGTGCTAAATTATACTGTGCAGAATAGTTACAAAAGATATTTACAGGAGATCACCTCAAAACAATCGGCCTATGTATCCCTGTATGGATTTCCGGCGAATACTAGCACAATTGAATGGATGGTGTCATAAACTGTCAGAGAGAAAGGAGTCAAACCTGATGATCCCTCGGTCATCCATGTCGCTGTCTTACAGTAAGAAGAATCGATCAGATCGGCTTTTTCAAATCTCGATAGAAATTTTCATGTGGCCCCACCATGAGTAGCGTTAAAGACTCTTCGTCAAACAGGTAGGCCAGCAAAAAAAGCTGTTTGGTAATGTTACATTTATAAACATAGACACCCTGAAGATCACCCTTCTTTTGCTCTCCGATTTCGGGGTTTTTAAGAATGTCCCGGATTGCATTATCCAGTTCCTTAATCTGTTTTTTGTGCAGTTTCTTTTTACTATTGGCAAAGGTGCGAGTCTGTAAAACTTTCCGCATCATCCCCCCTCGCCAAAAACATACTCTTCAACCAGACCGGCATTCGCTTCTTCTTTGGCCAATAGTATCTCGCGGATCACTGAAAACGGAATATCCGGATTGTCCTCAGCCGCGCGGCCAATGGAAGTCCAGTATTCAACCTGCCCCGCCACTGATCGATGTTCCACTTTTGCTACGACTTTTGCAGCCTTTACCAGATTGTCACTAATTCTCACTGCCTGTGCCATAAGACACCTCCTGCTTGAAAACATAGCAGAATGGATTGCATTGTGCAACGAAACGTTGCGGAAGACCAAGTCTGTTATCGTAATCTTGGAAACTTGGGGATGTCCCGGATTTTTCCTTATTGCACATACTCAAAAGTGACGCCTAATTGATACAATAGACGCCCTAATTGCTTGATGGTTGTTTCGTAGTTTTTGTGAGCCTCCATGTGGATATTCCTGTACTTCAATGGTACAAAGAAGTCATTGCCCTGCGGGTGTTTTGCGGTCTTTGAGAAGAGGTAACGTTTAGCACTAGTTTTGTAAGGCGCCAAACTTTCAAATTGACTCCATAAGCCCTTTGAGTAAATAAACTTCATTACCTTTGTGCAAAGGTCTGGAACTGTTGTAGCCGAAATTCTCTCGCCGTTAAGCTCAACCACTGCACCCCGCTCACGGGGATACCTTACAACCTTAAGATCAGAAGCAACATTGTGACCGCTAGGTATTTCTACACTCTTTGTGGAGTCACCGTCCAATAGCCTGCGAATTACATCTTCGGGCTCTCGGTCTTCAAATGGCCTAGCGAGTGCTTGTAGGCGGGCAAAAACTTCGTCCGATAGGGTTATTGTCTGCACCATGATTATTCCTCCTTTTCTAGTTTAAAGAAGAGAATATATTGGATAACTGTATTAGTAAACTAGTTTATCGTATTAATCTGGTTTATTGTATTTAATGTATTGGGAAGATGTGACCCTGTTCTCTACAAATACGTTAAGCGCCACGAAAAAAGGCCGGAAGTAATAACTCCCGGCCTTTTTTGTCATTCCGATGTTCTGATCAATAACGCGCATCGGCGAATTCAACCCAACCGCCAGCTTCAACCAGTGCCTTATCAAATTGGCTGATTGCAAAAGAGAACTGTTTTTCCTGCTCACCTGCCACTGCTTTAATCTGTCCTGCCTCCAGGTCAATTGCAACAGAGACCTTGCCGGAGGCCTGCAACTGCATCAGTTCGTCTATCGATTCTTTTGGTAATTCAATTGCCAACATTCCACAATTGAACATGTTCTGACGGAAAATCCGGGCGTAACTTTCGGCAATCACTGTATGAACATCGTTCACCTCAAAGACCCAGGGAGCATGTTCACGGGAAGAGCCACAACCAAAGTTTTCCCTGGTGATCACCACTGTGGCATTCTTCAAATCATCCCCATTAGGATCAAAACCATCCAGCTTAAGATCTTCAAGAATGTATGGCTGAAGTGCCTCTTTAGTCACTTCAGTCAGATATTTTGCCGGAATAATCTCATCTGTATTGATATTGGATCGATCAAGAAAGATTGCCGATCCACCAAAATTTTTCTGCATCGTTTATCTCCAGATCGTTAATTAAAGAGTACGGGCGTCAGTGATAACACCGGTCAAAGCGGTTGCAGCTGCGGATTCCGGGCTCATCAAATGAACCATTCCACCTTTGCCCATGCGCCCATTGAAATTACGGTTGGTGGTTGAAGCGGCCACTTCCCCTTCAGCCAGCACTCCGTTACTCATACCGAGGCATGCGCCGCAGGTTGGGTTGGTGACACAGAAACCTGAATCCATGAAGGTTTGGATAATCCCTTCAGCCAAGGCCTCCTGGAAAATCTTCGGCGTCGCCGGAGAGACAATACCACGCACCGAATCGGCGATGGTGCGACCCTTCAGCACAGCGGCGGCCTGGCGCAGATCCTCAAGTCGGCCGTTGGTGCAACTGCCGATGTAAACTTGATCGACCGGAGTACCGGCCAACTCGGCGACCGGCTTGACGCAATCAGGCTTGTAGCCGTAGGTCACCATGGGCGCGAGACCGGACACATCGATATCCACGATCGAATCGTAATCGGCATCCTCATCGGAACCCCATTGGCTGTACTCGGCAAGTGCCGCGTCCTTGTCGGCAAACTCATCCTTGATGAATTTCCAGAGATATTCGACCGTGGTCATGTCCGGCATGCAGACCCCGGAGGTTCCACCGGCTTCAACCGCCATATTGCATAGTGTCATGCGTGCGTCCATGTCCATTACGTCGACAACGGGACCACGGAATTCGACCACTCGGTCAGTTGCACCGTTGACACCGAGCTGACCGATAACCTGAAGAATCACATCCTTGGCATAAACCCCCTTCGCCAGTGTCCCCATCAGATTGACCCGCAAAGTCTTGGGCTCGCGAAAAGCACAAACCCCTTTCAGAATCCCGACTTCCAGGTCAGTAGTGCCAACTCCTGCGGCAAAGGCACCAAAAGCGCCATGGGTACAAGTGTGACTATCCCCCATGATCACTGTAAATCCAGGACGGATATACCCTTTTTCTGGAAACAGGGCATGACAGACACCATTGCGACCAACATCAAAGAAATCGGGGATGTCATGTCGTCGGGCCCAATCCCGCAAAATCTTGGCCTGAGTCGCAGTTTTAGTATCCTTAGATGGAGTGACATGATCAATTACAACCTTCAATTTATCCCGATCAAAGACCCGATCTTTTTCTCTCCAGATCAAATCTGCAATAGCGATCGGCGTCGTAATTTCGTGACAGAGAACCCGATCAAGACTAAGGACTTTCACTCCGGGAAACGGTTCATCTCGCAAATGA
>JAQIBX010000053.1 GCA_027858895.1 Desulfuromusa sp. | reverse complement strand
TTTGCGAGAGTCTCTTTATCTTTAAAATAACTGTAAATGGCTCCGGTACTCACACCTGAGGCACTTACAATATTTGGGATGGAAACGCCACAATAACCATGTTCGACAAAAAGTCGCCGTGCGGCATGGATGACCTTTAGAATTTTCTCTTCCGGATTAATCGTTCTCTTATTCATTGTATCTCTTTCAATCAGAAAGAATGTTCATTCCTTCACTTTATATAGAGAAGAAAAAAACTTGTCAACAAAGAATTAGTCCAGGAGAGATGTTTTATGTAATCAAGACGGGGAAAGATCGTCTAAAGGTTTTTTTCCAACATAATCTGAATCATCGTCCTATCTACCCCAGCCATACCTATTTCGCTGATACGACTTAAATTCTGGATTGTTTCTTCAGCAGTCCGGCCAATAAAACCTTCGATGGAAGTAATTCCGTGGTCGTTCAAAGCCATATAGGCAGATCGGATTGCCGAATCGGTCGAGCTAACAACCTTGAGAGCACAACCACCCTTGGCGCCGTCACAAAGCATTCCGCCCAGATCACTGATCAGGTTATTTACCGCCAGAGTCATCTGGTCAATATTTTTACCCGCCTGCTGGTACACAATGGCAACGGCAGCGCCTACCCCGGCGGCAATAGAACAACCACAGATCGGCGACAGGCTGCCAGTGTAACATTTGATATAACTGTTGATGAGGTGTGACAGCGCGATACTTTTAACGATCTTGCTTTCCTCAATATTGAACCAAAGGCCAACATTGTAGGGGACAAGAATCGCGACAATGCCCTGATTACCACTCCCACCACTCGACATGACCGGCATATTGAGCCCATCCATCCGACCATCTGCTGCGGCTGCAGCTAAGATTTTGGTCGATGAGAAGACGTCATGCTGGAGATAACCTTTTTCCTTGAGATCAGCAAGGTAATAACCAACTTTCTTGATCTCTAATCCTTCAGTAGAAATCGCCTGATTATAACGAACCCCCTCTAAGAGATAGGAATAATCATCGTCATCCAGTTGTTCTGCAAGATCCACCAGATCGGCAATCTGCATTTTCTTGAGAACACTCTTATAATCAAATTTCTGCAGCGATTTATCAGTTGGATCAGCGCTGAAAAGCACCTCTCCATCCTTTTCGAGCAAAACCAGATGAGTATGATTATCTGCGATAGTCGCCTTGACTGAGGAAACTCCATCAGAAGCCACAACCTCAATATACAAACCCTGCCGTTCAGTATCACAGGTAATTAACGCCTTCTTAGCTAGGATAAGTTTTTTTGCCCGTTCGATCAGTTCCTGAGATCCACCATCCAGGATTTGCATTTTAAGTTCCGGCCGCCGGATCAATGCCCCCAGAACTCCAGCAATCAGATTGCCTCTTTCGCCATTCGTGTTCGGCACTGTGACGGCTAGACCGTTTTTATAAACACCGGGATCAACACTAATAGCTATATTTTCCAGGGAACCGTCAAGCTTACTGGCTGCGATACTAGCCGCATAGGCGACAGCGGTCGGCTCGGTACAACCGAGAGCAGGATAAACTTCTTGTTCAATAATTATTTTAAGTAAGTTCATAACAGGTTATTTCTTTTTTTATGCAAAAAAGGCATTGAGTCGCTAGAGGCTATTCTGACGGACAACTTCAAACAGAGCAACCCCGGCGGCAACCGAGGCGTTCAAAGAATTAACTTGCCCCGCCATGGGAATTGACAGCAATCCATCACAATGTTTACGAATATTTGGTCGCAGACCCTTCCCTTCACTGCCAACAACCAGGGCCAAATTTCCTTTTAAATCGACTGAAAAAAGCTCCTGAGCATCCTCATCACCAGCCAGTCCGTAGCACCAGACCCCCGCACTCTTCAATTCTTCAATAGCACGTGAGAGGTTGGTGACCTGACAGAGCGCTAAATGGGAAAGGGCTCCGGAGGCAGTTTTTTCGACCACAGAAGTCACCGGGCAAGATCGATCCTTGGCAACAATCACCCCCCGGCAGCCAGCGACTTCGGCACTGCGCAGAATCGCACCGAAATTGTGCGGATCGGTAATGCCATCAAGGAGAAGAAAGAAAGCGACTTGCCCACTCTTGCGCCAGTTTTGCAGCAGAGCAGTAAGATCCGTGTAGTTAAAAGGAGTCAGTTTCAGCAGAGCACCTTGATGATGGGCATGCCCCGCCAGCCGCTCTAACTCAGACCGCGAAAGATATTTAATTTGCAGTTGCCGCTGTTTTGCCTGCGCAACCAGTTCGTCAAGACGGTCATTTCGTTCACCACTGATAACAAGAAGTTCAAGTGGCTTTCGGCCCTCGCCCTGAAAAGCCTCATGTATCGGGTTGATCCCGTAAAGATAGTCAGCCATCAAGTTGCCAGTGCACTTTCAATTTCTGCCAAAATTTTCCCAGACGCTTCCAGAGGATTGCTTGCAGCAGAAATAGGGCGTCCAATCACCAGAGCTGTGGCTCCGGCAGCAATAGCCTCGGTCGGAGTGGTCACCCGCTTCTGATCATCCAGTGCGGCAAACGTTGGGCGCACACCCGGGGTAACAATGGCAAAATTGTCGCCACAAGCCGTGCGAATCAGGACGGCCTCTTTTGGCGAGGCAACGACGCCATCAAACCCGGCAGCTTTCGCCAACTTAGCCAAACGAACCACCATCTCCTCTACAGATCGATCAATTCCGACTTCTTGTAAGGTTTCTGCTGTGGATGAAGTGAGAATTGTCACTGCCAACAACATCGGCCGAGCAACCCCCGCAGAAGAACAGTAAGCATCAACTTCTGCCACGGTTTTTCGCATCATCTCCAAGCCACCCAGAGCGTGGACATTGAAAATCTTCACTCCCAGCTTGCAGGCCTCAACGGCCGCTTTGGCAACAGTATTGGGGATATCGTGATATTTGAGATCCAGAAAAACATCACCACCATGAGCCTGAACCATCCTGACGACATCGGGGCCGCAACGGGTGAACAGCTGCTTACCAACTTTGAACAGACCAACATTTGTATGCAGTTTTTTAACCCATGCTTCTGCTGCAGCAAACTCATCAACATCCAAAGCAAAAATCAACCGCTGCCTAGCCTCTTGTTTCATTCGTTTCTCCCGATCATCGCCCGAATCTTGGTCGTTACTTCCTGAACCCTGGCAATCAGTGGTCTGGCCTGCTCAGCGTCCAACTCCCGTCGCAAGGCCATTGTTTCAGTAAAGGCAACTTCGCAGAGCGAATCGGCCAGCAGTTTTTTCTTGTCCCCTTCTTCCAGACCGACCAGATTCGCAACGATCCGATGGCCATCAAGGGTCCCATCATCCCGTAATTCCACATCTCGCAGTACAAAGGAATAAGGTTGCGGTAAATCACGCAGAGACTGAGCAACCTCTTGAGGAAACTGCGGGCTGACTTTGAGCACTCGTACGAAAATAACCTTAAACAAACTGTTGTAAGCTGCCAGGATTTGTCCCAGACTCCCTTCAATCTCCGTCGTCGGAGTTTCTTCCATCCGGATCAGTCGTCGTTCTATCAGACCAAACAAAATTCGCATCCCGTCGAATTCACGTAACCCGACCTTGCGAAACAAATCCTGAGCCGTTTGCTGTCCGGCCTGGGCGGCATTCATCAAGCGAGCCTCAGCCTGAGTCAGATCAGCAACCTCTTTCCCAGTCTCCAGTGGAAAATAGTCAAGAGAGATAATCTTACGCATGAACAGGGCTTTTTCATCCAATCGACGCAGCCCTTCCATGATGATATTCTGAGTACTCATCGACAGGCGTAAGATCTGCTCCTGTTCGATCGGCAAAGATTGAAAGTAAAACCCACCGGAATTGGCAGAAAACAGGGTATAGATAATATGTTCAACCTGACTACGAGCCGCCAGCCAGAGATCCTTAGGGGCAACCACACCACGCTCAACCAGCAACTTGCCGAGTGAAGTGTTTTGATTAACCATCAAACGCAATTGATGCAACGCATCTTGCTCAATTTTACCAAGTGAGAATAACACTTCACCAAGGTCTTCACTGGTAAAGGAGCTGGTGGCAAAAACAATTTCTCCCTGTTGAAAATAGAGTGCTTTTAATCCACCTTCCAGCTCAATGGTGAGAATTCCAGTCTTGCGAAACATGTTGAAGTAAGAGAGAAGATCGGTAATAGCCCCCTCTTCCAACACTCCTGAAATCAGGACGGGCCCTTCCACTTCTGGACGGCCGAGCAACAGGTGGACCGGAGAAGCCGAAATAACCGACAACGGCTGATTCCCCAGCGGTCGATATATTTCTGGTGGCAATTTCAGAGAACCACTATTATCAATGTTAATTGTTTTCATATATCTCTGATCAAGTTGTTTTTGTGCACGTGAATGCTACATCGTGAAAAAATCAGTTTCCCAGCTCAAAGGCCAACGCCTCAGAAATCAACTGCTGTAGTTGTGGAGTAATATCGCCCAGTGAAACCATCGACGTAGTGCCGCTGTTTCTAGCCTTCAGTTCAACATTCCCCTCTTTTAAATTGCGTGCCCCAACCGTCACCCGCAAAGGAATTCCAATCAGATCGGCATCCTTAAATTTGATGCCAGGGCGCTCATCACGATCATCGAGCAATACTTCAACATTTAAAGCCAACAATTGCTGATAGAGCGTTTCCGCTGCCTCGCGAACCTCGTCATCTTTGGGGTTCAACATGGTCACCAGAACCTGAAAAGGAGCCAGCGGCATCGGCAATATCATGCCGTTCTCATCATGATTCTGTTCAATCGCTGCAGCGACAGAACGACCAGCGCCGATTCCGTAGCAACCCATAACCAGCGGTTGAGCTTTCCCTTGAGCATCCAACACCGTGGCATTCATCGCTTCAGAATATTTGACGCCTAATTTGAATATATGACCGACTTCAATCCCGCGCCAACTTTCAAATTTGCCATTTTCACAGCGGGGGCACGGATCGCCAGCCACTGCCTGGCGTAGATCAGCAAACTGACTGACCTTGAAATCACGGTCTTGATTAGCACCGGTGAAGTGGACATCGGCCGCGTTACCACCAACGACGAAATCGGCCATCCCCTGCACTTCAGCATCGCCAATAACGCGAATTTTCAGTCCGATCGGACCGGCGAATCCGGTTGGTGCTCCGGTAGCCTGCTTGACCACATCATCTTCAGCCATCAAGACCCAATCAACATCGAGCAGATTGGCAAGCTTAATCACGTTCAATTCACGGTCACCGCGTAACAGAACCGCCAAAACCTCATCAGCCGAAGTCTGCACGATTAAGGTTTTCACCAACTGCTGCGGGCTCAGCTTGAGAAATTCGACAACCTCTTCAATCGTCTTCTGCCCGGGGGTATCCACCTGCTGCAGCTCCAAGGTTGCCGCCGGAGTTTCCAGTTCATGATAAATCAGTTCGGCTTTTTCCACATTGGCGGCATATTCGCAGCTATCGCAAGAAACAATTGCATCCTCACCCGATTCCGCCAGCACCATAAACTCATGAGAAAAACTCCCACCAATAGCACCACTGTCCGCCTCAACGGAACGGTATTTAAGTCCGCAACGGTTAAAAATATTCCGATAAGCCTGGTACATCTTACTATAAGAAAGATCGGCGCCAGCATCATCCAGATCGAAAGAATAAGCGTCCTTCATGATAAATTCTCGGCCGCGCATCAAGCCAAACCGGGGGCGAATTTCATCGCGAAATTTCGTCTGGATCTGATAGAGATTCAGCGGCAATTGACGGTAGGAATTGACCGTATTACGGACGATATCAGTGATCACCTCTTCATGGGTTGGTCCCATGCAAAAATCGGCAGATTTTCGATCTTTGAATCGTAGTAACTCCTTGCCATATTTCTCCCAACGGCCAGATTCCTGCCACAGTTCTGCCGGATTAGCCATCGGCATCAGACATTCGATGGCCCCTGCACGGTTCATCTCTTCACGGATGATCTGCTCCATCTTCCGTACTGAACGCAATCCAAATGGCAGATAGCTATAGATGCCAGCAGCAACTTTTCGGATCATTCCTGCCCGCAGCATCAATTGATGGCTGATGACTTCAGCATCGGCAGGAGTTTCCTTAAGGGTCGGCAAAAAATATTGGGAGTAACGCATATAAACTTTTCCTGTTCGTTTAATAGGTTTGGGGGGACATTGCGTAAGAGTGGAAAATTAACCTGATTTATATAGAAAAGCAAGCGCTTGCCGGACTGATCTCATTTAATTTTTTCCAGCAAATCATCATAAACAGCGCCCATCCCACCCCAATCGTAATGAGCAACCATCACTTGCAGCTTTTCCTGGCGCAGGGATTCAATGTTCAAACAAGCACTTTTAAGGCGTACAACCAGATCGTCAAAATTTGTGTAGAAACATCGTTCACTATAGTCAGCCGTTATGTGTTCAGGGTAAGCGAGCCGTTTTGGTAGCAGAGGAAAACAATTGCAATAAATCGCCTGTACCACACTCATACCGAAGAAGTCGTGAATCGAAGTGACGGGGAGAATATCAGCCCGCAACAACCAGGCGGCGTAGTCGGAAAAATTCTTTTCATACCCCCAGTGGACAATATGATCGGACAGTTTTAGCTTTGCCTCAGCAAATACGTTCGGCACGTTACGGTAAGACTCTCCCAACACTGCCAGCTCAAAATCAATGTTCTGTTCCTGCAAAGCATAAAGAGCCTGAAAAAACTCCTGGGGGTTTTTATCGTACTCCCATCGATGATTCCACAAGATCAACGGTGGTCGATCCGCTGATTTTTCCCAATCACGGCGACAACCATCGAATTTTTTCAGATCAAGTCCCAGGTGCAACGTTCTGCTCTTATCAATAATTTTCTGCGTCGTCTCAGCTTCATTATAATCGGGGAAGGCTTTAAGAAAACCGGGAAGCTCTTGTAAAAAAGACCGTTGATGATAGTCAGAATTAAATAACACCACATCAGCAGCCAGAGCAGATGCATAGTTAATGAATCCATAATGGATATCGCGTTGTTGCTCTGGGTCGGGATCGGTCGGCGACCAGGGGTAGGTCAGCTGATTTTCGTGAAAATATATTGCGGTGGGAATATTAAATGTCAGCTTACGGGTCAGGGCAAGAAACGTGGTGAGATCAAGCATATCGGTCGCAAGCAACAGATCAGGCTTGTATCCACCGGCAAGAAACTCCGTTGCCAGGGTCACCGCGCCACCATGCATCCGCCACTTCCAATGCTGCCCTTTTAAACTGAGAATTTTGATATGATGGCGGCTGCGAGCTGCATACTCTTGCGCCCAAGAAGCGTGCGATCCGGCAAAAAATGGTTCCAGAAGGACTATTTCCATGACAGGGTTTTCATTCCTGAACTTGCTGCTCCGCAATCATCCGCCACGCTTCTTCAACCAAAGCATCGGCCAGTTCGGCCTGTGGTACTTTGCGCACAACCTCGCCACGACGGAATAAAATCCCCTGCCCCATCCCTCCGGCAATCCCTAAGTCGGCCTCGCGGGCTTCACCGGGGCCGTTGACCACGCAACCCATCACCGCAATCGTCAATGGTTGGGGGAAATCTTGCAGCCGCTGTTCCACCTCTTCAGCAATCTCAATCAGATCAATCTGACAACGCCCGCAGGTCGGGCAACTGATAAATATCGGGCCCTTTTCCCGCAGTCGCAAGCTCTTGAGGATTTCCCAGCCAACGCGTACTTCTTCGACGGGGTCCCCGGTCAGCGAAACCCGCAAGGTATCGCCAATCCCGTCGTACAACAGTGAACCCAGGCCAATGGCACTTTTGATCGTCCCGCTCCAGGTTGTCCCCGCTTCGGTAATGCCAATATGCAGGGGATAATCAACCTGCCCGGCCAGAAGTCGATAAGCTTCAACCGTTCTGGCGATATCGGAGGCCTTCAGGCTGACCTTGATTTCTGTGTAATTCAACTCTTCCAGGATCCGAATATGCCCAAGCGCACTTTCAACCATTGCTTCAGCCGTTGGATGACCATACTTCTGTAACAGTTCTCGTTCCAGCGAACCCGCGTTGACCCCAATGCGGATCGGCACCTGCCGTTCTGCGCACGCCTTGACGACCTCTGCCACCTTCCAGCGTTCACCGATATTACCGGGGTTTAAGCGTAATCCATCAACCCCCTGCGCGACAGAAATCAGTGCCAGCTGATAATCAAAGTGGATGTCGGCAATCAACGGAATCTGACAGCCCTGCTTGATCGCACCAAGCGCTTCTGCTGCCGCCTGATCAGGAACAGCGCAACGGATGATTTCGCATTTGGCCTCCTGCAACGCCTCTATCTGCGTCAGCGTCGCGGCAACATTACGGGTATCGGTACTGCACATCGACTGAACACTGATCGGGGCATCGCCCCCAATGGCAAGATCACCCAATTTGATCTGACGGGTTTTGTGTCGCAACGGTTGAACTCCTTGAACTAAGATTGGGCCCTATAACAACGAAGCTACCACAGAGACACTGAGGCACGGAGAGAGTGAAAATTCATTCAAGCCCTGGAAAGGTTTTCTCTGTGTCTCTGTGGTGAAAAGACTTTTTGTGTATGCAGAATCTGCATGGCGCAGTTTATCTGAGATACCAACACCAGGCAACCCTCGTTAAATTTGACAGGAACATTGAACTGAGAGTAGTCTGCCGTCCCTTATTCAATAATAGTAACTCTAGAGAAAAGCAGACATGAAAAAACCAGCAAAAAAGAAACCTAGTGCCCAGAAACCCCAGCCGGAAACCCTGAAA
>JAQIBX010000025.1 GCA_027858895.1 Desulfuromusa sp. | reverse complement strand
AACTCAAACAAGCGCAGTTGCGGCAGCAAGTTGCGCACCAGAGTTCCTGAAGTTGCAGGATTTTTGACCAACGCCAGAATCGAGCGATGGCTGAGTGATTGTTTGTACTTTTTGTAGATACTATTGATGAGTTCTTCGGATAAATCGCGGCGTTTCAGCAGGATAAGCAAATGCTCTTCATTTAACTGGGGATTTTTCAGGAGAGTTTGCAGAAAGTCACTCTCAGGATCTAATATCAGCTGGAAAAGTTCTTCTCCACTGGCGGTCAGTCCCGTCTGGAGCTTTTTCACGAAATCTGGATTAAAGTCTGCTAGCTCTTTTTCCATTATAGATTTCAGAGAGTGAGGATTTTATTTTTCAAGATGAGCAGCTTGAAGGACAATTCTACCTTATCTGCAATATTTCTAAATTCGGTTAAATGCTGCTCAAGATCAGCATAATCCCCCTGAATGTAGAGAATACAGACTAATTTATTTTGAACAGTGAGAGGCATAATCAGGACATCTTGCGGTAACTGAGTTGCGAAGAAATCAAGAATTGCATGAGTCTGTGGCGAATCGATCATCGGCCCCAGATAATGGGCGTGGTTTGTGGTAACCAGGTTGAAGACTGATTGTTCTTGTAGCGAAATAACAATCTGCTCAAAAGGTTGTTTTCCCTTTTCAACTGTCGCCAGCCAACCATTTACAGTCTCCTTGCGCACCATCATCAATGCGCACTTGGGGAAATCAGTTTTGAGATGAGCAATAATGGCCCTGGCGATATCATCTCGATCTTGCGCATTAGCTAATTTCTGGAACAGGCTAGTCCTGTTTTTCACTTCTTTTTGTGCCGGTTGGTCATAAAAATAGCTGTCCTGGTCCTCTTCTTCTTCTGCTGCAGCGAAAGGTGTCCCCCCAAGCAGCGGCCAGGTAGAGACGTCAGCGGCAGGTGTTTCTGTTTCAGGCTCAATCACTGGTAACTTCTGCTGTTTATCTTTATTTGAATTTTTCTTTGAAGAGATTCTTTCAGCAGCTAGATTCCTGCGGTTAATTTGTCCAGCCAAGGTTTCATAACGTGGGGGGGGCATCATGTTGTAATGTTTTTGTAGTGCTAGTATGAGGCGGATTTCCGGAATTGCCAGGGGAATAATGATATGGTCGAGCTGGAATGAAAGTTCATCAATGAGGGTTAAGTTCTTGGGCTCGTTCATCGCAACATAAAGTCTTTTACCATCTTTATGGTAGGGGATGACCTGATATTTTAGAGCGGTTTTCCTTGGGATCAGTTTCAGCAATGAACTGGGGACCGTCATGAGTAATTCAGGCTTAATATAATGGTGTCCCAATTGCTCACTGAGGATTTTTGCTAATTGATTTTCTTCAATCAGCCCCAATTCAATCAGGCTGGTGCCCAGTTTCCCTCCGTAGATACACTGATATTCAATCGCTTCATCAAGTTGTTCTGAATTTAACAGTCCTGCGGTTTGAAGATATTCTCCCAGGCGGCGTTGGGTAGAATTGGACACAGATTGATAGTTTGTAGAACTCACAATTGTCCTCCCATGGGTGATTGACGATGAATTTAACAAATATTTACAAAAATAGGAATTTGTTTCATGGTTTGCAACTAGACAGTCGTTTGCAGATTAGGTAATGTGCAATAGGGTAGTGACAATTTTTTTCTTTGACAGGATGGAAACGAAATGACTTTTACTGAACAGCCGCTGCTGATTTTTGATGGTGCCTGCGGAACCAGTTTGCAGTTGATGGATATTAGCGATAAAGACTGGTCGGGGTGTGAGGGGTGCAATGAAATCCTCAACCTTTCGGCGCCCGGCCATATTATCGAATTTCATAAAAGTATGTTGGATGCCGGAGCCATGGTGATTGAAACAGATACCTTTGGTGCTTCACGGGTGGTGCTGGCCGAATATGGCTTGCAGGATAAAGTGAAAGAGATCAATACTCGTGCCGTTGAAAACGCCAGACTGGCGATTGCTGGCAGGGCAGATAAATACATTGCCGGTTCGGTCGGACCTGGAACTAAGTTGCCGTCACTGGGGCATATTAGTGTCGCAGATTTGGCAGTGGCAACGCGGGAGCAGATTGAGACATTATTGGAGGCCGGAGTTGATTGTCTGATTGTGGAAACTTGTCAGGACCTGTTGCAAACCAAGACCGCTTTGGTTGCGGCCTTTGAGGTTCTGGAGACTACGAATTACCAAATACCGGTTATGGCCTCGGTGACAATTGAGCAACAGGGAACCATGCTGGTCGGTTCCGATATTGCGGCTGTGGTTGCCGCGTTGGAGCCTTTCCCGCTGTTTTCACTCGGCCTGAATTGTGCGACGGGGCCACAGGATATGACCTCGCATGTCACATATCTGAGTCAGAACTGGCCACGACGGGTTTCGGTGATACCAAATCAGGGGTTACCGCAAGTGGTTAACGGGCAGACTCACTATCCGTTAAGCCCGGAGGATTATGCCGAACAGATGTATCAGTTTGTCGTTCATCAGGGAGTCAGTATCGTCGGTGGTTGTTGTGGGACCAGTCCTGCTCATATTGCAGCGTTGGTAAAACGTTTAGCTGGTGTTACGCCTGGCCAGCGGGAGGTGTCTATATGAAAGCCTCAGTCACCAGTCTTTATCAGGCCGTTGAACTCTACCAGGAAATCCCACCCTTATTAATCGGTGAACGCTGTAATCCCAACGGCTCTAAAGCATTTAAAGAGGCATTGTTGGCTGAGGATTGGGACGCCTGCCTCAAGGCTGCTCTTGATCAGGAAGCGCGTGGAGCGCAGGTTCTGGATCTTTGTGTTGCTTATGCCGGTCGCGATGAAGCAGCGGATATGCTTCAATTGACCCAGTTGTATGCCGGTTCTTGCAAAGCGCCATTAATGTTTGATTCAACCAGTCCCGAAACTCTGGAACTGGTATTGCCGCTCTATCCAGGACGGGCAATTATCAATTCAATCAATCTGGAAGATGGTGGTGCCAATCTGGATCGAATCTGCCGGCTGGCGAAAAAATACGGTGCGGCCGTAGTTGCATTGACCATTGATCTGGAAGGAATGGCACTGACTTGCGAGAAGAAGTTGGCTGTTGCCAGAGAAATTTATGCTTTGGCCGTTCATAAACATGGTTTGCGACCCCAGGATATTCTTTTCGATCTTCTCACTTTTACTGTCGGTTCCGGTGACGAAACCATGCGCGATGCCGCAATGGAGACCTTGAAAGCAATCAAGTTGGTCAAACAAGAGCTGCCCGGTGTTGGCTTTACCTTGGGCATCAGCAATATCAGCTTCGGACTGCGTCCGGCGGCGCGAAAGGTTCTTAACTCAATTTTTCTTCACGAAGCCGTAGACGCTGGGCTTAATACTGCTATCGTTGATGCAGCTAAGGTACTCCCTTATGCCTCAATCAGTGAAGAAGATCGAAAAATCTGTTTTGATTTGCTGTTTAATCGCCATCCAGAAGCACTGATGGCATTTATTGATTACTTTGAGCAGGCTGTTGATCAGGATGAGAGCGAAGATGGAGCCTCCCTTACAGTCGAACAACAGCTACATCAGAAAGTACTCAAGGGCGACAAGGGGGAGCTGGACGATTTGCTGACAACTCTGCGTGGGCGTTGGCAACCTTTGGATATTATCAATAACCTTTTAGTGCCGGCCATGCGCGAAGTTGGTGAGCTGTTTGGCCGAGGCGACCTGTTGTTGCCCTTTGTGTTGCAGTCGGCAGAGGTTATGAAGCAGAGCGTGGGTTTGTTGGAACCCTACATGGAGAAATTATCTGACGAGGGACGGACGTCTATATTGCTGGCAACGGTGGCCGGGGATGTTCATGATATTGGTAAAAATCTGGTTGATATCATTCTCACCAACAATGGCTACAAGGTATATAATATCGGGATTAAGGTTCCTGCTGAAAAGATCATCTCTACGGCCAAGGAATTACAGGTTGATGTGGTGGGTCTGTCGGGACTGCTGGTCAAGTCAGCATTGCTGATGCAGGACAATCTCGCCCAGTTTCAGGCTGTTGGGCTGACGCAACCGGTTCTGCTCGGCGGCGCAGCATTGACGACGAAGTTTGTTGCCGTTGATTGTGCGCCTAATTACCAGCAGCCGGTCGTCTATTGCGCCGATGCTTTTGCCGGTTTGAAAGCAATTCGTGAATTTGAAGCTGGAAAATTGATATCAACCCAATGGGAAGAAAGTACTGTGACTAAAAATCGTCCCAGTCCACAGCAAGAGGTTTTAGACCGTTCGTTTGCCCCGCCGACCGTTCCTTTTGTTGGGCGTAAATTGGTTACAGACATTGATGCCGAGAAATTATTCAGTTTCCTCAACGAAGCGGCTTTATTCAGAGGACGTTGGGGCTATCGACGCGGAAAAATGTCCAAGGAAGAATATGCCGAGTTGAATCGTAAGACGGTTCTGCCGCTTTTCCGGCGGTTAAAAGAGCAATCGCTGAATGAAGGTTGGTTGCAACCGAAAGTGACTTATGGATATTTCGATTGTGTCAGCGCAGGGGATAATCTGCTGATCAGTAGTGATTCAGGCGAGAAGGTCTTCAATTTTCCACGGCAGAATAATGCTCCCGGCCTTTGTATTGCTGATTACTTACGTAATGCGGAAGAGGGCGGTGATAAGGTTGGTTTTTTTGTTGTCACTCTCGGCGATCGGTTGGCAGAAAGAACTAAACAGCTCTACGAATCAGACATTTATCACGATTATCTGATGCTGCACGGTCTTGGAGTCGAATTGACCGATGCGTTGGCCGAATACTGGCACGAGAAGATGCGTATAGAAATGGGAATTCAGCACGATGGCGGTGATATGGATGCCTATGTCGCGCAGGGATATCAAGGGTCACGCTACGGTTTTGGTTATCCCGCCTGTCCCGATCTGGGAGCGCATGGCCCACTGTTTGAACTGTTGCAGCCGGAAGATATTGGCGTCGGCTTAACTGAGTCTTTTGAAATGGTTCCGGAAATGAGTACTTCGGCGATTGTGGTGCATCACCCGCAGGCTAAATATTTTGCCATCTAGTTGCTATTC
This sequence comes from Desulfuromusa sp., assembly GCA_027858895.1. Taxonomy (GTDB): domain Bacteria; phylum Desulfobacterota; class Desulfuromonadia; order Desulfuromonadales; family Geopsychrobacteraceae; genus Desulfuromusa. The sequence goes on along the minus strand of JAQIBX010000025.1, from coordinate 678 downwards.
ATTTTTTTAGAGAAAGGTTTAACCATGCGATATATCTGTACCTGCTGTGGCTACGTTTACGACCCGGAAAAGGGGGATGAAATGAACAAAATTCCACCGGGAGTTGAGTTAGCCGATCTGCCTGAAGGTTGGGTCTGTCCGCTCTGTTATGCTGAACCTGATAAATTCGATCTTTTGGATTGAAATCAAGTAAAATAAGGTTGATTGAATGACTGCGTACGAAATGCAATCGGTTCCAGCAACACTGAATAAATTAAAGATGCTCTTCTGGCGACTGTAACCAATTATAAATAATTAGAAAAAGGGTCCATCTACTGCTGGGCCCTTTTTAGTAGGGTGAGACTATAAAGTTTCATACAAGGAGGTCGCAATTGATTTTGTTGGAATGAGCATATTATTTTTAAAATAAAATACTTATGTTTAAATAACTTGAGTTTGCTTTAAGTTTATTCGCTAATGATCTGACCGCTGAAAATATAGATTTCTGCATCTTGCTCTTGCCATGAGTTTTCAGAAAGACCCGCTTTCACACAAGTTTGCTGCAGAAAGGTTTCTCTGCCCCAGCCATAATCGGTGGCGACTTGTGGTAGTAATACCCCACGGTTGTGACCTTTCACAATATAGATACCGTGGGCGCCAACTTCTATTTGATTGATACCGGCAATTTTTTCCAGAGGC
>JAQIBX010000089.1 GCA_027858895.1 Desulfuromusa sp. | reverse complement strand
CCCAGACCGCCATCTTCTTCCGGAGCATCCATCATCAACAGCCCCAGCTCACCACATTTGCGCATCCCTTCGACAACATGTTCGAATTTCTGCTCTTCAATTTCTTCGGCAAGCGGCATAATCTCATTTGCGACAAACTGTTCGGTCGTCTCTGCAATCGCCCGTTGCTCGTCAGTAAAATCTTCAGGAGTAAAAACGTCCTGACAGTCCGTTTCAGCGATCAAAAATTCTCCGCCCTGCAAAATTTTTCCAGCCATAATGTTCACCTCATTGTTGTTTACTCAAATTAAATAAATTCAAAAGCCTTAACGCAGAGGCGGAGAGGGGCAGAGAAATCATAAAACAAATTTATGTTTTGACCTTAAACCTAAAACGAAAAAGATTTTCGCCTTTCTCTGCGTGCTCCGCGCTTCTCAGCGTCTCTGCGTTAAAAAGCTTTTCTTGGTGCTTTTATGTGAGTTTATTACAATTTTTCAAAAATTCCAGCGGCACCCATACCCCCACCGATGCACATAGAAACCATGCCGTAACGCAATTCGCGGCGTTGCATTTCGTGCAATAGAGTTGCTGTCAGTTTAGCTCCGGTACATCCGAGAGGATGCCCCAGGGCAATAGCTCCACCACTGACATTAATAATATCTGTATTCAATCCCAGCTCCTTGATCACCGCCAGAGACTGTGCTGCAAAAGCTTCATTCAGCTCAATCAGGCCAATATCGCTCTGTTGCAGACCAGCCAGTTTCAGGGCTGCTGGAATCGCTGCAATCGGCCCGATACCCATAATTTCTGGTGGCACGCCCTTAACCGCAAAGGCGACAAAGCGAGCCAGCGGTTCTCCGCCGATTTCTTTGAGGAAGTCTTCAGAGACAACCAACGCAGCAGCGGCACCATCGGTCATCTGTGATGATGTTCCAGCGGTAACGGAACCACCCATTTTGAAAGCCGGTTTGAGTTTAGACAACCCCTCAACGGTGGTATCAGCGCGCACACCATCGTCGATCGAAACTAATTCTGTAGATTTTTGAACTTTCCCTTTAACGATAGCTGTTTTTTCAATCTCAACAGGAATGATTTCGTCGCTAAAGCGCCCTGCAGCAATCGCCTCAGCTGCTTTTATATGGCTGGCGGCAGAAAAGGTATCCTGATCCAGTCGATTGATTTGATACTTGTCGGCGACCAGTTCTGCCGTGATACCCATGGAGGCAAATGCCTCGGGCCATTCAGCAACCAGACCGGGGTTCGCACTGTACTTATTTCCACCCATGGGAACCGTAGTCATCGACTCGGTACCACCAGCAATAATACAGTCGGCAAACCCAGCCATAATCCGCTCTGCTGCCAGAGCGATGCTCTGCAATCCGGAAGAGCAGAAGCGATTGATCGTCTGAGCCGGAACCTGGTAAGGGATTCCCGCTTTTAGCGCCGCAATTCGTGCGACATTCATTCCCTGCTCCCCTTCGGGGAAAGCACAACCAAGCACAACATCATCAATCCGCATCGGATCAATCTTGGTACGCTCAATCAGCCCTGCAAGCGCTGCAGCGGCGAGATCATCGGGGCGCATATCCTTAAATTTGCCTTTTTTGGCCCGGCAACCGGGGGTACGATAGGCGGCAAGTATATAAGCTGTTTTCATCGTTTATTCTCCTGCGAGATGGATTGTTTTATTAAAATTAATTCCGCAGCGGCTTCCCTGTTTTCAGCATATGTTGAATCCGCTCAGCTGTTTTTTTGTTGCCACACAACTTGAGGAACGCCTGCCGCTCCAGTTGCAACAGATAATTTTCTGAGATCGGGGTGCCCGGCAACACATCTCCACCAGTGATGACATCGGCAATAACCCCACCCATTTCTGCTTCGTACTCGGTGACAAAACCGCCCATCTTCATATTCCATAACTGACTCTTAATACTGGCGGCAATGCCTCGCCCCGGTGCTGGAATATTTTCCAGTGGCCTTTGCGGGCGATAATTGGTAGCCAACGCGAGGACCTTCTGTTTGGCGTCGGCGATCAAGCGGTCAATATCCATGCTGATACTATCGCCATTGCGTAGATAGCCCATGCCTGTCATTTCAGCTGCCCCCATGGAGACTTTTGCCATGCCGATCTGCTGAAAATTCTTGAAAATAAAAGGGGTCACATCGGTATCATACTGGCTTGCCAGCTCAACAGCTCGCAGGCACATCTCTTTGGTACCGCCACCAGCCGGAAGTAATCCAACCCCGATTTCAACCAAGCCCATGTAGGTTTCTGCATAAGCGTTGATCGCATCGGCATGCAAAGAAAACTCACAGCCGCCCCCAAGAGCCATCCCGAATGGTGCCGCAACAACAGGGACTTTGGCATATTTAACCGCCATGGTGGCTTTCTGAAACGCACCAACAATCAGATCAATATCCTCGTAGGCTCCTTCAGCTAGCGCAACCGCGAGCAGCATCAAGTTGGCTCCGACAGAAAAATTGGTTCCCTGATTGCCGATCACCAGGCCGACACCTTCTGCTTCGGCACGCTTGACCGCTTTATGGGTCATTGAGAGGATATCGGCACTGATGGCATTCATCTTGGAGTGGAATTCAAAACCGAAGACCCCATCGCCAAGATCGATGAGCGAGCAATTGGAATTCTTTTCTACAACACCAGCCGTTTTTTTGAGAATCTGTAGATTGATCTGGCCCGCTTTACTCGGCACCAAGTGATATGTCTTTTCCAGCAAATCGTAATATTCCTGCTGCCCGGCATCATTGTAACGGTAGAAAGCTTCTACCCCTTGCAAGCTTTCCGGGACATCAACACCGTCCTTTTCCGCCCGCTTAACAAAACTCTGAACACCAATCGCATCGAACATCTCGAAGGGGCCAATTTCCCAATTGAAGCCCCACTTCATGCCGTTATCGATATTAACAATATCATCAGCAATTTCCGGGATGCGGTTGACTGTGTAAATTAAGGAGTCACGCAATGAGCGCCAGGCGAATTCTGCACCTTTATCCTGACCATTGATGACCATTTTGACTTTTTGCGCTGGGTCATCAACCATTTTGACTGCAACCACTGAAGCAAATTTTGGTTTTTCAGCGGGTTTGAATTCACCACTGTTGTAATCGTAGTAAAAAATTTGACGTTTGCCGTCAATTTGTTCCTTTTTATAAAACCCCTGCTTGCTTTTATTGCCATGCAGCCCTTTTTCAACCATTTTCTCCATGAATTCAGGAATCTTAAACGTCTCACGACTTTCGTCATCCGGTAGCAATTCATAAGTATTTTTGCAGATATGGACAAGGGTATCAATCCCAACCAGATCACTGGTACGGAAGGCCGCTGACCCCGGCCTGGCTGTAGCTGGTCCGGCAACGCTATCGACCTCTTCAACTGTCATTTCCAGATCGAGCATGTGTTTAACCCCATTGAAGATGGAGAAAACACCGATCCGGTTAGCGATAAAGTTGGGGGTGTCTTTCGCGTAAACAATTCCCTTGCCCAGACGCCGGCTGATAAATTCGGCCAATCCGGAGACAATCTTAGGATCCGTGTATTGGCTGGGAACAATTTCCAACAGACGCATGTAGCGTGGTGGATTGAAGAAATGGGTGACCAGGAAATTTTTACGAACTTCCGCTGGGAGCATCTCAGCCATTTCGTTGACCGACAGACCGCTGGTATTGGTCGATAAGAGTGCTCCTTCGACCAGATTTGGTACCACCTTAGTCAACAGGTCTTTCTTGATCGGCATATGCTCGATGACGACTTCAATCACCCAGTCACAGTCCTTCAGTTTTCCCAAGTCATCATCAAAGTTGCCAACACTGATCTGACTGGCATACTGCTTGAGATAGAACGGTGCCGGTTTCATTGTCAGCAGACCCGCCAGCCCGGCATTGGCGATCCGGTTTCGTACTTGCGGGCTCTCCAAGCTGAGCCCCTGTGCTTCTTCCTGGCTGGTCAGCTCCCGCGGGACGATATCGAGCAATAAAACTTCCAGACCAGCATTGGCGAGATGGGCTGCAATTGTCGCCCCCATAACCCCGGCTCCAAGTACGGCAACACGATTAATTTGCCTCATTTGTACCTCCATTTTCCGATTGTGGCTGGGCGCTCTGGCCGTTGCCATTGTGCAGATAAAGTTGTTCGATTTTGTCCTTATACGTTGCGTAAATAACTTTACGTTTTAGTTTCATCGTCGGAGTTAATTCTCCCCCTTCAGTGGAAAACTCACGCGGCAAAACCACAAATTTCTTAATGGTTTCATAGGCGGGAAGGTCCTTATTGAACTGCTCGATCCGCTCGACAAAAAGTTGCTGCACAAGATGATTTGCAACCAGATCATCGACTCCTAAATAATCGATCTGATGGCTGTGCCCGAATTCGATCAACCGTTCCAGGTTTGGTGTCAGTAGGGCGACCAGATAGGGCTTTCTATCGCCATGGATATAAGCTTGAGAGATATATTTATCCAATTTGAGTGAATTTTCCAACGGCTGCGGCGCAATATTTTTACCCCCCGCAGTCACGATAATCTCTTTTTTCCGATCGATGATATAAACGTAACCCTCGTCATCAATTCGAGCTATATCGCCAGTTTTAAACCAACCATCCTCAAAAGCAGCTGCGGTGGCCTCTTCATCGCGGTAATAACCGCGCATGACCACTGATCCCTTGATCAGCAGTTCACCGTCTTCGGCCAGCTTGAACTCTGCATCACCCAGGGCTTTCCCCACAGAACCAAAGCGGTTTTCCTGCAAACTGTTCAAGGTGACAGCCGGGCTGGTTTCCGTTAAACCATAACCTTCAAAAACCGGAATACCGATGATCCACATGAATTCATTGATGGTTTTGTCCAACGGTGCACCGCCACAGATAAAAAATTTCAGATTTCCTCCGAAGCGATTACGAATTTTGCGGAAGACCAGTCTGTCGTAAATTTTGTATTTGAGCCCGAGCAGTCCAGTTGGCTGATGTTTGATGTACTTTAGATGGATATATTTTCGACCTACTTCGATGGCCTGGTGGAACATCTGTCGCTTCAGCGGGCTCAGTAGGTGAGCACTTTCGTAGATGCGTGAATAGATTTTTTCGAACAACCGCGGCACGCTGATCATCCCCGTCGGTTTAACCTCAACAATATTTTCGACAACCTTGTTGACATCCTCGGCAAAAGCAATGTGTCCGCCACCCATCAAGACTGAATGGTATCCAGCAGTACGCTCCAGAACATGACTCAAGGGGAGAAAGCTCAAAAATGTCCCACCCATGTTGTCCTCACCAGCAAGCTGAATGCCGTCCCAGGCATTAATCATCATGTTGTTCTGGGTCAGCATGACCCCTTTGGACTGACCCGTTGTGCCCGAAGTGTAAATAATAGTGATCAGATCATCCGGAGTAATGGAGGCAACCAGTTCCTGGATCTGCTGTTTCTCATCGTCCTTGATTGGATAAGAGATTTCAGATAACTGGTAGAGGGTATAAACCGGCAGGTGCCGTTCGCCGAGAAAACGCTCAAAAGAGACGACCAGTTCAACCTGGGGAATTTGATCACGAACCGCTAGCAATTTTTCATATTGAAGCCGATCAGAAACAAAAACGATCTTTGCGGAGCAGTGATTGATAACATAAGCAGCCTGAACCCCGGTGTTGGTTGCGTAAATAGGTACGCTAATGCCTAACGCTGATTGAATACCCAGGTCGGCAATAACCCAGCCAGCACGATTTTCAGAAAAGATCGCCACATTGTCGCACGGCTGCATTCCCGCCTTGCGTAACCCCCGTGCCGCCATCAGGACTCGAGTATAGAACTGCTGATAGTTCAGAGTCATGTAGGCACCACCTTTTTTAAAGCTGATGGCAGGTTGTTCGGCATATTTTTCCGCATTGATCTGTAACATTTGCGGAATTGAGCGATAAGGAGGGCTTTCAGTGTCAGCTTTTTTCATCATATACAACTCTTATAATAGTTTTAAATTTCACGTTTGCGTCAAACCAAGGATAAAAGAATATTCTTATTCCCGATAGACAGGCCGATAATATTGAAATTCGTACCTTATTTATTATTTTACTTACTTTTACGTTCAGGTCAACCAAAACTAAAACATTTTTCTATTTTTGACATTTATTTTTATCGGGGGTAGTAAGGCAGGCTGTTATTAAATTTGGATCAGGGCTTTTTAGATTCTAATCTGAAGGGGTAGACATGTCGCCCCCTCCCCTGAGGGGAGAGGGCGCATAGCCTACAAATAATGGCTGGTTACAAGCTTTTTTGCTTCGTTTTCGGCAAGAGAAAACAAGCCAGGGCCGGCAGCAACAAGATGGCTCCGAGCATATTAACTAGAAACATGAAGGTCAGCAGGATACCCATATCTGCCTGGAACTTAAGTGGGGAAAAAATCCAGGTCGCAACACCGATAGCCAAGGTGACACCAGTAAAAACAACCCCGTTTCCAGTGATGGCCAAAGTATGCAGATAAGCTTCCTGCAAGGTTTGCCCTTCTTTCAAATAGCTACGCAAACGGCTAAAGATATAGATCCCGTAGTCGACACCGACGCCGACCCCCAGAGCAACAACGGGCAGAGTGGAAACTTTCAATCCGATCTGAAGAATACTCATCAGCGCATAAGCCAGCAACGATACCAGCCCGAGTGGCAAGACAATGCAAAGAACCGATCGGAATGAGCGAAATTCATAGAAACAAAGCAGGGACACAGCCCCGAAAACATAGAGCAAAATGGGGAACTGTGAGGCAGAAACCTCTTCATTGGTCGCTGCCATCACCCCGACATTTCCGGTTGCCAGCCTGAAGGTTACATCCTCGGAGCCGTGTTGATCCCGATATTTTTTCACTTCAGAGACAATGCTCGCAATGGTTTCAGCCTTGTGATCTTTCGTAAAAATCATCACCGGCATGACACTGCAGTCTGAATTCAGCAAACCGCTGCTGGTTGGAACATAGCCAACCGCTTGTACCATGGTTGATTGGTTACGCGGCAACACTCGCCACTTCAGGCTGCCCTCATTCCAGCCAGCATTAACCAGTTTGGCAATCCCCGGGAGTCCAATGACCGACTGCACCCCGTCAACATTGTTCATATGCCAGGCAAAACGATCAATAGCCGTCATAATATCGTAATCGATACAACCATCCGGTTTAGTTTCTACTATGACCGTAATAAGATCGACACCGATAGAAAAGTGCTCAGTGATCACCATACTGTCCCGGTTATAGCGTGAATCGGTGCGCAACTCGGGAACGCCAGGGTGCATATCACCAATTTTAATGTCGGAGCCTTTCCAAAGGCCGAAGCCAAGCAACACCACGGCGACCGCAATAATAACTGTTGCCGATTTTGGCTCTGCCGCGCGCTCAAAGAAACGCCAGACGGGTCTTAAGATTTGCGCTTGTTGGTCAACTTTTCGTTTATAACGTCGCCCGGTTTTGACATAAGAAAGGAGGATCGGCAGCAGAACAAGATTACTCAAAATGATGACCGCAACTCCCAGACTGGCTGTTACTGCCATCTCCTGAATCACCCGGATTTCAATCAGCTGAATGGTGATAAAACCAATCGTGTCACTTGCCAGCGCAATAAAACCGGGAACGAGCAGTTGCCTGAAGCAAGACTTAGCCGCTTCAAGGCGGTCAGCTCCCGCACGCACTTCAGCCGTGTTGGCCGTAATCATCTGCACGGCATGGCTGACGCCGATAGCAAATATCAGAAAGGGGACCAACAACCCCATCGGATCAATCCCATAGCCGAGAATTGGCAACAACCCAAGTTGCCAGGTGACGGCAATCAAAGAACAGCTTATGGGGATCAGAGTAAGAATCAGGGAGCGAGTATAGAAAAACACCAACAGGGTGGTGATAACAAAAGCAATAAAGAAAAACAGGATGACACGTTTTGCGCCATCAGCAATATCGCCAATAACCTTCGCAAAACCAATGATATGAACATCGACCTGATCACTCTGGTAGCGGTCGCGAATTTGCTCTTCAAGCAGGTGTGAAACCTTGATAAAATCAAGCTTCTCCCCGGTTCCCGGGTCGATTTCCAAAAGCTGGGCACTGATAGCAGCACCGGTAAAATCGTTGGCCACCAGACGGCCGAGAATACCCGCTTTAAGAATATTTTTACGGACTTTCTCCAGACCCTCCGGGGTTGATTCAAAATCTGCGGGGACAACATTCCCGCCGGCAATGCCATCTTCAACAACCTCGGTGAAACGAACATTGGGGGTAAACAGGGAAGTAACCTGGGCTCGATCGACTCCAGGAATAAAGAACACATCGTCAGTTGCTTTTTGCAGAGTATCAAAAAATTCCGGGGTGAAGATATCACCCTCTTTCGCCATCAAAGCAATCAGCACTCGATTGGCGCCACCGAATTCCTTGCGGTGTTCAACATAGGTCTGCATGTATTCATGCTGGAGCGGTAACAGTTTGCTGAACCCTGCATCGATGCGCAGATTAGTGACCGAATAGGCCATAAGCAGGGTCACCAGGATAAAAAAGCCCAGTAAAACAAGCCGGTTGTTAAAAATAAGCTTTTCAAGTCCTGACTTAAAGGAATCCAATTTCATGTCAATCTCTCTGAAGTTCTCCCCTCTCCCTGAGGGAGAGGGTTAGGGTGAGGGGGGTAGCGTTACAATATCACCAGAATTGCTTAATACTTCCAAACAACTTCATGCAATCTCCCCTCATCCGGCCTGCGACCACCTTCTCCCTCATGGAGAAGGGTTGAGCGGGAGATCAGTACTAACTTGCTGCTATTGACCAATACTTTCCGCAGAAAGTTTTGTCACCCCAAAGTTGCCCACAGCGACAATGCTGCCGTCCGCTGCCTGCAGTAATTTACTGAACCCTTTACGGTCTGGATCTTGATGTAAAGCGAAACTTTGCCCATTGTCTCGACTGGTTAAGAGAGCCCCGGCCAAACCAGCAATCACCAGAGTTCCATCGTCTAAACGCAATCCACTGGTCAGGCTCGCTTCTGTTCCGGTATCGGCCTGGATCCAGCTTTCACCGCTATCATCTGAGTGGAACAGGTGTCCCCGCAAACCAAACAACAACAATCGGTTTTCGTCTGCGGGGAAAATACCAAAAAAAGAACCCTGATAATCAGGTTCCAACAGCGTCCAGTTTTGACCTACATCATCTGAACGATAAGCATAACCAGCTTCAGCGGCAATAAATAATTGATCCTCAACAACAATGATCTGGTTCAAATGAAAATCGTCCTCGCTAATCCAGCGTCCTTCCCAGCTACTGCCGCCATCGAAAGATTCCAGGAACTGGCCGTATGCACCAATAGCAAAACCATGCTGGGCATCAAGAAAAAAGATATCCAACAAAGGGCTTTCTGCCTCGGCATTTTCATAAACCAGCGCCCAGGTCTTGCCACCGTCAGTGGTCCGCAGGATCACCTGGTCATGGCCGACAACCCAACCACTCTGGCTGTCGATGAAATAAACCGCAGTCAGGGTTGCTCTGGTTGGCACTTGCGCCTGAATCCAGCTGTTGCCATTATCCTCGCTGATCAAAATATGCCCGCGCTCACCAACAGCAATCAGGGCACTCTCGATCCGTTGAGCATCAAGCAACAATGAATGGCTTGCCAGGGGTGCGATGACAGCCGTCTCACTTCTGCTGGCAGAGGGAACTCCACACAAAAAGATAAGGAAGATCACTGCAGCAAACAGTCTTAAATTACAGAATTGTTTTAAAAATTTTTTCATATCTGTTGCTCACGCAAAAAGGCATAAAAAATGGCCGAGCCGTTACCGACTCGGCCAAAGATCACTATTTAAAGATTACTAACGCCGACCAGCACGCCGCAGAGCACCCGGTGAATAATCCTGATCGGTACGCGTAATACCAAAATCGTACATTTCGGATTCATTATCAAGACCAAGAGCCAGATAGCGCCCTGACTGCAGGTCGTAATGGGTTTCTAACGTTGTCCAGAAGGTCGGTACTTCGTAGTAGTTGACGGAATGAGCTTCTGAGACACGCCACAGCTGGTCACGGTTGTCATAATTATCGGCAACCATAATCTGCCAGGAGTCTTCGTCAATATAGAAAGTCCGCTTTTTGTACAAATGGCGTGAACCTTCGCGCAAGGTAGCTTCGACAACCCAGACGCGGTGCAGTTCGTAGCGTAGATATTCAGGATTAACGTGCAAAGGAGTCAGAATATCTTTGTACTTAAGCTTGTCGCTATGGAGCAGGTAGTTGTTGTAAGGGACATATATCTCTTTTTTGCCAACCAGTTTCCAGTCATAGCGGTCTGGAGCCCCGTTGAACATGTCGAACTGATCAGAAGTCCGCAG
>JAQIBX010000083.1 GCA_027858895.1 Desulfuromusa sp. | reverse complement strand
GCTGAAACCCCTTTTGAAGTGGTGGTCGGGGCCATTCTGACTCAGAATACCAATTGGAAAAATGTTGAGAAGGCGATTGTCAACCTGCGGCAAGCTGATGTTCTAACGCTTGGGTCAATCCTGAATCTGGAGCGGGATGCGTTAGAGCAATTGATCCGCCCATCTGGTTTCTTCCGCCAGAAAGCTGAGCGGTTACAGCTTTTTTGTCGCCATCTACAGGAACATCATCACGGGAGTCTTGAGCATTTGTTCGATCAGGAGTTGACCGTGGTACGGGATGAATTGTTGCGTTTGAAAGGGATTGGACCGGAAACTGCCGACTCGATTCTGCTCTATGCCGGGCAACGTCCTTCTTTTGTTATCGATGCTTATACTAATCGCTTGTTCGGCCGTCTCGGTGTCCTTTCTGGAAAGGAAAAATATACTGTTGTCAGGGATCTTTTTATGTCCCACTTGCCACAGGATATCCACTTGTACAATGAGTATCATGCGCTGATTGTCATCCACTGCAAAGATTTTTGTCGCAAGAAGCCACTCTGCCATAATTGTCCCTGTGCGGATATCTGCTTGGAAAAGCAACAGAATTGTTGATCAATTAAAGCAACTGCGCTAATGTTCCGCTTGTTTCTGCTGCTCATTCCGCTGGGGTAAACACCGATGGATCACTACCTGTTTTTGTTGAAAAAATTTCTCGGTAATTTGCTGATGCCAGTACCGGTGACTTTACTTCTTCTTATTTGGGCAGTGCTCTTATTGCTGCGGCGCAAAACTCGCTGGTTTGGGATCATTGTCGTTTTCCTTGCGACAGCGCTATTATTCGTCGGCAGTTATGCTCCTTTAAGCAATCAATATATCTCCCAATTTGAAGAACAAATTCCCAGTTATCAACCAGATAGCATTCCCGTTGATTACGTTGCAGTGCTCGGTAGTTGGCACCAATCGGTCAAGAATCAACCGGTTACCAGTCAACTCAGCCCGACTGCCATTGTCCGTCTGGCAGAAGGTATTCGTATTTATCGCCTTAACCCGGGAAGTCAATTGATTTTTACCGGATTTAAGGGGTTGAATGCAGATCCAACGTCCTATCCGGAAAAATTGCGGGAATTAGCTCTGGCTTTAGGGGTTCCTGATGAGGATATCCTGGTTTTGAATGGTCCCAGGGATACTGCAGAAGAGGCGGAACTGATCGCTGCTAACTTCTCCGACGCGTCTTTGGTCTTGGTGACAACGGCGGTGCATATGCCACGCGCCCTCAATCTGTTCCACAAGGTTGGGCTTGATCCACTTCCTGCTCCGACCGAACATCTTAGTAAACCCTTTAAGAGCTGGTGGGTCTTTCCAACGGCAGCAACTTTGGCACACAGTGAATACTGGGCTCATGAACGGCTGGGATTGCTCTGGGTGAATCTGACTGGACGGGTCAAGGATCGCCTCGATAAAGATTAAATTAATTTTTATCCCACATCAATTGAGTTGCCGCCTGAAAACAATCTTAAACACTTAAAATCGCGCCATTTCTTCTTGAACTTAAGGGTTGTATTTGCTAGTTTGCGGCACTACTGTCCGGTTAAATCTGAGGGACATAAGGCAAGGTGCTGATTTTAATAGAGATTTTAACCACTAGTATTTTTTCGATTTGAATTCAATTTTGCTTACAACCAAACCAGAAATCTGTAATTTCAACAACTTACGGGGCGGAAAATGCCGAAAAATCCACTTTAATAAGTTAACCGGACAGTAGTGAGTTTGCGGGTTTAATTTTACTCGAAGATAGCCCCTTATCACAATCCCACAATCCCTGCGGAGAGATACGAGCATGGACTATAAAGATACTTTGAACCTGCCCCAAACCGATTTTCCAATGCGTGCCAACCTGTCTAACCGAGAACCGGAACAGCTTAAATATTGGCAGCAGATCGGTTTGAACGATCAACTGGAAACTGCGAATCAAGGAAAAGAGAGCTTTATCCTGCACGATGGCCCTCCTTATGCCAACGGTCACCTGCACATGGGCCATGCCCTGAATAAAATTCTTAAAGATATTATTGTTAAGAGTAAACGGATGCAGGGATTTTTTACCCCATATGTTCCGGGTTGGGATTGTCATGGGCTGCCAATTGAGCTGATGGTTGACAAGAAGCTCGGCAAGAAAAAGCGTGAGCTGAGCAAAGCTGATTTTCGGCGGCAATGTCGTGATTATGCAAAAGTCTGGGTCAAAACTCAAAGTGAAGAGTTCCAGCGACTGGGGATTTTTGGTAACTGGAAAGATCCCTACCTGACCATGACCCCCGATTACGAAGCAACGACCGCGCGTGAGTTGGCTCGTCTGGTCGAACGGGGTTCTCTGTATAAGGGCAAAAAACCGATTCACTGGTGCTCTTCCTGTGTGACCGCTCTGGCAGAGGCTGAAGTTGAATACGACAATCACACCTCGCCATCGATCTACGTGAAATTTCCCTATGTGGATGAACTTCCAGAATCCCTGTCTCAGCTGGAAGGGCAATCGATCAGTTTCGTCATCTGGACAACAACACCCTGGACGATTCCCGCTAACCTGGGTATCTGTTTGAACCCCGAACTTCCCTATGCTGTGGTTGAAGCAAACGGTGAGCTACTGATTGTGGCTGAGGGGTTGCATGAGGCGGTGATGAAAACCCTCGGAATTGAGGATTGCAAAGTCGTCACAACTTTTGCAGCTGAGTTGTTTGAAAATAAAAACTGCCGGCACCCTTTTTATGACCGTAATTCACTTTTGATGCTTGGCGACCATGTTACTTTGGAGGCAGGAACCGGGTGTGTTCATACAGCCCCTGGCCACGGTCAGGATGACTATCTGGTAGGGCGCAGATATGGCCTGGAAATTTATAATCCAGTTGATGATTATGGCAAGTATCGGCAAGATCTTGAGCTGTTCGGAGGCATGAAGCTGAAAGATGCCAACCCGGCAGTGAATGAAAAGCTTGCTGAAGTTGGTGCGCTGCTTCACGAAAGTCATGTTGAACATAGTTATCCTCATTGCTGGCGCTGTAAAAAGCCAATTATTTTTCGGGCGACTGAACAATGGTTTATCAGCATGGAGGAGAACGACCTGCGCAAGAAAGCATTGCAGGAAATTGAACGGGTCGAGTGGATTCCAACCTGGGGTCGCAACCGTATTTACAATATGGTTGAAGCCCGCCCCGACTGGTGTATCAGCCGGCAGCGAAGTTGGGGCGTCCCGATTACGATCGCCTATTGTGAAAAATGTGGTGAAGCCTTGGCTGATGCTAAAATCATGCATTACATAGCCGATCAGTTCGAAGCGACCGGTAGTGATGTCTGGTTTGAGAAAGAGGCGACTGAACTGCTTCCCCCCGGAACCGTTTGTCCCGATTGTGGCCACGATAAATTCACCAAGGAAACCGATATCCTTGATGTCTGGTTCGATTCCGGTGTTTCCCACGCCGCCGTCTGCGAGCAGCGCGACTATCTGCAGAGTCCGGCAGACCTTTATCTGGAAGGTTCTGACCAGCATCGTGGCTGGTTCCATTCCAGCCTTCTGGAATCGGTTGGCACCCGGGATTGCGCCCCCTATAAGGCGGTTTTAACCCACGGTTTTGTTCTGGATAAAGATGGCCGTCCGATGTCGAAATCGGTGGGTAACGTCATTGCCCCGGAAGAAATTATCAACAAATATGGCGCGGAAATCCTGCGTCTATGGGTGGCGGCAACCGATTACCGTGATGATATTCGCCTGAGTCAGGAAACCTTGCTGCGGTTGTCCGATGCTTACCGACGGATTCGCAACACTGCTCGTTACCTGCTTGGCAACCTGAACGATTTTAATCCGGTAACCGATCTGGTTGCGGATGAAGAGCTTCTCGAGCTGGATCGGTGGGCTTTATCGCGGCTGGGTTGCTTGGTTCAAAAAGTTGCCGACGCTTACGATAAATACGAGTTTCATGTCATTTATCAGGCAGTCCATAATTTCTGCGCCATCGATCTGAGTGCGTTCTACCTGGATATCCTCAAAGACCGCCTTTACACCAGCTCAGAACAGAGCATTGCTTACCGCAGTGCCCGCTCAACCATGTATCAGATTGTCGATGCTCTGACCCGGATGCTGGCACCAGTGTTGACCTTTACTGCCGATGAAATCTGGCAGCGTCTGCCGGGTGAAAGAGAAGCAAGTGTCCATCTGGCAGCCTTCCCACAGGCAAACTCAAACTATTTGGACGATCAACTGGAGCAACGTTACGAGCAGTTGCAAAAGGTTCGTTCCGAGGTTTCCAGGCAGCTCGAAAAAGCTCGGGCAGACAAGCAGTTGGGGCAATCGTTGGAAGCAAAAATCCTGCTCGATGCTCCGGCAAGCTATCAGCCACTGTTGACAGAATATCTGCCTTTACTCCCGACCTATTTTATCGTATCCCAGGTGGAGTTAACCGATAATCTCACGGCAGCAGTCGAAGCGGAAAATATTTCCGGTCTGAAATTGCAGGTTCTCCCCGCAGATGGGGAAAAATGTGAGCGTTGCTGGAATTACGCAACCAATATTGGCCAAACCAGTGAGCATCCAACGATCTGTGCCCGCTGCGCGGATGTCCTGGCTGTAGGCTGATATGCGCAAATACCGGATTTTTGCTCTAACCGTTAGTATCAGCCTGCTGCTGGATCAGCTGAGTAAAATATATATCGATAACAACTTTGCTCTAGGTGAATCGAAACGGGTCATCAACCACTTTTTTCATATAACTTACGTCCGTAATCCTGGGGCGGCTTTCGGAATTCTCTCAGATAGCGCCATCCGTTTACCGTTTTTTATCACCATTTCGTTGCTTGCTTCACTCGGAATTCTCTGGTACATCCAGAAAATTCCAAGCGAAAAGCTCTGGCAACAGTTAGCGCTAGGGTTGATTCTCAGTGGTGCGTTGGGCAACCTGATTGACCGGATTCGCTTTGGTGAGGTTATCGATTTTCTTGATGCCCACTGGTACAATTATCACTGGCCCGCTTTCAATGTTGCCGATAGTGCTATTTGTATCGGGGTGACCATTATGTTGATCTGTTCCTGGCATGAGGAACGGCAGAAAAAGCTGCAACTGACCCAAACCTGAGACAAGATGACACAAACCCGCTATCCGATCCCCGCCGAATCATTCCGTTGTGCGACTGAGGTCAAGCACAGTCGCTTCATTGCTACCACTGAACCCGCCGATTCAGCAGAAGCCGCATTAGCTTTTATCTCCCGGATCAAACAGGAATTCCCCGATGCATCGCATAATTGCTGGGCCTATCTGATCGGCCCCCCTGGCAGCACAGACCGGATCGGTCTGAGTGACGATGGCGAACCCCATGGCGTTGCCGGAAAGCCCATGTTAACAACAATCCAACATAGCGGTATCGGTGATATTGCGCTGGTAGTAACACGCTATTTTGGTGGCACCAAGTTGGGCAAAGGGGGGATGGTTAAAGCCTATACCGAGGTGTCAAAGGCGGCTCTTGAACAACTTAAAATTGCAGAAAAAATCAACTGGGTAAAACTATCGATCCAGGTCGGTTACCAGCTGTTGGACAATATTGAACGGCTACTTCCAGAATTTGAAGCTAAGCTGACAGACAAACAGTTTGCCGAGAAAATTTGTCTTACCTTGAAGTTGCCAGAAGAAAACCTCAGCGATCTACGTACTCGGCTGATTGATCTAAGTTCTGGGAAAATTGAATTCCCCAAACAAGAGGAATCTTGACTGCACATCGAAAACTAATAAATAATCGACTTCGGATAATTGCCCTGTTATGATTGACAAGTATTCAACAAGGAGGAAACACAATGACCCGTAAATTACTGGTACTGATCCTACTGTCGACCCTGTTTATAGCTGGTTGTGAATGTGTCAGCGGGTTTGGACGCGACCTGCAAAAAGCCGGTAGCTGGATAGAAAGAAACAACGGTTAACATTTATCTTATTTTCTAAAGCCCCTTTTGCAAACTATTAAAAGGGGCTTCACCGTGAGATATCTCAGGCAACAACCTCACCCGCTTTAACTAAACTCCTCGCCTAAATGTTCTAATTAAATTAGAATCACGTCAAATTTGCGAACTCTCTCTCTGGAGTTAAATATGGAACCGCAATTTCTTGAGCCAAACATCCCGCACTATACAGCTAGGTCTTTACCCGAATATCGCCATCTTCCTTTCCAGAATGCCCATCCGTTTTTGGATGAAGGCGGCCACTCCTATGGTGAAAAATTGTTGTCACCTGACTCTTTTACTGCAGAAGATTGGCAAAGTTGCGAAGATTATCTCTACAGTATTGACCTCTTTAACCACGGCTTTTGGTGGGAAGCACATGAACGGCTTAAGTTTGTGAGTATTGGTGCTGGCCGGGAATCGAAGACGGGGCAATTTGTTCAGGGGCTGATCCAAATTGCTGCGGCACTGCTTAAACATTTTATGGGGGAAGATGAAGGGGCGATGACTCTGGCTGAATTGGGGTCGAGCAATCTGCAGAGAGTTGAAGGGGTCTACCTTGGGATAGATGTTGCGACCCTGATTGTTCAGGTGCAGGATTGCCTTAACGCAGGGGATGCAAAATATCCGCGAATCCGTTTAAAACAATAGCTTTTTCAATTTTCAGGCAGCCTACAGGTTAGCTTCTCTCGCAGAAATACACTCATCTTCTCCCATCTCAAATTCACGGCATATCCACGGTCGAGTCTCATAGATCGTACAAAGCATAGTCTCTCGATCCAGAGCCGAACACCAGCCATCTGCTAGCCGCGCCATATTCCTCTCACCCCGCGGATCTATCTCAACCAAATAATCGGGAACTTCGGGGTCGTCAAAGAGCATTGCCTGTAAACGGCAGCAACAGGCTGCACAGGTTTCACAAGTGACCTTGATACCAGGCCGGGGTGTAACTTTGTTTGTCATCGCTTGCTTTTCTGTATCGCTAGGGGCACCCAATGACACCGTCCAGAGTTGATTTGACATAACGGCTGGAGAGGCAGGTGCAACCTGATGTGCGCCGGCTCAAAAGGTAATGATTTCGTATCCATTATCCCGATAAAACGCCATACCAGGGTGTCCGGACACCTCGTCGAGAAGGCTGAAACCTTGCTCTTTGGCAGACTCAAGAGTCCCCAGCTTATTCGCACATGCTTTACAGACTCCCTCAACCAGACCTGCTTCAAGGGTCTTTTTCCATAATCCGTTCAAGGGATTTTCTGGTTTCACCAGTTCTGGAATCAATTTGACCGCAGCCCCTTCAATGATGATTGTTGCCTCATGTCCCTTGGCTTGCATATCCAGTGCGTTCAATAGCACATGAATGAAACACATCGGATCTTCGTTGAATACAAACAGGGCAAATTTTTTCATGTTTTAGTTCCTTTCGTGGAAAAAAGGAGACCGCAATCGCTGAGCTGTCTCCCGAGATAGTGGGGGTAGTAGGTATGACGTTGCTGGAAGTTTTAAGTATAGAGGGATGCTAACAGGTTAA
>JAQIBX010000145.1 GCA_027858895.1 Desulfuromusa sp. | reverse complement strand
GATCGAACCAACCAGCGGGTTTCATCTTCTGACTGCCCCAGTAATAATGCATTTGCCCCGGGATTGGTTTGGGGATAACTGCGCGGCTGCATTGGCATGTGAATCATATATTCACGGCCTTTCTCCTGCAGAAAAGTGGCTGCGGATACCGCTCTGCCGGAGCCAGGTAAAATTGACGGAGTAATGACGACATCCAGGCGTAGCAACTCCCGCAGAGTGGCGAGTGAACCACCCATATCATCCATAATAACAGCAATTTTACCCCGCTCACTCGCAACGACAATCGGCACCTCATAGCTCAGTTCTAAGCGTAGATCATCTTGCCAGTAGAGTTGAATAATACCCTCATTGCGACTGATTACCAGCTTTGCTGAACTATCGGTTTGATCTATATGATTTACCAATTCAGCCAGAAACGGGGCAGAAGGAAAATCTCCAAAAATCTTTCGCACCTGAACATTCTTGCGCTCCGGCAACTTACGCCAACCCATTGAATCGGGACCATTGATCAGCTGATTTTCAATCAGGTCACGGATATCAGCGTAGTTATATACTTTCAGGTCATGAACCACATCTGCCGGCTCTTCATAGACATGTTTTTCCTGGACCGGTGTAGATTCAGTTAAGAAAGTCTTGCGTAAATTCACTAATGCAATCAGGCAAATTGCCACAAATCCCAGTAAGAAAGCAGACGCCAGAAGAATACGCATGTTCTGGGTTATCTGCCTCTTCTTTGAAGACTTTCGGGTTGTCTTTTTTATTGGTTGCTTTTTTTTCGTTGCCATTTAATTAAGATCTTTCACAGCGTAAAAAAACGCCATCATTTTTTCAGGCTGCTTTCTCACCACGCTTGAGGAGGTTAATTCCTTTAAGCATATCGAGGGCACGCAGTAATTGAATGTCCCCTTTTTCTTCTCGCGTTAACCCTTCAGGCTTATTTATCTTTTGCCCAACTTTTTTTTCTTCAAGAGATTGAAAATGGTTCGCCAAATCCTGTTCCCGTATCAACCTTTCGGTTGTCCCCTGATGCGCAATTATCAGCGATGGAACAACAATATCGGGACTGATTCCCATGGCCTGAATTGAACGGCCAGACGGAGTAAAATAACGCGCCGTTGTTAACCGCAACCCAGAATTATCATCCAGTGGAATAATCGTCTGCACCGAACCTTTGCCAAAGCTCTGCTCACCAATAATAATGGCACGGCGATGATCTTGAAGCGCTCCAGCGACAATTTCAGCAGCACTGGCACTGCCACCATTGATCAAAACAACCAGAGGATAATCGGGTTCAGTTCCAACCTGCTGAGCAGAAAATGTCATTTGCGCTTCCGTCTCCCGCCCTTCAGTATAAACAATCAGTCCATCACTTAAAAAAATATCCGCAACGGCAACAGCCTGATCCAGCAAACCGCCTGGATTATTACGTAAATCGAGGACCACCCCATGCAACTGTTCGGCATTCGCCTGCCGCAATTTCATCAAATGTTCTTTTAGATCACTGCCAGTACGATCTTGAAATTGTGAAACCCGAACATAACCGTAATTTCCCTGAAGCAAATCGCTTTTAACACTCTGTATCTGTATAAGGTCGCGAATAATAGTGACATCCTGCAGCTCTGCCATATCAAGGCGTTGGATACTAAGAGTAACCGCCTCCCCTTTGGGGCCACGCATCAACCTCTCCGCTTCCATAATCTCCATATCGCGGGTTAATTTGCCATCAATTTTGATAATTTGATCTCCGGCTTGAACCCCGGCAGCATAAGCGGGAGTATCTTCAATTGGTGAAACAATAATTAAAGATCCATCCTTCACCATAATTTCAATGCCCAATCCGACAAACTCTCCGTGAGTATCAGCTTGCATCTCTTCATACATCTCTGGCGTCAAAAAACTGCTATGTGGATCCAGGGTGTTTAACATGCCGCGAATCGCTCCGTAAATCAGCTTGTCCATGTCGACATCTTCAACGTAACTGCTGCGAACCAGAGAAAGAACGTCGGTAAATATTTCCAGGGTTTTATAGTCCTGCTCCTGGTTAGCAAGCACCTGTCCACTAAAGACGGTCAGAGCAAAACCAAAAAACAGCAGAAACAAAACACCTAGAATCAATCGTTTAATTTTGAACATAAATCCTCTCAATTTTAATGACGCTTCAACCAGGACAGCGGATTAACCGGGGAGCCATTAGAGCGGATCTCAAAATAGATGCTCTCGCGACCGGAAAGCCCACTATGCCCGAGCAAATCACCAGCAGAGATCTGATCGCCCAACTTTTTCTGCATCCGATCAGTCTGCGCATAAAGGGTGTGGTAACCACCGGGATGACTGAGAATAAACAGATTTCCGTAACCCTTGAAATAATCGGCAAAGACAACCTTGCCGGCAGCCACTGCACGGATTGAACTACCAGGCGCCACCGCGACCTCAATGCCATTACTTTCATAATAAGTCCCCAGCTTGGCATCCTTCTGTTGACCAAATCCAATCACCACGCGACCATTCACCGGCCAACCCAGCTTACCTCGTCCCACCGCAAAATTTCCAGCAACTGGCCCGGTTGTGGATGCCGGCTCTTGTTCAAGTCTGGCAATTAAACTTTTTAACCTTACTGCATTTTCTTTTAGTTCTACAAGCTCATCAGCCAGTTTTGTTTTCTCTGCCCTTGCTTGTTTCAATAGCCGTGTTTGTAAGCGACGTCCTTTAACGGCAATCTGGCGTTGCTCCTGATTCTTCTCCAGCAATTCGGTCTGCTGCTGCCCCAAAGATTTTAATCCCAATAAAGATTGTTGCTGTTCCTCGATAGCTTGTCGGTATTCTGCCAGCAACTCTTTATCATACTGAAGAACTCTGTTCAAATAATGATATTGTTGCGCCATTTCAGTCGGAGAGTCTGCTGAAAAAAGTATTTTCAGCGGACCGGTGTCCCCTTCCTTGTAAAGCACAACAAGTCTCTTTTCCAATTGCGAGACAATTCTTTTAATACCTTTCTGGCTCTCTTTAACCAATTTTTCTTGCTGCTCGATTTCGCCCTGAAGCTTTTTTAATTTTGTTTTCTGCTCATCGATCCGACGCTCAATTTTCTCTAGCGTATTCTTGACCAATACCAGTTCCCTGCTGATATTGAGTTCTGATTTTTTATTATTCTGCAGATTGATTTCAGCCCGTTCAATCCGAACTCTGATTTGTTCCAGCTGAGAACGATTCCCGGTCAAATCTGCCCAGCAGGGGTTGACCAACAAAAAAAGTAACAGCCAGCAAATGGCACTTAAGATAACTCGGATTATCATTTCAGATACGGACAAAACGTCGCAAAGACGAGAGGCTGCCGAGGATTCCCAGAACAACTCCGGAGAGAACAAGAAGAATTTGCTGATCCAGCGTCAAAAAAAGCAGATCAAAGTCGGCCGGTGTCAGCCAGAAGGTATTGAGACTGCGGGAAATGACAAACACAAAAGAGAGAAATAAAAACGCCAAAGAGAGCAAACCACCCAACAAACCCTGGATAGCGCCCTCAAGCATAAATGGAATCTTGATAAAACGCATTGTCGCGCCAACCAGAGCCATAATTTCCAGCTCATCTCGCCGTGCATAGAGCGTCAGTTTAATCGTATTTGAGACAATAAACAACGCCCCAAACAATAGAAAACCGCCAAGGATAATCCCGACATAACGCATCATTCCAACGAAGTTGTTAAAGCGCTCCAGCCACTTCTGTCCATAGCGTAAATCATCAACCTCAAGGTTATTCTCCAATTGTTCAACAACCGTGGCAATCCCCTGCTGATTGCGATAGTCAGGATGGAGCTCCAGTTCAAAAGAAGCGGGTAGAAGATTCTTGCTAACCCCCTCCAATAAACTGGCATCCACACCTAAATGCTTTTTGAAGCGCTGCAGTGCGTCAGCCTGAGATACATAATTGACCGACTCAACCTCAGGGAAACTCTTCAATTTCTTGGTTAGCGCAGCAACATTCTGTGGCTTCGGAGCTTTTTCTAAATAAGCGATGACTTGAATTTCTTTTGTCCAGCGTAAGGCTAATTGTTCAATGTTGACAACCACGAGAAAAAACGTGGCAACAGTCGCGAGCGCAATAGCCATTGTCAGAATAGATGCCGAACAAAGAAACGGCCACTGACGCATATTGCGCAGGGCACGTATAATAAAGTAGCGAATTTTATCCAGCACAGCTGGAACCTCCAGTACGACTATCTGAAATGTATGTCAAAGTTGATGACCTCATAAAAAGTCATAAGATGACTAAGAAATTTATACCTGCAGTGGCTGCTGATCACCTACCAATTTACCCTGTTCTAATGTTATTACCCGCCGTGGAAAGCGTTTATTCAAGCTATGATCATGGGTCGCCAGAAGAACCGTTGTTCCACGGGAGTTGGCTCGCTTGAACAGATCCATGATTTCAAAAGTGACATCCTGATCAAGATTACCACTCGGTTCATCAGCCAAAAGAATCAATGGGTCAACTACCAGAGCCCGAGCAATGGCAATACGTTGCTGCTCTCCCCCCGAAAGTTCCAAGGGTTTTCGTTGCAGGCGATGTTCCAGGCCAACCTCTTTTAAGACCTGGTAAACCTTCTTGCTCACTTCGTAACGCTTTTTCCCTTGAGCTTC
>JAQIBX010000127.1 GCA_027858895.1 Desulfuromusa sp. | reverse complement strand
TCGTTGGCAACCTGGTACCTGCAAACGGTTGGGATCGATATGCGAAACTTTATCAGTGAAACCCTGGAATTTGGTGGCGTGGTGTTCGATCCGATCCTGCGCGCAGGCTGGGATATCCCCTGGATGGCAAAGATTTCGGTCTATCTGTTGTTATTGGCGCTGCTGGCAGCAGTTTACCCATCCATCAAGGCGGGGCGAATCAGTCCGGCTGCCGCAATCCGACATCATTAATTGGAGCCTGAAACGATATGGCGTTGATAGAACTTAAATCGGTCACAAAAATATATCCGCTCGGCAACCAGGAAGTGGTTGCCGTTGACAATTTTTCTCTGTCAATTGAGGCGGGTGAATTCAGTGTCCTTGCTGGCCCTTCCGGGAGTGGTAAAACCACGTTGCTTAACTTGATCGGCTGCCTTGATCAGCCAACTCGTGGGGAAGTCTGGCTGGATGGCCGGGAAGTCGGCAGCACCGATCAAAAAACACTGTCTGAATTGCGCTTGCGAAAAATCGGCTTTATTTTCCAGGCCTATAATCTGATTCCAGTGTTAACTGCGGCTGAAAATGCTGAATTTACCTTGATGTTGCAGCGAATCGGCAAAAAACAGCGCCGTCAGCGGGTATTACAGCTTTTTTCTGAATTGGGGTTGGATGGATTGGAAAACCGGAAACCTTCCGATCTTTCGGGTGGCCAACAACAGCGGGTTGCCATTGCCCGGGCCATGGCCTCAGAACCAGCGGTGATTCTGGCCGATGAACCGACCGCCAGTCTGGATTCTCATGCCAGTGAAGAATTACTGGCACTGATGCAGCGGTTGAACCAAGAGCAGGGTGCAACCTTTGTTTTCAGTTCGCACGATCCGCTGGTGATCTCCCATGCCAAGCGGGTGGTGAGTTTGCGGGATGGTCGTCTGGAGTCGGATCAGTGAAATTGTTCTGTTTTCTGCTTATTCTGACGGGAATCATTTTCACTCCATTTTTATCTGTGGCAAAAACTCTCGATGATGTTGCCATTCACGGTTCGCTGAAATCCACTAACCTCTATATTGAGAACTTTCCCTCTCCTGATCAGGATGGCGTGTTATCTGCTGATCGTCTTCGCCTTGATCTGACCGGGCGCCTGTTCAATCGCTATCAACTGGAATTTTCGCTCGATCAACAACTGCTCTGGACAAGTCGCACTGGTGTGGTTGCGTTAGCCGATGATTCACTGAATCGTCGTTTTGATTTACAGAAAAATTGGCATGAAAACGATAAGGTCAGCGGTCAGTTGCAGGTTGATCGGCTCAATGTTCATGGAGAATCTGGTGATTTTCACTGGTCATTCGGTCGGCAGACCATCGGGTTCGGTCGTATCAGCCTGTTTTCACCTCTCGATATCATCGCCCCATTTCCTCCTGATGCGATTGATATTGATGTTCGTCCTGGAGTTGATGCCATCAGGGCAACGCGCTACTTCGGGATGGCGGGACAGTTTGGCGTGATTGCTGTTTTCGGCGCTGAAAAAGAATACAACAGCTATTTATTAACCTTGGGCGATAACTTCAAAAGTATCGACCTGCTAGCACTAGGCGGGCGCTTACGCGGACGTTCAATGGTTGGCGTCGGGTTAGCGGGAGAACTCGGGACGGTTGGCATCAAGGCTGAACTCAGCTGGTATCAAGGCAAAGATGTGGATCAACCGCAGGGAGATCTATATGATGATTTTGGGATTGCCGCTGTGGAAGGGTGGTACCGTTTTGACAATGGCCTGGTATTGCTTGGTGAATACCTGTTCAACGGCGTCGGCAGTGACGATCCGAGTGAATATCCCCTGGTTGCCACTTCAGCACCCATAACAGAAGGGCTCAGTTTTTTACTTGCACGCCACTATCTGTTGCTGGGACCCTCATATCAATTTCACCCGTTGGTGACTGCAAATGGGTTGTTGATTTACAATATTGAGGATCATTCCAGCCTGATTCGACCCCAATTCGTCATATCCCTGGCGGATAACCTGCAGCTTGATCTGTTCTGGGCGATAACAGCTGGTCAGAAGTCACAACCGCATCCCTTAACACAGTTGCCGGTTATGCGGAGTGAATTTGGTTCGGCAGGGAATAGTGGTGCTCTGTTGTTGCGCTGGTATTTTTGAGTAGAATTGGCTTTCTGTCAGCCTTCACGCAGGTTTTCCTTATATTGACAGCCTGCTGTAGATAAAACAGGCTGTCAATATAAAGAGGCCAAGTCAGTTGTTGATACTAAAAAAGTCAACTGCCTGCTAAAGGATTTCGACCAACTCAATATCGTAGGTTAATTCTTCTCCCGCAAGGGGATGATTCGTGTCGAGCTCGATCTCTTCGTCGGTCACTTTAACAATTGTAACCAAATAAATTTCATCATCGTCACCAGTAACCTCTAGTTCCAAGCCGACTTCCGGGGTGATATCATCGGCAAACTCACTTCGCTGTATGCTGAAAACATTTTCCGGGTCGTAATCACCGAAAGCGTCATCCGGAGCGATAACGACACTCTTTTTTTCACCAATCTGCATACCGACTAACGCGGCTTCGATCGGGGTGTGAAAATCACCCTCCCCAATGGTTAATTCCATTGGGCCATGTTCGTGGCTGCAATTGTCATCGTTGCATGCTTCTTCGTCTGAATTCGCATAGGTAGTATCAATAACCATTCCGTCCGCGAGCTTGCCAATAAAGTTGATAGTGACTTTGTCTGCTTCTTTTGCCTGTATCATTGGTTTTCCTTTCTGTTTTGAGTGAAATTTTCCGGTTTTAGCACAAGGTCGATGGCAATGCACCAGCTTTTTTTATTTTCAAGTTATTACCGTCAATCAGTCCGTGGGGAACCTATATAAAAGATGGATATATTGCTCCAGCACTGGAAAAATCCCATAAAATATTTTACTCTGCTTGGGGATGAAACCCCGAAACCATGTCGTGGCAACGATCCCCAATTTGATCGACAGATTCTAGAATTTGCCCCCTAACAGAAGAGTTAATTATGAGCGATAAAAACCTTGTTATCACCATTGCCAATCAAGTGGCATTAATCACCATCAACCGCCCGCAAGCGATGAATGCCCTTAATCCCGCCACGATCATTGAGCTATCTACTGCTATTGCCGCATTAGAGCAACAAGCTGAGGTTCATGTGATTATTATTACCGGTGCTGGGGAAAAAGCCTTTGTTGCCGGTGGTGACGTCGCCTTGATGCGAACTCTCACTCCGATTCAGGCTCGTGACGTCGCGTTAATGGCTGCCGAACTGTTTCAGCGGATTGAGAACTCACCTTGTGTCGTCATTGCTGCTATCAATGGCTATGCTCTGGGGGGTGGCTGCGAACTGGCTCTTGCTTGTGATTTGCGCCTGGCAGCGGAGCGGGCCAAGCTTGGTCAACCCGAAGTTAATTTAGGAATTATCCCCGGTTGGGGCGGCACTCAACGTTTACCCCGGTTGATTGGCATCAGTCGTGCCAAGGAACTGATGTTTACGGGTGAGAGGATCAGCGCCGAGCATGCGCTGAAACTTGGTTTGGTCGATCATGTCTATCCCGATGATCAGCTGCTCGATCATGCTCAAGCGCTGGCACAGACCATCGCGGCCAAGCCACAAACGGCCATCCGTATGATTAAGGAAGCGGTTAAGAACGGTATGTCAATGGATCAGGACAATGCGATCCGTTATGAGGCTGAGTTGTTTGGGATGTGTTTTACGACAGCAGAGCAAAAGGAGGGGATGGACGCATTTCTTGAAAAGCGTCCAGCAGTATGGAAGGCCGGTTAACTTCTACTTCGAAACTCTAACTGGCTGTTAGAGAAAGATTTTAGGCCGTTTGGCTGTAGAGCAATTTTTGATAAGCAACTCTCGTCTCTCTTTAATCACGGGGTGATTGAAAGGCCGAGCCTCCACCGGACATATCTTGACGCAAGCCGAGCACATGATGCAGTTCTCCGCTTGAGTTGTCACTGCGTTTGAGACTGTAATAACGCGAACAGGACACACTTCAGCACATCGGCCACAGAGGATACAGATATCGGCATCGGTTTCCGGCGCAACGCCACCAAACTTCACTCGCTCTTTGTAGGGGACATTCCCGTCGATCTCCGGGGTGTTAAAATCATTGAGTTCAATTTTAGCGGCAATCTCCTGCCCGAATTTTACTGCCAGGCTTAAATCTTCTCCATTTGGTCTACCGGCAGCAATGGGGCGTTCCGGGGTAGAGTAAGAGTGCTCACCGATAAAGGCACCAGCAGCGATGACATTAAACCCCTGGGTGATTGCTATATCCCGCAGCTCTACCAGCGCGTCTTCGAACTCACGATTACCGTATAGAGCAATCAAAACCGTTGGCACATTATGAGCTTTATAATAAGCCATTCTTTCCAGGCAGTCTTTGGGAACGCGCCCAGCATAGACAGGGACACCAATAACTGCGATACCGTCTACGATGTTTTGCTCTGTTTTTTCGATGGGATAAGTCAAGTCATAGCAATTGACTTGTTCAGGGTTGAGACCTTCAGCAACGGCATTTATTATTTTGCGCGTGGTTCCGGTCGGTGAGAAATAGATCAGATGAACATTGTTGTGTTTCATAAAGTTCCTCCCATATGTATGGGTTGAAAAAAACAAAAGATCTAGCTTTGTTTGGCTAAATCTTTCTTTTATTTGTGGTGAAGGCCGGAATCAAATTAATCACTTAACAATATGAAATCATACACTAAATAATTTTATATGTATTCAAGATATACTTAAAAGGATATCTAAAATTTTTGCTAGGCATTTCTCCCCATCCACAAAGTAAAAGGTTAGAATCGTAGATTGGCTACGTCGCCACAATTGGCGCGCTCGGAAGATTAGAACTTCCGACCCCCCTAAAAACAGAAATAATATAAACCAGTTGGGTCGAAAATGGAAAATCCTGGGGTTATTCAAAAGAGTTGATTTACCGCCTTGAAAGATATACTTTAATCGCTACAGGTTCAATTCCCCGCCCCCTTGGGGCGAAAGCTGGCTGAAGGCCAGCGGGGGGGGCGTAGTTAATATCCCGCTGCTTACGGCGGGCTGCTTTATGTCTCCAACAGTAAGTGCAGGTCCGCTTGCATAGATTCATAAAAACAGCATCCATATCTCGGAACTTTTTTAACAGAGGAGAAAATTGAAATGGCGTCTTACCTGACGGGTAGTATTGAACTGGTTGGTGGTATTCTGAGTGAGCGCTTTGGTAAGAGAACCAAAATGTTCAATGACCCCATCACAACTCTGCAGATTTGTCAGCACATCATTAAAGTGGGCATCGAAAAAAGTGAGCCCCTTCATCCGAAAAGAAAGAAAGCCCTCAAAATCGGAAGAGATATTTTTCAAGCCCTCAATCTTTATTCCGGTGGGCAGCGTGACGATGCAAGATCACAAGTAGAGAAGATTATCGAAGCTATTGCGGAAATTGGGCCTACGATTCAATGGCCAGACACGGTTAAAAAAGCCTACACAAAGTTTGCCAAAAGTTTCCCCACCTCCATCCGGAAAGGTGATCTACCCAGGGCTCTGAGCATTATTGAAAGTTTTGACGCGATCTTGGAAGAAGGAAAGGACAACCCTCATATCTTTGCACTCAAAAACGTTTTGCTGGACCTGCATGTGGCTGTTGAAGCCCGGAACCCGAGTGAAATTGAGAGCGCCTTTTACAGCGTAATCGATTATTATTATCTGCCCAAGGAAGAATCCAGCCTTGTCAGCACCTGACCTGCTCTGTGCCGCTCATTGTATGGTTCTGGCAATTGATGAAAGGAGTGAAAAAAGGGGACAGATCTTTTTTTTACCGGTATTGCCCCCTCAATGTTCAGCCCTCCTCTGAATTCCCTACATCGCTAGTTAGTCGATAGTTCAAAAACCCTTATTTCAGGCTAAGCCATCACTGAAGGCATGATTTTTAACAATAAAGTAGAGCAGGTGGGCGGCTTTTTCTTCAATACTGGGATACACATCTTTGCCATCAAAAGTCTGATAAATTGTTCCAAGAGCACTTTTGAACCCCTGATCTTTTTCCAATCCGAAAAGGCCGTTGAATTCTCCTTTCATCGATTGAACAATAGCTATGGCATCCTCATAATCAAGAATAAAAGAAGTAGAGCCACTGGTTTTACCGATAGTCAACGTGCCATGATCGTAGTGATCCAAGGTGGCCAGGGCGTAGGCGTAATCACCGATAACCCGCAAGATCTCTTTCCCTGTATCATTCACTAGCTCCTGATTTGTTAAAGTTCGAGCCAATAGTTGAACCGTCTGCTGCATTTCAGCCAGTTTTTGTTTCTCGCTTTGCAGGCGTTGTTGGTTGAGAGTATATCCTTTGACAATATGGTCACGAAGAACTTGAGTTGCCCAGCGACGAAAATGAGTACCGCTTTGTGATTTGATCCGGTAACCGACTGAAATAATGATATCGAGGTTGTAAAAAGTGACCGGTTTGTCGGAATTTGCAATATGCATTTTCTGCATATTGCCTTGCTCATCCAGTTCCCCTTCATTGAAAATGTTACGGATGTGGCGAGATAATACAGACTGGTCGCGTTGGAACAGGTCAACAAGTTGTGCCTGACTCAACCAAACTGTTTCCTTGTCAAGCTGCACTTCTAGCTGAGTCTGTCCGTCAGCAGTTTGATAAATAATAATATTGCTCATGTTATCCCTCCCCCACATGTGTAATAGACTGATTATAAAAGAGACTGCCAGCAGTCGATAGGAAAAACTGAATACTGAAAAATAAAAAGCCTTGCTATCAGTAAAGATAACAAGGCTTTCATATTTTTGGTACCGAAGGCCGGAATCGAACCGGCACACCTCGCGGCAACGGTGTTTGAGACCGTCGTGTCTACCAATTCCACCACTTCGGCTTGGGTGCGACGATTATATTGTTCCGCGGCGGTT
>JAQIBX010000118.1 GCA_027858895.1 Desulfuromusa sp. | reverse complement strand
CGACGGAGCAGCGCCTCAGACAAGGATGAAAATTCTACCACGTCAATGGCGTCATCTGCCGCTGCTTTCAACTGATTTGGGTGTGGTTGCCAGAAATGCATTAGAGGCACGCAAAGTTCGCATTATTGCCAAGGAAACTGCTCGGGTTGTAGCCAAGGAAGTAATTGCCCAGTCGGTTGGCAATAAGAATGATGTTGCTGCTGAAGTCCTCGTACGCGTGGCGCTGTTTTTATTGGAAGAGCCTGATACCCGCTCATGGCAGACGTTACCGGGCCGTTTGACTCTGGTGCGGATTCCCTTGCCGCCCGGTCGGCACAAATTGCAGGTTGAGCTGGAATCCTCTCGATTTGAAAGTCGCCAAATACTTGAGCTGCCGGAGATAGAAATTCGTCAGGGTCAACGGATATTTCATTCGATACGTTACTGATCCGGATTTATGTGACAAGGAGAAACAACAGTGCCCGGTTTTTCACTAGGAGTCTGTCGGACTATGCGGGGCGAAGCGAAAATTCGGAGGTTTGAGAACAGATTTTGACTCGTTTGCAGGCTCATAGCCGTAGCTATGGGGCAAAAAGGAGTCGAAATATGGGCCAAAAAAACGGATTTGCAGTCGGCTCATGGATAGTCCGACAGGCTCCTAGCATTCATTATCTCTTTTCCGTTTATACCTTTTAAGAGCGGCGGCAAAAATTGCTTGCTTTTTTAAAGGCATTCATATAATTGCATTGGCTTTTGGGGCACTTATTTAGAGGTACACGTTATGACGTCAACAGCGAAAAAAACTAAGAAATGGTCACCTCAAGACGCTTCGGACTTCTATGGGCTTGAGCGGTGGGGAGCAGGCTACTTTTCTGTTGGCGAAAAAGGAGATATCGTCATTTCTCCTAGCGGTACGGGAGATGGACCCCAGGTTAGTTTGCCCGAAGTTGTTAAAGGTATTCTTGATCGCGGCCTGAATATGCCGGTTCTCTTGCGGATTGAAAATATCCTCGGCTCTCAAATTAAGCAGCTGCATGAAACTTTTGCAGAGGCGATAAAAGAGCTAAATTACAACGGTTCCTATAAAGGTGTCTTTCCTATTAAAGTCAACCAGCAAGAACAGGTTGTCGAGGCTATTGCCCAATTTGGCAGTCAATTTGACCATGGGCTGGAGGCTGGAAGTAAACCGGAACTGATTGCTGCGATCTCCATATTGGAAAATCGTAACGCTTGTTTGATCTGCAATGGGTACAAGGACGAGGAATTTATTGATCTTGGTTTGTATGCAACCAAAATGGGGCTGCAATGTTTTTTTGTCATCGAGATTCCCAGTGAGCTTGATCTGATCCTGGAACGGGCTGCATTAATCGGGGTCCGCCCAAAACTTGGTCTGCGGATTAAACTGGTAGCCAAAGCCGAAGGGAAATGGGCAGAATCGGGTGGTGACGGGAGTGTATTTGGTCTTAATCTGAGCCAGATAATCCATATTGTCGATCGGCTCAAGGAAGAAGACAAACTCGACTGCCTTGAGCTCCTGCATTACCATATTGGTTCTCAAATTCCGAACATCAGGGACATTCGGGCTGGCGTCATGGAGGCGTGCCGAATTTATGAGGAGTTGGTCAAGGAGGGCGCGGCCATGGGGTATCTTGACCTTGGCGGCGGCTTAGCGGTCGATTATGACGGCAGCCGAACTAACGAACCATGCAGCCGAAATTATTCATTAGATGAGTATTGTTATGATATCGTTGAAACCATTGCAACGGTTCTGGATAAGACCGGCACAACTCACCCTACGATCATCACAGAGTCTGGACGAGCAATAGTTGCTTATTATTCAGTTTTGCTCTTCAATGTACTCGATGTTTCTTCTTATGTTCCTCAGCCCATCCCCAAAGAACTGCCTGACACGTCGAATAATTTGCTGGAAAATCTTTTTATGACCTACAATATGGTCTCTCCTAAAGATATTCAGGAGTGCTACAATGATACCCTTTTTTATCGGGACCAGGCCAAACAGTTGTTTAAACATGGTCAAATTAACATTAGGGAACGAGCTCTTGCCGAAGACCTTTTCCGCCATATTCTGATAAAAATATCCAAGGCTGCGGAAAAATTAAAACATGTCCCTCGGGTCATTCAGGACATTAATGAAGCCTTGTCTGATGTTTATTATGGTAATTTTAGTGTTTTTCAGTCCCTGCCGGATGTCTGGGCTATCGATCAGCTGTTTCCGGTTATTCCGATTCATCGGCTGGATGAAGAGCCTTCCCGACCAGCGATTATTGCAGATATTACCTGTGACAGTGACGGTAAAATAGCGCTGTTCCCGGACGCAAACGGGCCTAAAAGTACGATTATGCTGCATGACCTCAAAGAGAACGAAGAATATTATCTCGGCGTTTTTCTGGTCGGAGCTTATCAGGAAACCTTGGGGGATTTGCATAACCTTTTTGGTGATACCAATGTGGTTTCCATCCATATCAATGATAATGGCACCTTCGAGTTTGACCGTGAACTGGAAGGGGACTCTGTCGAGGATATCCTTTCCTATGTTGAGTATGATGTGAAGGCCATAAAGCAGCGGATTAAACGTTTAGCTGAAGATTCCATTCATAAGGGATTTATCAAGGTCAAAGACCGTAAAGTGATTCTCCGCATGTTTGATGAAGGCTTGCGGGGCTATACTTATTTTGAACGAGAGTAAGAGATCGAGAGGAGAGTCGGATGTCAAAAGTACTGATTATCGGCGCTGGTGGAGTGGGTTCTGTGGTCACCCACAAATGTGCACAGATTCCTGAAGTTTTTTCTGAAATTTGTCTTGCCAGCCGCACGCTGAGCAAGTGTGAACAGATTGCGGCACAGCTCAACCGACCCATCAGGACGGCCCAGGTCGATGCGGACAATGTCCCGGAGTTAGTCGCCTTGATTAATGATTTTCGGCCTGATCTGGTAATGAATATTGCTTTGCCCTATCAGGATCTGCACATTATGGATGCCTGCCTGGAAACCGGGGTAGATTATCTGGATACGGCAAATTATGAACCTCTTGATGAGGCTAAATTTTGCTATAAATGGCAGTGGGACTACCATGAACGTTTTCGGGAAAAAGGGCTCATGGCTCTGCTCGGAAGTGGCTTTGATCCCGGGGTCACCAACGTTTTTACTGCCTGGGCGAAAAAGAAACATTTC
Source organism: Desulfuromusa sp. (assembly GCA_027858895.1). Lineage (GTDB taxonomy): Bacteria > Desulfobacterota > Desulfuromonadia > Desulfuromonadales > Geopsychrobacteraceae > Desulfuromusa. Next base: position 2,453 of record JAQIBX010000118.1, on the reverse strand, counting down.
GATGAAATTCACTACCTTGACATCATTGATTGCAATGCCGGTGATCATGGCCAGCCCTTTGCCACCAACTTCAATCCTGAAATCAATATCAGGGAAGTGACCCAGCGTGGCAAGTTCTATGAGCATGGCGAGTGGGTAGAAACAGAGCCTCTAAGTCAATTCCAGAGTTTTGACTTTCCTGAAGGAATCGGCCCAAAAAACATCTATTTGATGTATCACGAAGAACTTGAATCTCTGGTGCGCCACTTTCCCGAAATAAAGCGCGGGCGTTTCTGGATGACCTTTTCTGATCAGTATTTGAACCACCTGAATGTTCTGCAGAATATCGGCATGACTGGCATTAAGCCGATAAGGCATGACGGACACGAAATAATCCCCTTACAGTTTCTTAAATCCGTTCTGCCGGATCCAGGTTCACTGGGGCCGCTTACCAAGGGAAAAACCTGTATTGGCTGCCTGATTCGCGGGATGAAAGATGGCAAAGAGAAGTCCTATTATATCTATAATATTTGTGATCATCAGCAATGTTATGTTGAGGTGCAGTCACAGGCGGTTTCCTATACGACCGGCGTTCCGGCCATGATTGGGGCGATGTTGATGCTAAACGGCAGTTGGCGGGGGGAAGGCGTTTTCAATATGGAGCAGCTCGATCCTGAGCCGTTCATGCAAAAGCTCAACCTTCATGGGCTGCCATGGGTCGAATACGAGGGAGACCTCTCCAGAGTTGGCTTATGATTCTTGCTGGTGAAACCATAAATCTTGATTTGCAGAAGTTACCGTCGCCCTGTTTTGTTGTTGATCAGGAGGTACTTGAGCAAAATCTTGCCATTTTGAATCAAGTGCAAGAACTGGCGGGGGTCAAAATACTGCTGGCGCTGAAGGGCTTTGCCATGTTCAGCACTTTTTCATTGCTGAATAAAGTGCTGGCCGGAACCTGTGCCAGTTCGGTGGATGAGGCACGCTTGGGCCGGGAGGAGTTTGGTGGTGAGGTGCATACCTTTTCCCCTGCCTACAGCCAGGAGACTCTCACCCAGATTCTGAAATTGAGTGACCATGTTACTTTCAACTCTGTCTCCCAATGGCAACGGTTCAAGCCCTTTTGTGCTCAGTTTGCTGATAATGTTCAGTTCGGACTACGCTTGAACCCCAAGCATTCTGAGGTGAGTACGCCGTTGTATGATCCCTGTGCTTCTGGATCACGCCTGGGAATCACCCCGGAGGCTCTGGCGAATGTTGATATGGCTGGAATAAACGGGCTGCATTTTCACACCCTGTGCGAAAATGATTCTTTTGCCCTGGAACGGACCATTGGTGCCATCGAAAAAACCTTTGGCGACTATCTTGCTTCAGTCGATTGGGTCAATTTGGGGGGTGGGCATCATATTACCAAGCCGGGTTATGATGTTGAGCATCTCTGTCAAACTTTGCTAAATTTCAAAAACCGCCATCAGGTTGAGATCTATCTGGAACCCGGTGAGGCGGTCGCCCTGAACGCCGGTGTTTTTGTTGCCACGGTTTTAGATATTGTGCATAACGATATAGATATCGCTATCCTGGATTGCTCTGTGTCAACCCAGCTTCCGGATGTGATTGAAATGCCTTACCGGCCGGAAGTCGTTGGTGCCGGTCGCCCCGGCAGCAAAGAATTTCTCTACCGCTTAGGCGGCAGCAGCTGTCTGGCGGGCGATGTGGTGGGCGACTACTCGTTTGCTGACCCTTTACAGGTTGGCGACAAACTGGTGTTTACCGACATGGCTCATTATACCATGGTTAAGACCACCACCTTTAACGGCGTACGCCTGCCTGCCATTGCACTTGCCAATGGTGGTGACTGTCGTATCGTGAAGGACTTCGGCTACGATGACTTCAAAAACAGACTTTCCTGATCCCTCTCATCTTGACCCTTCTTTATCTTTTCATGGTCAAGATGTTCCCCCGCAATCACCTGATATCGCACTCTTCCACGTTATCCCCGCTCCCCTCGAAAAAAGTGTTTCCTATGGGACTGGGACTTCCTCTGGCCCGGCTGAAATTCTTCGGGCGTCCGGTCAGCTTGAGTTGTTTGACGGGAAAAGTGTTCCATCCGACTATGGTATTTTTACCGCTGAATCGGTCGATTGCTGTGGGCAAGTGGAAAATGTCCTGGAAAATATTCAGACGGTAGTGCGTCAGTCTCTTTTCTTAAATAGTCTACCGATTGTTTTGGGTGGTGAACATACGGTCACCCTTGGGGCAATTGAAGCTATTGCCGAACAGCATGACTCTTTTGGGGTCATCCAGTTCGATGCCCATGCCGATTTGCGCGAGAGCTATGAAGGCTCAAAATTAAGTCATGCCTGTGTGATGAAGAGGATCTGGGATAAGGATATCCCCATCCTCCAGATCGGTACCCGAAGTTATTCTTACGCAGAACAGGTTTTTCGTAAAGAACATGGAATTACCTATTTTGACGC
>JAQIBX010000112.1 GCA_027858895.1 Desulfuromusa sp. | reverse complement strand
ATTACGTTATGCCATTCAGCACAGAGATAAGTCATGAAAATGTCCCGACTCGACCATTACCCGTCGCCGGTTGATCTTCCCTTCAACCGAGCCAGCCTGAACGATAATTTTCAACCGGCACCCCCCGATCAAGACCCGGGAGGAGATGGCACCTGGCTACTCCTGCAGGGGCTGAACCTCTTGACCATCGATGCAGAACAGGGGCAACAACTACCAGAAGGCGATTCTCCTTTCTTGACAACGACCTCCCCTCCCCTCTATATCGGTCAATGGCAGGGGCGTCCCTGTCGCTTATTACAGGTTGCAGACAGTATGAATTTGCCCCCACAACTGCATAAACAACCCTTGCGAGCAACGGAACCAAAGCTATCAATAGAGCTGCTTTCACTGGCGGGGCTCGGTCAGATGATCCTGCATTGGGAGCAGAGTAGTAAGCACTGTGGTTATTGTGGAGAAAAAACGATCCGGCTGCCAAATGAATGGGGAAAACAGTGTCGGGTCTGCAATAACCATCACTATCCACGGATTCATCCCTGCGTAATCGGGCTGGTGATCAAAGGGGATGAAGTTCTCCTCGCCCGCAAAGCCGAATGGGCCGACGGTCGCTACAGTCTGGTTGCAGGATTTGTCGAATTCGGTGAATGCCTGGAAGAGGCAATGGCGCGTGAGACGGCTGAGGAAACAAACATTCAGATCAAAAATATCCGTTATCTCGGCAGTCAATCCTGGCCATTTCCAAGTCAGTTGATGTGTGGATTTGTTGCCGATTATGCCGGGGGGGAAATTGAACTGCTGGATCAGGAACTGGCCGACGCTAAATGGTGCAAGCTGGATCAACTGCCAGACTTACCACCAAAGCGCAGCATTGCCCGACATCTGATTGACCGAGCCGGAGAATTCTTGCCATAAGGCGAGCCTTGCCATTTAAATCACTACATCAAAAATAAGAAAGAGAGTTAATTCCTATCATGAAATATATCGGAGCCCATGTCAGCGTCTCAGGGGGAGTTTTTAATGCGCCTCTTAATGCGGTGGAGATAGGTGCAACAGCTTTTGCCCTATTTACAAAAAATCAAAAACAGTGGAAAAGCGCGCCACTGACTGATGAAGCTATTGCGCAGTTTAAAGATAACTGCCAAAAGTTCCAATTCAATCCGGAGCAGATTCTTCCCCACGACAGCTATTTGATCAACCTGGGTCATCCTGAAGCAGAAAAACTGGAGAAATCACGCCTTGCCTTCACTGATGAGCTGCAACGTTGCCAGCAATTAGGCTTGGTCTACCTCAATTTCCATCCAGGAACCCATTTAAAACAGATGAGCGAAACAGATTGTTTAAGTCGAATTGCCGAATCGATCAACTTAGCTCTGCAACAAACGACTTGTGTCACTGCGGTCATCGAAAATACCGCCGGTCAAGGAAGTAATCTCGGCTACCGGTTTGAACATCTCGCTCAGATTGTCGAGCAAGTCGAAGACAAAAGTCGAGTAGGAGTCTGTCTGGATACCTGCCACACCTTTGTTTCGGGTTACGAATTACGTGGGGAGGAAGCGTGTGAAAAAACCTTTGCTGAATTTGAGCAAGTTGTCGGTTTTAAATATTTGAAAGGGATGCACATCAACGACAGTAAAACTCCCTTTGGCAGCAGGGTTGATCGCCACGCACCACTTGGCGCTGGGGAAATCGGCTGGGACTGTTTCGAATACATTATGGCTGATGATCGCTTTGATGGGATCCCTCTGATTCTGGAAACAACCAATCCGGAACTGTGGCCACAAGAAATAATAGAATTAAAGCGCCTTGCCGGGATAGCTGGATAACTGAGATGATCGTTCTCAGGGTCATTGGAAAACATGGTCTATAACTGACTGGTGAACTTGAACGAAGCTTCTAACAGTTGAATCTTTTAGGGCCGGCCCGGCCGATTGCATGGCCCGTGGCTGCCTTATGAAAGTTATAATAAATGCCACATTCCCGGTTCGGCTTGCCCAGTCTTTATCTAGCGATCTTTCTGCTGGCTCTCACTGGGTTATTTGCAAAACTGATCCCCCTTGATGCAATTTCAATCATCCAGCTGCGTGGGATGGTCGCAGCGACCGGACTGGCTCTGTTCAGCCTGCTGCAGAAACGCAACTTCCGCTTGCCAGGAATCAGAGCCTATGCGGGGGTGTACGCTCTCGGTCTGCTGCTCGGCGTTCACTGGGTGACCTTCTTTCATGCCATGCAAATTTCCTCCGTGGCAGTCGGCATGCTGGCTCTGTTCAGCTATCCAATGATCACCATTCTGCTGGAACCGCTGTTCTCCCGACAGAGGATAAAACCCGGCGACATTGTTGCCGGGGTGATTATGTTTGCGGGTCTTGTCGTCATGGTCGGTCAGGATCTGAATGATTTGCAAGGGCCTGTCGCACAAGGAGTTCTCTGGGGGGTGTTTTCTGCGCTGTTGTTTGCACTGCGTAATCTGTTTCAGAAATATCATTTCAATCATGTGACAAGTGACAGTTTGATGTTTCATCAGGTCGTCTCTGTTGCCTTGATGCTAGCGGTGTTTGTCGATTATCCTGCTGTACGGCTTCTGGCAGCAGCGGATTTTTTTAAACTGGTTCTTCTCGGAATCTTGAGTACCGCCGTAGCGCATACCCTGTTGTCTTTCAGTTTGAAACAACTGTCGGCAAAATCAACTGCTATAATTAGTTGTATGCAGCCGGTGATTGCCACCCTTCTCGCCTGGTATGTCGTCAAAGAAATGCCTGGAGCGTCGATCCTGATTGGAGGAGGCTTGGTATTGTCCGTAGCCGCATATGAATCGATGCAAAAAAAGCCATCTTGAACAAGGCGTTGGCGGGGTTTGGATAAGTTTTAAGTCGTCTGGGGAGCACCAGAATACCAGATCAACATACGAACATAGTTCTGGAGTTGTGTTGCTACCAACTGATCTCAAAATGGAGAAATTATGCGTTCAATTTGTATCTTTCTCGGCTCAAAGCCAGGGGTTAACCCAGTGTATGCCCATGCCACCGAAGCGATGGGCAGGGAACTGGCCGAACGTGATATCACCTGTATCTATGGTGGTTCCAACACGGGTCTCATGAAACTGCTGGCGGACAGCTCTCTGGAGGCAGGTGGAAAGGTCATCGGGGTCACAGTGCAGGCTTTGCGTGACCGGGAGATTTACCACCCT
>JAQIBX010000068.1 GCA_027858895.1 Desulfuromusa sp. | reverse complement strand
GAGAAGGTTATCGGCGGGATTTTGCTGAAACCAGAGACAAAACGGTACAGAACAAATCTATCTTCCTGGCGCTCACTGACCAGAGGATAACCAGCTTCCAGAAGAGCCTGAAGATCCCGATAAATCGTTCTGCGGTTCACCTGGCACTCTTCCACCAGTTCATCCACCGTAGCACCATAGCGAGCTTCCAGAATGCGGATCAGATCATGAAGGCGCGCCGCCTGACTGTACTTTTTTGGTGTTCGACCACGCTTTAAACTAGGGGAATCCCCGGATGGCGTTAGTTTAAGCAATTTTGTAGTAACCTCGGGACTGTCCCCAGCACCATCGGGGGCTGTCCCAAGAGTTTACGAGCCATGAAAGCGTGGTGGTTCGCGCCGCAAAAGAATGGGACAGCCCCCATGCGGGGACAGTCCCGGATTTGCTGCCATCTAGCCTTAAGCTAGCGTCATTCGGGATACTCCTCATACTATTCATCCTTTACGTGGCCTTCCCGGCCGCTTAGGTCGTAGAGATCTGTTCAGGTTGAACTCCATCTCGTCAATAAAAGTTTCCGTTCCAAAAGGGCGGCCCGTTTTTGTCGCTTTAATAATTGCATTATCTGTCTCAGTGTCGGAATTCTTTACATAAGCAGCATAAGCTTTCTGCTCCGTTGGGTCGAGCCATGCAGGTTCGTGAAGAAGAGGGTTACATGCAGCAGATAAATGTGCTTTGGCACTTGACCACAGGTACTCTTCTGCACTGCTAACCAAACCAGCCTTAACAGGATTGCACTCAACATAGCGCGCCACAGCCCATAAGTATTGATTATTTTCAACGATACAGGAGAAGAAACGATTTTGCCAGACACGCCCACTTTGACCCAATTTACGATTGAGATACTGAGTATAAACCTGATTGGTCAAACCAACTCCCTTTGCCAGAGAAAATTCATTTTCCGGCACAGCTAGCAGATGCAGATGATTATCCATCAGACAGTATGCCCAGATTTGCAGGGAGTTTTTCTGTGCATACAAGGTAAGAATATCCAGATAGGCTTGTCGATCCTCGTCATCAAAGAAAACCGTCATACGATTGTTACCGCGCTGGGTCACGTGATGCGGGTAACCGGGAGCTATGATGCGGGCAATTCTTGGCATGTGGGTATATTATGGTAGGGGAGTGAATGATGCAATATAAATACGGGGAGTGTCCCTAATTTATTTATGTCGGCACACTTGACGTCGGGGAGAGTGTAACGATCGAGAAGACGGTCACGATCACTGAGGCGGCGACATCGTCTCTGATCGACATCCATTTCCTATTCGACACCTCCGGCTCGATGGGTGGCAGGATCAGTGGTGTTAAGGCCGCCGCCACGGAAATCTTTAACGGGCTTGACGCCTTCGGCGACGTGGCTGCGAGCGTGGGTGTCTACTCCGAAGCCGCGCGGCTGGATCCGGCGGGTACGGTTCCAGGACGCGTCATCAACCAGGACCTGACGACGGACAGCGCCACGGCCATCTCGGCGATCAGTGCCGTCACTCTCAACAACCCCGATGGTGGTGGGGACGGTCCGGAGAACGGCGTGAACGGCATCGAACTGTCGACGGAGAACCTGAGCTGGCGCACGGGCTCGAACCGTTTCCTGTTCGTCTTCGGCGATTACGGCTTCAAGACGAGTGAAAGCACAGAGGCCTCCTATGCAGCAGGCTTGTTCCTCGATGCGACCGACAACGTGGACGGTGCACCGATCTCCACCGCCGCGAACGCAATCGATGCACTCACCGACAACTCGGTGGAACTCTTCGGCCTCGGCGCGAGTGGCTCTTTCGCAAACGCAATTGCCACGCTGGGCGGCGATTTCGTCTTGAGCGGAACCGATCCGGATTCCATCGTCTCGGACATCATTGCTGGTGTTACATCTTCTTTCGCCGAATACAACACGGTCACCTTGGATGACCTCGGCGCAGGACTCCCCGGAGTCGGTGTCAGTGTCGTGGCGACGGGTGCTGGAGCTGTTGGCGACTCCTACGTGGGCGATTATGACCGTAGCGACGTACGTGAGTTTGCCTTTGACGTCACTTTTACCGGCATGGCAGAAGGTGTGTACGATTTTGACACCTTGGCCCTGGTCGATGGTGGTGTCGTCGCGAGGGAAGCTGATTCCTTCACGGTAGGTGAAGGGACGGAACCAGTTCCTGAGCCCTCAACGATCATTTTACTGGGTGCCGGCCTGGTGGGCTTGGCTGCTATAAGACGTAAAAAGAAGTAACTACTGCTAGTTTAACTTCTTAAAACTGCATATTAATCAAGCAAGGCGGAAGAGTTAATCTTTTCCGCCTTTCTTGATTAAGCTAAGAAAAAAACTTATTATATTACAAACCCTAATAACAGCTTAAGACCTAGCTAGCATCAAAAGTGTGCATACCATACAAAACCTACAATTCAGGAGGGAGTAGAACTCATGGCGTATCTAAAACCATCGACTGGCTCAAAAGTAAAACAATCCGTTTTTTTCCTTTTTACAGCCGGGGCGACTCTTTTACTGCTGTTCTGCTCTGTATGTTTTGCCATACCCGTTGCGACTAATTCACTGCTGAATACTGTTAATGCGTTAGAAGACCAATCTACCTCGACTGACAACACACCCATTATACAACTGGCCAATCGAGTTGGCGCGGAAGAGCTCAAAAATGTCAACCTATTGCTTCAACAGCAAAAAAATCAGGAGGTCATTCAAAAAGCCAACCTGACCATCGCCAAAAAACCAAACTCGGGTCTGGCCTACGAAGTCTTAGGCGCTGCCTTGTTCATGTCGGAAAAATGGCCAGAGGCAATCAAAGCTTTGGAAAAAGCCAAAGAGCTAGAGCCGCGTCAAAGTGGGCCCTACACAAAATTGGGAATCATTTATATGGGCAATGGTCAGATCGATCTTGCCCAGAAATTCTTACTAAAAGCCATTGATGTTAATGATAAAGATCGTTTTGCCCATCAACGTTTGGGATTACTGCTCGAGGATCAAAAGAACTATAACCAAGCTATAGTGCATTTTCGTAAAGGTATCGAGGGCACTCCATCGTCCTATCTGGGTGTTACGGTGAACTTGGCAAGGTCCCTGAATCAGGTCATTAAATATCAGGAAGCTGCGGATCTCTTAGCGCCTCGGCTGCCTGTGGAGTCGACCATCCTTGAGGCCCAGTTGGTTCTGGCAGCCTCCTTTTACAGAACCGGCCAATATGATCTGGCTCTGGAGCGTTTTCAACGAGCATTAACACTTCAGCCTGAGTATATACCAGCTGAATTGGGCGTTTGCATGAGCTTACGAAAATCGGGAAAAGCTTCGGCTGCATTACCCCGATTGAAAAAACTGGTCAAGGAACGGCCTGATTGGCTGCCGGGGGTTATGGAACTCGGTGAAACCCAACTGACACTCGGCCAATTGAAAAAGGCTCAAAACAGCTTTGCCAAAGGAGTACGTTTAGGGGCCGATGCAACCACAATACAAAAACGGATTGCTAGCTATTATTTGGATAAAAAGCAATTCGACAAAGCACAAAAGGTCTATCTCCACCTGATTGACACTGGCAAAGGAGATCCTGAGTCTTATTCACAACTTTCCGAACTATACCAGGCCGAAGGCAAACTCAAACAGGGACTGACCCTGCTTCAAAAGGGGGTAAATCAAATCCCGGAAAGCAGTTATTTGCGTTTGCGGCTAGGGGCTTACTTGGGTTCATTAGGGCAATATGATCAGGCCATACCCGAATTTAAACGTGCGCTTGCTGACACTCCCAATGATCCTAACATTTTGAGAGCCCTTAGTTTGGCACAAGTCAGGGCAGGAGAAAACAAAGACGCTGTCCAAACTGCGGCTAAGCTTTACACCCTGTTTCCAGACAGCATCAGTGAAGCAATTAATTATGCTGCCCGTTTAAACGCAAATGGACAAATAGAAAAAGCGGAAACCATATATCGACAAACATTATCTGCATATCCTGGCAATCCAGTGGTACAGAATAATTTGGCCAATCTCTTGTCAAACAAAGGTCACCTTAAGGAAGCCGAAAAACTGGCGCGGGCTGCCAATGCGACGGTAAAAGGTAAAAATGCCAAAATTTTAGATACATTAGGTTGGATTTTATACCAGCAAAAGCACTTTGACGAAGCGCTCCAAGTACTCACTTCAGCAACTGCACTCGCTCCCGCTGCTGCTTCAATACAATATCATCATGGTATGACACTAGCTGCTACTGGTTACAATGAGAATGCGCGTAAAGCGCTTAATAAGGCAATCGAACTCGATTCCAAGGCGAATTGGGCCACAGAAGCCCTTACAGAATTAAAGACATTAAAATAGGGAAAAATTACAATAAACAGAACAAAGAACATGAGTGCAGTAGCTACACTATTCAGGACACACAAATTAAGAAATTACCTAGTTATGGCGGTGTGTTCTGGATAGTGTGGTCAAATCAGTAAAGAATTGCACAATATTAAATTACTGCCGTCGTCCCCTCCCCCTCTTTCAACGCATTCTATCCACCAATAATCGTCACAGCCATTGACACAGCACCGCGAGTTGAGGAAAATCAAACATAACAACATTAATTTTAGCAACAAGGAATATCCATTGAATCTATTCAACCAAAGCGAAACCGTTATCGTCCTCGATTTCGAAACGACTGGTCTTTACCCTGACAAAGGCGACCGGGCGATTGAAATTGGTGCTGTTTTGCTGCGTGACCAGAAAATTATTGACCGCTTTCAGAGTTTAATCAATCCAGGTTTCTTTATGACACGTGAGATTGAAACAATCACCGGAATCACCAACGTCATGCTCAGTGATGCGCCTGCAGCAGCCGAGGTGATGGAAAAGTTTGTAAAGTTTCTCGACACTCACCCGCTGGTTGCTCATAACGCCTCTTTTGATCGAAAATTTCTGGAATCTGAATTAGAGCACTTTGGCAAGAAACGCCCGTTGAACTTTGGCTGTACCTTACAGGTTTCCCGCCGGCTTTACCCGGATGTGATTAACTACAAACTTGAAACATTAGTGCGTTACACAGGGATACCGGCAGCTAGTGAATTTCATCGAGCATTGGCGGATGCAGAAATGACCGCCGCTCTCTGGCTGAAGATGACCGAGGATTTAGTATCCGAGTTTGGTTTTGAACATATTTCTTTTGAGCTGATGAAAAAAATCGGGAAAATGAATAAGGACAATGCGCAGGCGCTCCTGCGCAAAGAGGCTGATGACTTGCGAACACAGCAGATTGATACCACGGGAAATCTTTTCGGTTAATATAGGCTCTGTAAGTGAGCAAATCCGGGACTGTCCCGAATATTTTTTTAAGGGCAGATGGCAGCAAATCCGGGACTGTCCCCGAACGGGGGCTGTCCCAGGCTTTTGCGGTGCGAACCGGTGGAGTTGCGTGGTCCGTAAACTCTTGGGACAAGAACCGATGCAGTTTCAAAATCGTAAAACTGGGACAGCCCCCGATGGTGCTGGGGACAGTCCCGTTTTACTAACAGTCGCGCTAAACCATAAGGAACAGCAGATGAAAATCAGCATCGAATATTGTAATAGTTGAGGCTATCGTCCTCGTGCTGCCAGTCTGGCAGAGAAAATTGAAAAACAATTCCCGATCCAGGTTGATCAGATTCCTTCCAGCGGCGGAGTGTTTGAAATCGTTGTTGATGAAAAATTGATTTATTCGAAGAAGATAACGGGAGAATTCCCCTCAGAAGAGACCCTTTTGGAGATGTTAAGCGGTCATTAGTTAAATTGTACGTGGTTGCGAACCGCTTTAACCAGGGACAGCCCCAGTGAGGCGTTGGGACAGTCCCTGGTTAAACCACCTGCCCTTCTGCCAGTTGCCAGAAAGCCTTAACCACTGGTTTCTGTAGATTTTTTCGACTGGAACATAAACCAACCACATAAGGCTCCAATTGTGGTGACCGATTCAGGACAACCACATCATCACGAAACGGACTGCGCTCAAGAACCAGTTGCGGGACAATTCCGACGCCACCACCAAGGTGTACCATGGGGATGATCGCTTCATTTCCGGACACTTCAGTGCTGATATTTGGAACAATGCGATTCTTCTTCAACCATTTATCCAGACGTCGTCGTGACAATCCTGCCAGTGGCAGGACCAAGGGAATTTGAGCTAAATTGAGAATTTCATCACTTTGAATGATCGAAGTCGCTAACTGTTTGCCGGCAATAAAAACCAGTGGTGTTGTCATAATCGGCAAAAATTCAATCCCAGCACTGTGGCGATCCGGTAAAGCGGCAACAGCAATATCCATTTCCCCCGTTTCAACCTGAGCGACAGCTTTTTCTGCTGCACCGGTTCGTAGGGCTAATTGAACCTCTGGATACGCTTTACGGTACGCCTCCAACAGATCAGGAAGAAGACTGTAAACAGCAGTAATCGAGGCATAGAGTGAGAGAGTTCCTGAAACTTGATGATGATCTGTCATCGAGGCTTGACAGCTCTCAAAATCATGAATAGCTTGTCTGGCATAGATCCGAAACTGCTCACCGCTAGGAGACAATTGGACAGTACGGTTATCCCGCACAAATAAGACTTGTCCCAGTTGCTCCTCCAATCTTTGAATCGTCCGCGTCAGCGCCGACGGACTTAAGTTACAAGCCTGGCTGGCGCGGCCGAAATGGAGTAAATCAGCAGTGGTTAAAAAAATTTCAAGTTCTTTGATATCCATAAATGACCTTCCTGGAATATTTCATATTTTGCAATACAATATATACAATAAATCAATTTACGCAACACCCATACTCGGGTTATGGTATTCGACAACCGAGAATAACTGTAATAATCCAGCAAAAGCAGGACTGTCCCATCTCGGCATTAGGGGGGGCTGTCCCAGGCTTTTGCGGTGCGAACCGCTACAGTTCCAAAACCGTAAAACAGGGACAGCCCCCGATGATTCTGGGGACAGTCCCGATTTTACTAAAAGTGTGGCATAGTTACGAATAATTTTCAATTTCTCTCTATCAACTAACTCATCAACAAGGAGATCCACCATGGGCCAAAACTATTTCAACTCACTCCCTTTCAGCCGTAAATTACAAGAACTGGGCACCTGCCGTTTTATGGATGCCGATGAATTTTCATCCGGTTGCGCTTATGCCAAAGGGAAAAAAATCGTCATTGTCGGCTGCGGCGCCCAGGGGCTGAATCAGGGACTCAACATGCGCGATAGCGGCTTGGATGTTTCTTATACCTTGCGCAAAGAAGCGATTGCAGAAAAACGGCAATCCTATGTCAACGCAACGGAGAACGGCTTCAAAGTTGGCACCTACGAAGAGATGTTGCCAAGCGCCGATATCGTCATGAACCTGGCCCCAGACAAACAACATACCGATGTTGTCAACACCGTTGTTCCATTGATGCAAGAGGGGGCGGTATTTTCCTATGCCCATGGATTTAATATTGTTGAAGAAGGGACAGAAATTCGCAAAGATCTGACCGTTATCATGGTTGCGCCTAAATGCCCAGGCACCGAAGTTCGTGAAGAATACAAGCGTGGGTTTGGTGTCCCAACCCTGATCGCTGTACATGGCGAAAATGACCCGAACGGTGATGGCCTGGAGATCGCCAAGGCCCTCTGTTCCGCTCAAGGTGGTGACCGCGCCGGAGTCCTGGAATCATCGTTTATCGCTGAAGTGAAATCAGACCTGATGGGTGAACAAACCATCCTCTGCGGCATGTTACAGGTTGGTTCCCTGCTTTGCTTTGACAAAATGGTTGAGAATGGCATCGAAGCACCGTGGGCGGTCAAACTGGTACAAAAAGGTTGGGAAACGATCACCGAAGCGCTAAAGCATGGCGGGATCACTAATATGCTCGACCGCCTTTCTAATCCAGCTAAAATTGAAGCGTTTGAACTGGCAGAAGAACTCAAGGAGATCATGCGTCCCCTGTTTGAAAAACATATGGATGACATTCTTTCCGGAGAATTCTCCAAAACAATGATGGCAGACTGGGCCAACAATGATAAAAACCTGCTGACCTGGCGCGAAGCAACCGGTCAGACCGCCTTTGAAAAAACCGAGGGAGCCGGAGAGATCTCTGAGCAGGAATATTTTGACAAAGGGATTTTGATGGTTGCCATGGTCAAGGCCGGGGTTGAGCTGGCTTTTGAAACGATGGTGATGGCTGGTATAGAGCCGGAATCAGCCTATTACGAATCACTCCATGAAACGCCATTGATTGCCAACACGATTGCCCGCAAAAAGCTCTATGAAATGAACCGGATTATCTCCGACACAGCAGAATATGGTTGTTACCTGTTTGCCCATGCCTGTGTACCACTGCTGAAAGATTTCATGGCCTCGGTCGATACTGATGTTATCGGCAAAGGTTTGCAAAACAAAGACAATCAAGTCGACAATCAGGATCTGGTAGACATCAACGCAGACATTCGCACCCACCTGGTTGAAGAGGTTGGTGAAGTCCTGCGGGAAGCTATGCAGGGGATGAAAGCTATCGTTTAAATTTTTCGCCCTGGCAAGTTGCACACAGAGGCCAAGGATGGTATTCTTCAAGCAACACACATACGAAGGGAGTGAAACATGATTGTTTCTGGGCCACCACAGTATGAACTTGTAACTCGTTAAATAAAGCGGATATTAAGTACTTCAATATTAATACTAACAATATAGACAAAAAAGCCTCGGTAAAAATCGGGGCTTTTTTGTTATTCAATACCCTCTTACGCAATAAAAACTGCTATATTTATCTTAATTCGTAACTATTCAGCACACTTGTTAGTAAAACCGGGACTGTCCCCAGCACCATCGGGGGCTGTCCCGGCTTTACGGTTTTGAAACGCTGTCGGTTCACACCGCAAAAACCTGGAACAGCCCCGTGTGGGTACAGCCCCGGTTTTGCTGAATATTTATCAAAATTTTAATATTTTATCACTGCTGGGAGTTCCCCCATGACTGTTTCAGCTACCGCCCCACCCGTTTCTGCTCCAACGCCATTCCCGCAATTTATTCAGGAATTCAAGGCTCAACTCAAACATCTTTTCTATATTCGCAGTGATATTGACCAACTCAGCATCAAACGTGGCATGCCTCCATTTATTTTGCGTGAAATCATGTCAAGCAATCCGCTGGCAACCTATATTCCAGAACAGTACGGCGGACGGGGCGGACATATTCATGAAGGGCTTGCCCTGAATGCTGCCGCCAGCTACGAATCGCTCCCCCTGTCACTGGGATTCGGCATCAACTGGGCCCTTTTTCTGCAGCCCACCGGAAAATACGGACAAGAACAAATCAAAGCGAAAGTTTTTGCTGATTTCTTAAAAAACAGAAAAATGGGCGGATTGATGATTACCGAGCCAGACTATGGTAGTGACGCTCTGCACATGAAAAGTTTTTATACCCATAAAAATGGGAAATATCACATTCAGGGAACCAAACACTGGGCTGGATTAACTGGTTGGGCCGATTATTGGTTACTCACAGCCAGACATAAAAATTCTGCTGGAGAGCTGAAACGCGACATTGATTTTTTTATCTGCGATGCCAACGGACCTGAGCAAAATATTGAGGTTGAAGAATTCTACGAAAACCTTGGCATCTATCTACTCCCATATGGGCGCAACAAAATTGATGTCAAGGTTCCAGCTGTCCACAAATTGCAGCCCGAGAGTACTGGGATCAAAATGATGCTGGATATCCTTCATCGTAGTCGGATGCAGTTCCCCGGCATGGGAATGGGTTTTCTACAGCGCATGCTGGATGAAGCAGTTAAGCATTGCCAACAACGCCAGGTTGGCGGGAAAAGTCTCTTCAACTATGATCAAGTACAACAGCGGATATCCCGCTTGCAATCTGCTTATACAATCTGTTCTGCCATGTGTTTGAACAGCAGTCAAAAAGCCGGCGTAGAAAACAATCTGGCACCGCACGGGCTGGAAGCGAATGCAGTCAAAACCTATGTCACAGACCTGATGCAGAGCTCAGCTCAATCGTTGTTGCAACTTGTCGGAGCCACAGGCTATCGATTGAATCATATTGCTGGACGAGCCATAGTCGACAGTCGTCCATTTCAAATTTTTGAAGGATCTAACGACATTCTGTATATTCAAATTGCCGAGGCCATCCAGAAGCAGATGCAACGGGCAAAGCAGAAAAATCTGTCCCAGTTTCTGCAACAACATGAATTAACAGAACGGGCAGCAGAACGATTGGATAAACTGTTCAATTTTGAGCTTACACAACAGTTAACACAACGCAAACTGACCGAATTCGGCTGCATCATCAGCCGGGTCATCGCTATGAATCTGGTACTGAATTTAGCCGATGCGGGATTTAAAAAAGAGTTGATAGACAGTGCTCTGGTCAATATTCAACAGGAAATATCCGCGTTAATGGGAGATTTTACTTCTACAAATTTAACTGAATTCATTGAAAACTATGAAGAAGGCGGGTCATGGTTTGAGTGCCATAGCCACTAAATAGCAACTAAACGTCTCTTATTGTTCCAACTGGCTGAGAAGTTCCTGCAGCTTGGCCAGCGTCTGTTTTAATGTGATCTCCCTGCTGGCAGTTGCATAGGATTGTGATTCACTCTTTTGCAAGGCAACTTCCATCGCTTTTCTCGTCGCGGTAATTGTCCTTTCCAATTGTTCAGACAACTCCGCTCCAAACTGGCTAAAGTTTTCATCCAGCCCACGCCGCAAAGCCCAATTGATTTGTTCAACATTCTGATTAAGTAATTTACGTCCACCTTCGCGCAACCTGTTCACGGTTCTTTTACGGCGAAACTTATGCGTAAAAAACTTACGTGAAAAGCGCTGCCCCAAAGGATCCATATCGGAGATAAACAGATCATGACTCCACCCCGACATTTCAAACATAGTATAGGAACGGCCAACGGAAGGAGCATGGTAAGGGATATCAAATAGCTCGGCAGCAACCTGTCGGACCTGTTCAATTATTCGACTGCTCCGCTGCTGATGCAGAGTCAGCAATTCAGTTGCCTCAGCACGAACAATTTCGGCAACCTTGCGCATTGCTGGAGCAAAAAACGACGGCATCTCTCGTGCCAGTGTTTCTCGTACCAGACGTTCCAGTTCTTCAGTATCAGCAACCGATTGAATATGGGTTTCTAGCTTGCCGATGATTTTTTCTTTGGCTTGCGCGCGTACTTCTTCAACTTCTTTATTCAACCGTTCTACAAGCCGTTTTAAATCCCCAGATAAAATATCTTTGGCGGCTTCTTTTTCCCGTTCGACAGCTGGGAGCGATCGACGAAACTGCTCAATCCGTTGTTTCAGCTCTGCTTCCGGTAACATCAAGGCACTTAAAGAGAGCTGTAACTGCATATTGATGCTATTGATCTGGTCACAAATGCGCCGTTGCAGAGAATTATGAAGGATTTGTTGCTTTTCCCGGGCAAAAAAATCGATCAGATTCTGCTCGACCTGTTGCATGCCACTGTTCTTCCATCCATCAACGTCACCAGACAAGCGTGCTTCCAACCCCTTGCGAGCTGAAATCGGTATCACTTGTGGGATACCGTCACACAGGGGTGCTAATTGGTCGGCCAAAAAACTCAGGGAAACGTTCTTCTCTTTTTCGTCGAGAAAATCAACCTTGTTCAGCAGAAAAAAAGTTCTCGGCAAACATTGCTGAATCTCTTTGAGATAATCAAGTTCGATCTCAGTAATTGGGGGATCAGGAGAAACCAGAAAAATTGCCGCATCGCATTCTGGAAGAACTTGATATGCCACCTCAGTATTGTGTTTATGGGTTGAGCCGATACCCGGAGTATCGATCAAAACAATACCCTGCTGAAGGATGACAGCCGGGTGACCAACATCGACTCGTTTTACCTGTCGATGATTGTTCGAATTCCCTGCTTCGGTCACATATTCGGCCAGAAAATCACCCAATGATTGCCCTGAGGTTACGGGGAATCTAACCGGTTCAGCTTCCGTGTCAAAGGAAATCTGGACATCCGTTTTTTCTGCAGAACCAATAAAAGTTGGAATCGCAGTCACTGGAATAATAGCTGTCGGCAGTAATTCCTCCCCGAGTAAAGCATTTAACAAAGTGCTTTTCCCACGTTTAAACTGGCCCAGTACCGCCAAACGAAACTGTCCAGCGATCAGACGGGTTTGGAGAGATGCTAGTTCACTCCTACCATCAGAGTAATCGTCATCCAAATAATCAAGGCACTCCTGCGCTTGATTTAAAATTCCAATCAGGCCAACTTTACTTTTCGGCCCCTCAAGTTCTACCTTTTCATGTAGCGGTTCGTACATTAACAATCCTCACAAAAAACACAAACAAACCCACTCCAAACGTTGATTAAATAGCATATTCAGCAACAATCAAAATGTCACCGAAAAACCTGCCACAACGAGAGAATAAGCTTCACACTAAATGAATATCATCAAGAGAATAAGTCACTACTCAAGTAACGTTCTCCGGAATCTGGCAAAATGACGACAATATTTTTACCTGAAAATTCAGCTTGTGCGGATAATCTGGCAGCAACAGCAGCTGCAGCTCCGCAGGAAATTCCAGAAAGAATCCCCTCCTCCCGCGTCAAACGCCTGGCAAACTCATAAGCTTCATCGTTACTGACCTGCTCCACCCGATCAACCATAGTCAGATCAAGAGTCTCAGGGATAAATCCGGCACCGATCCCCTGTATTTTATGTGGCCCAGGCTGCAACATTTTACCTGCCAGATGTTGGCTGATAACCGGACTGTCCTCCGGCTCAACGGCAACAGAGATGATTGACTTGCCCCGGATCTTCTTAATGTATCGGGAAATACCGCTGATAGTTCCACCGGTGCCAACCCCAGCAACCAAAACATCAATCTGGCCTTCAGTATCATCCCAAATTTCTGGTCCGGTCGTTTTAACATGAATTTCTGGGTTTGCTGGGTTTTTGAATTGATGCAGCAACAAGAATCGATCTGGATTCTCTGCTGCCAGCCGTTCTGCCTCATTGATAGAACCAGCCATCCCTTTTGCACCGGCAGTAAGAATCAGCTTGGCGCCGAAAGCCTTGAGAACCTTTCGCCGCTCAATACTCATTGTCTCCGGCATTGTCAAAGTAAGAGAAATCCCTTGGGCTGCGGCAACAAAAGCCAGAGCAATTCCAGTATTACCACTGGTTGGCTCAATAATCGCCATCCCGGGTTTCAAGACACCTCTTTGCTGAGCGTCCCAAATCATTGCAGCCCCAATCCGGCACTTGACCGAATAAGCAGGATTTCGTCCTTCTATTTTTCCGTACACATTTGCCCCACCAGGGGCAATCACCCGGTTCAGACGAACCAAAGGAGTTCGTCCAATTGAAAGTGAATTATCAGCAAAGATCTGTGCCATTATTTTCTCCTATATTCTATAAACTTCAATTCCCGATGGAATATCGACTTGTGAATTGACGGCGACCACACAATCAATACGTAATTAGAAATATAGGCTAACACACTATGCCAGTCAAGAAAGAGACAAACGATTATCCCTATCTATTTTTGGATTATTACAAAGAAATATGGCAAATTCGATTGTTTTAGAGGGTACGAATAGAAAATGAATGGCTGCGTTACAAATATTAGAAATTGAAGAGTTTATTGACTGGGCAGGGGAACTAAAACTGCCGTACGAAGTTTCTCAGTGACGCTAGAAACTCCGTACGGCAGTATCAGTAAAAGTTATTAAGTAAATATCGCCTAAGATTATGTGGTTAAGTCTTAGACAGCATCAGCATCAGCATCAACATCAACATCAGCATCAACATCAGCTGGGGCTGGAGCCTGATTCATTTCCCGTGACTGCTCGATATTTTCATCAACAAACTGATTAACGCGACTCCGAGTTCGCGTGTGGGTCTGGGTCTGGGCCTGAAGGCCAATGCCTTGATTGGTTCCTATACCGGCGCCATCACAGGCCCCATCTGCACCACCAGCACCACCGCTACCACCGCTACCACCACTACCTCCACTACCTCCACTACCTCCACTACCTCCACTACCTCCACTACCACCACTACCACCACCGTTACCGCCTTGGGCATACGCCGTGGTTGCGGTAAAAGTTCCCGATGAAAAATCAAAAGCAACAGGTGTGAGGACAAACAACAGAACAATCGACCAGACCAGGGGGGACATTTTCAGAACACTTTTCATTTCTTTCTCCTTTGTTATGGGTTGAGTTAAGTGTCTTATGCCTATTCAACGCACCTCCAAAGAATCGGTTGACATAATACTTTCATTTATTTCAAACTTTATTTTTTTCTCAAAAACAACACCAAGGCTCCATCACCACCATATTGCTTTGGTGCACGTCCCCATTCTGCGACAAATTTCTTTCCTTCACCAGACAAAAACTGCTCTACTACATCACGCAAAATCGGAGTTCCATCCTCAGAATGCAGCCCTTTTCCAGTAATGACCAACAAGGTCTGCGAGGCTTGATGTTGAGCATTCTGGAGAAAGTAGCGCAGCTTTTCCACAACCTCGGCACGTAGACAACCATGCAGATCAAGAGAAGCATCAGGAGTTAGATTGCCTTGCTTCAATTGTTTCATCCTCCGCGGCATTGCCCTCTCATCAGACCGACTTTCATCTGGCAAGTAATCTTCAAAACGGACCGAAAAACCATTGACCGCGGCAAAAAACAATTCTTCATCTGTCTGAGCTTTAACTTCAACGACAGAGTTATCAATAACTGGTGGTTCTGCAAAACACTTCTCATCAGAATCGACATCAGCACCCAGGGGCTTAACACCCAGCATTTCCATCTCTTCCGCAAAGGACCCAGTGATATCACTGCGAGACTGAATTTGCTCGGAAGGTACTTCTGCCTTTTGTACCTGCCCGAAAACAGTAAACCCCTTCAGATTAAGGAAGGGGTCATTGTTGAATTCCAGTTTTTTTGCTTTGGCTGTTTTTTTCTTTTTAGCCACAAAGAATCCTTACCGCAAGACCTGCTTACGCCGCCCGGTCATCGCTTTCGTCTGCTTTTTGATGATAGCACCCTGCTTTTCCAGGTGAAACTGGTACCACGTATCGCCAAAGCCCTTCATCTTCATCTTTTTGCCCGCCTCCAGCAAAGCCATATTTTCCCGCAACCGCTCATCACTCGTCTTGGCAACACCTTTTTTCAACACTTCAATTGCCTTGCCCCGCTCATCAATACGATCCATACAAAAAGCATAAACAGCATAAACCATCGGCTCTTTGCGATTTGCTGAAACTGCTTTACCAAACGTTTCAATCATTTTACTCGTTTTATTCTTTTTCATATAAGTAATAGCCAGCATTGACGTACTGACCCAATTCCGCACAAAACCTTTTTCCAAAAACGGAATTGCCTCGTTGAAATTCCGTTTAAGGTAGTAAATAGTTCCAATTTGCGAATGAATTTGTTGCTTAACATAGATTTGCCAGGCACCATACTTCAGGCCATCCTGAAGTTCTTTAACCGCCTTATCTGTCCGATTTGCAAGCATGTCCCGCTGCGCAATTTCCATCACTGCACCAACTTTTTTCATAGTTATCCGCGTAAGAAGCATAAAGATTGCTGCAAAAATTACAGCAGAAACGGCCATGGTTATCCATATATTAGCGGTAACAAACCTCATCATCAAGGCAGACGACAAGGCCGAACAAGCAAATGAAATCAACATATTAAGCATTTAGATAATCCTTTTACTGGTGGGTATCAAAAGAGGTAAAAATCCAGCATATTCCGGCGCTGAACTTTATCAACCTGCGTAGAAAATGTCAAAACATTCAGGTATCCTGAACTTCACCATTTTTTTGCATTTTTTTGAGCGAATAGCCGGTGCGACGCATCAGCCCTGCCTACTGGCTGAAACAATCAAGGTAAGTTTTTGCCCCGGGCGGAGAATATGCCCGTGGGAAAGTTCATTCCAGCGCCGGATTTGCTCGGTTGCAACGTCAAACTGCCGGCCTATATCCCAAAGAGTATCCCCCGGAACAACATTATAAATCAGCTTTTTCGACGGCCCCTTTTTCGGCTCTAGCTTCGCCACGACGCGGGCTCCCGGCTTTGAAACGGCGAGAATTTGCCCCGGACGAAGCATGTTACTCCAACCCAACTTATTCCAGACCCGAAGCTCTTTTTGCGTCACATTATTCCGTCTGGAGATCGACCAGAGACTGTCTCCCGAGCGAACCTTATAGGTTATACGCCGACTACGGACATAGCTGTCCTCCAGCGCGTTGGCCGGAAGCTCAGTAAATCCTTCTTTCAGCGGCAGGATCAAATTATGGCCGAGCTGCAAAGCCCGTGGATTTTTAATATTGTTGAGTGAAATAATATCATCAACTCGAATTTTATATTTCCGCGCGATCACCTGCAGCGTATCACCCGATTTAATCTGATGACGATGATAACTGGTTCGTTGATCTCTGGGGAGTTGATCATAGAGAGCTCTAACTTGCTCGGTGCTACCAAAAGGGATTTGAAGCTGATAATTTGAAACTCCAGGGGGTGTACACCAACGCTTCAGCTCAGGATTCAGCTTTTTTAATTCCAAATAGCTGATGCCACAAAAACCGGCTATTATTTCTAGATCTGTACTTGTTTCCAGGGTGATCGTTTCATATTCAAGAGGCTCAACAAGATTCAAATCAGCAAACCCGTAAGGCTCCAGATTTTTGATAATACTCAGGGCCGCCAGCAGTTTCGGCAGATAGTTCTTGGTTTCCTCCCGCAATACATGACCTTCGGTCAGAACCCAAAAATCCCGACTAGCACTTTTTTTAACTGCTTTGCGGACTTTACCGCCACCGGCATTATATGCCGCAACTGCTAAATACCAGTCACCGTCAAATCGTTTATGCAAATATTTTAAATGCTTAGCAGCGGCACGTGTCGATCTTTCCAAATCCAGGCGTCCATCCTGCCACCAGTCATTCTCCAAACCGTACATCTTGCCAGTACTTTCAATAAATTGCCAAGGGCCAGCTGCATGCGCCCAACTGTAAGCATGAACATTAAATCCAGACTCAATCATAGCCAGATAGGCCAAGTCGAGTGGGATTCCTTCATCTGCAAACACCATTTGAATTTTCGGCACATAGCGACCAGCTCGTTCAAGCCACCTGCCAAATGTTCTTTTACTGGATCCACTGTATCGTTTAATCAGATGATCAACCCGCGCGTGTTCACTCAGGGGGAAATCTCCAAAATAGGGTAGCTGAGAATTCGCTTGCAAATATTCTTCTATAGGCTCTGGGAGCGGCTGATTAACCGACAATTCAAGTTTTGCGACAAAAAAATTATTGTTTTTTTCAGTAACATCCAACAACGGTCGCGAAGTGTTTCCCTCTCTCTCTAGGACAACATCTTCAGTTACTGCCTGATTGGCAGGCGATACTCCGATCCTCTGCATAGAAGGGTAGCAACCACAAAGAAACAGCAATAGCAAAACAGTAAGACACTTAATCATTTATAAACTCCAGAACGCCATACCAACACTAGTATTAATCTGAACTAATAGAAAACTACCGAAAACAACATAATAAGTCAAGACAAACTACCTTTAGAGGAGAGCAACATCTTCTTCTGGCCAGAAACGACGCTGCATTTCATCCAGTAAAGATCCAAAACTGTTACGTTTCAGGGCAGAAATCGGCACAGCATCATAACGTCGGCAAATGTGCGGCAGATCCTCGGCTGAAACCTGATCAATTTTATTAAACACCAGCAATCGTTGTTGGGTGCCAAGATCCAGATCATTAAGGATTTTATCTACCGCTTTAATCTGATCGTCAAAGCGCGGGTTTGACAAATCCACCAAATGCAGCAACAAATCAGCATCTTCCAGCTCTTCCAACGTTGCCCTGAAAGCACCAATTAAACTCGGGGGTAGATCGCGAATAAAGCCAACGGTATCGGTAATAATGACTTCCCGATCCAGCGGAAAACGTAACCTGCGAGTGGCAGTGTCCAGAGTGGCAAAGAGTAAATCTTCGGTTAATACATCGCTCTGTGTCAGTGCGTTAAGCAAGGTCGACTTCCCTGCATTGGTATAACCGACAATAGAAACAATCGGCAATCCAGCACGAATTCTTTTCTGACGCCGCTGGACCCGACCACGGCCAAGAGAATCAAGTTGTTTTTCCAATAATCGAATTTTATCCCGGATGCGCCTTCGATCAGTTTCCAGCTTAGTTTCACCCGGCCCACGGCCTCCTATTCCACCCATAAGGCGGGACATAGCAGTTCCTTTTCCGGACAAACGAGGGAGAATATATTTCAGCTGTGCCAACTCAACTTGAACTTTTCCATCCCGGGATTGTGCCCGTTTGGCAAAAATATCCAGGATCAACTGGCTGCGATCAATAACCTTCATTTCGGTTTTTTCTGAAATCGATCGAATCTGATTCGGGGTCAGATCCTGATCAAACACCAGCAGTGTCGCACGTTGCTGCAATGCGCGAATGATGATTTCCTGCAACTTACCCTCCCCGACCAGAAAGCGGGGATTCATTTTGCGTGGCCGCTGAATAACCTGATCAATAACGACAAGATTTGCAGTTCTGGCGAGTTCATCAAGCTCAGCCATGGAGGCTTCAACCCTCTGACGCCCCCCCTGCCCTACAGAAATCAGCAGAGCCCTTTCCCGGCCATCAGCAAGATCAATCGTCTCAGCTGAAACCCTTTCCATCTCCTGATCAAGAGCACGGATAAAAGCGGAGAAATCAAGTTTAAAACGATAAAAATCTTTCAGTTCGACCGATTCAATCTGTGATTTCTGCTGCGTTGGCAGCAGATGTGCGTAAGAAAAATGGGTCGGCAATCCATCCTCGCCAACGCCGATAACCGCCATCGTATCCAATCGCAACAGTTCCAGGTCGGTCAAATCATCCGGGCTTAAGGGTTCGTGTTTTAAGTGAGTATGAACACAACGCAGACCACGTAAACCACTACGTCCCAGACTGTAGCTGGCAAGGTCGGGCAGCACAATCTCTCGATCATCACCAACAATAACAAACTTAACAACCCCGGAACGATCAATGATCAAACCCAGCTGCCGCTTCAACTCGTGGGACAACTCGGTCAGATAGCGGGCCAGTTCTGCCGTAATCAGTGCATCAGCAGGCATCTTCCGCCGATAAATCCGTTCCAGCGCCTTAACCTGACTGGCCTTCAATCCACTGATTTTACCTTCGATCATAGTGCTTCCAAAACAGTTGAAGGCCCCAACCGGGGCCCTCAAAGAAAACTAGAAACTGGCTAAACCAGCAATCCTAACCAGCAGCAATATTGAATCCACCATCGACATAATGAACTTCACCAGTCACACCGGAAGAGAGATCGGACAACAGATAAAGCGCCGCCTTACCAACATCTTCCTGATTAACCAGCCGTTTCAAAGGGGCGCGTTCTTCAGCGACACTCAGTTTTTTCTTAAAATCGGCAATACCTGCAGCAGCCAGGGTTCTAATCGGCCCAGCTGAAAGGGCATTGACGCGGATACCTTTTTCACCCAGTTCTGTTGCCAGATAACGAACCGAAGATTCCAGCGCAGCCTTAGCGACGCCCATGACATTATATGCGGGGACAGCACGGACCGAACCAAGATAGGTCATCGTAACGATACTACCACCTGCTTGCAAAACCGGCAGAGCGCAACGGGTCATCGACACTAGTGAATAAGCACTGACATCAAGCGCCAAGCGAAAACCATCACGACTGGTCTGACTGAACGGGCGTTTCAGATCTTCTCGATTAGCAAAAGCAATGGCGTGGACAACAAAATCTATCTGGCCCCACTGTTTTTCCAGTTCACTAAAAACAGCGACCATTTCCTCTTCATTCTGCACATCACAAGGGAGAATAATTGTTGAATCAAGACTTTCAGCCAACGGACGAACCCGCCGTTCCAGGGCCTCATTCAGAAAAGTAAATGCCAGTTCAGCTCCCGCCGCATGCAGCTGTTGAGCCACCCCCCAAGCGATACTTTTATCGTTTGCTACACCAAAAACAACCCCCCGCTTGCCAGTCATCAGTCCCATGATTTATATATCTCCTTGGATAATAATTTATAAATTAACTTCTCTTTTTAACAAAAGCACCACCGGAAGGCAAGTCACTCCTAACCAACCATTTTATAATCATAGCTATCCATAGACACTCAGATCATTTAAACTGACAACAACCAAGATTAAGGAGCAAGCAATGAATCAAACACTTTACGACAAACTCTGGAATAGTCACCTTGTCACACAGGAGAAAGACGGCACCTGCCTGCTTTATATTGATCGACAGCTTTTGCACGAGGTGACCTCACCACAAGCATTTGAAGGGCTACGTCTGGCCAGTCGCGAACCCTGGCGCATCGATGCCAATCTGGCGGTGCCGGATCATAATGTTCCGACAGACAACCGCTCTGCAGGGATAACTGATCCTATTTCCCGGTTACAGGTTGAAACCCTGGGCCGTAACTGCCGCGAGTTCGGCATTACCGAGTTTGGCATGAACGACCCACGGCAGGGAATTGTTCACGTCATCGGACCAGAACAGGGAGCAACTCTCCCCGGCATGACCATCGTCTGCGGCGACTCCCACACAGCAACCCATGGGGCTTTCGGGGCGCTGGCTTTTGGGATTGGCACTTCAGAAGTAGAGCATGTGCTGGCAACTCAATGCCTGATCCAAAAAAAATCAAAAACACTGCTCATCGAGGTGAACGGTAATCTACCGCCGGGGCTAACAGCCAAAGATATTATTCTCGCCATCATCGGTCGGATTGGGACTGCCGGAGGAACCGGCTACACTATTGAATTTGGCGGCTCAACCATCCGCAGCCTGTCTATGGAAGGTCGCATGACCATCTGTAATATGGCCATCGAGGCTGGGGCGCGGGCGGGAATTATTGCCGTAGATCAAACGACCCTCGATTATGTCAAAGGGCGACCGTTTGCCCCCACTGCTCAACTCTGGGATCAAGCCGTGGAAAATTGGCAACAACTACACAGCGATCCAAATGTGGAATTTGATAAAGTTATAAAGATTGACGCCCGCGATCTACAGCCGCAGGTCACCTGGGGAACTTCACCGGAGATGGTTGTCACCATTGACGGGAAAGTTCCCGACCCCGCTGCAGAGTTGGATAAGATTAAACGTGAAGGAATTCAGTCCGCACTGGACTATATGGGTTTGACTCCCGGAACCCCGATGACCGAAATCTATCCCGATAAGATTTTTATCGGCTCCTGCACCAATGGACGGATTGAAGATCTGCGTGCCGCAGCAGCAGTTGCCAAGGGGCGCAATCTTGCAAAAAATATTAAACTGGCACTGGTCGTCCCCGGTTCGGGTCTGGTCAAACAACAGGCTGAAGCGGAAGGATTGGATAAAGTTTTTATCGCTGCTGGATTTGAGTGGCGGGAGCCGGGTTGTTCCATGTGTCTGGCGATGAACAATGACAAACTTTCACCAGAGGAACGTTGCGCCTCAACATCAAACCGAAATTTTGAGGGGCGGCAAGGGCAGGGAGGGCGCACACATCTGGTCAGCCCGGCTATGGCCGTTGCTGCTGCAGTCACCGGCCATTTTGTTGATGTCCGCCAACTGGAGGTAAAATAATGGTACAGTTTAAAACATTCAGCGGCTTGGTTGCTCCGCTTGACCGCGCCAACATTGATACCGATGCAATTATTCCGAAACAATTTCTTAAATCAATTGAAAGAACCGGATTTGGCCCTTATCTGTTCGATGAATGGCGTTACCTGGATCACGGTGAACCAGGAATGGATTGCAGTGATCG
>JAQIBX010000110.1 GCA_027858895.1 Desulfuromusa sp. | reverse complement strand
AACTGGGAGAAAAAAGATGAAAAAAATAATTTTAGCGATGGCATTTGGTTTGATGGTTGTTTTAGCTAGTCAGGCATTTGCGTATCCAGTTGAAGATGGTAATACTGT
Source organism: Desulfuromusa sp. (assembly GCA_027858895.1). GTDB lineage: Bacteria > Desulfobacterota > Desulfuromonadia > Desulfuromonadales > Geopsychrobacteraceae > Desulfuromusa. Next base: position 2,331 of record JAQIBX010000110.1, on the reverse strand, counting down.
TTTCTTGCAGGTGAATAGTGGGGCCCTCCCTCCAATCGATAATGGCAATTATGACGTCTATTTAGATGGCGAGCCGTCTTCTCTTGCTTATAGTGCCTTTTGTTTGCAAATGGGGACTACCTTCTCTACGGGTACTGTTTATACGGCAACTATTGATGAGACTATCCAAGGGTATTTTTCAAGTGATACGAATTCTGCAGTTACGAGTATAAAAGATGAAACCAAGTACCTTTTTTGGAATTTTACTTTAGGGACTTTAACTGGGAAAGACGGGGTTTCTTATACTGGGAGTTCTGATGACAGGGCGGACCTTCAAGATGCGATTTGGGCCTTGCAGGGTTATGATGTTACTGTAGTTAACAACAGGTTTTATGGTCTATTTGACGGTATTGACGATGTGTTTGATGTTGATACAATTAATACCAGTAGCATGAATGTTAAAGTTATGAATCTCTGGGGTACTTATGAGTACAATCTCTCTGATCCTCATCAATCTCAGTTGATTGCTGGTGCTCCAGTCCCCGAACCAGCAACCATGGTTCTCTTAGGTTCTGGTCTTGTCGGTCTTGCTCTTTACAGAAGAAGAATGAAGAAATAATCCTTCTAAAAAATATTCAACAAAAAGGCAGAGCCATTCAAGTGGCCCTGTCTTTTTTATTAGCTTTTCCGTAGCAGCGGACACAAAAAAGCCACCCGTATGTGTTTCTATACCGGTGGCTTTAAACTTTAGAAGCTATGCTTTACAATGAATCAGGCAATTGGTAACGGTGCCTCGGTAAACCTCTGAATAAAGGTTTCAAGTTTACTTAATTGCTCAGGGTTTAATTCTTTGAAGATGATACTTCCACGGCGCACCGGTACCAGATTGTCGCGTAGGCGGTAATCGGAAATCGTGTTAATGGGGATATCATCGACAACTAACTTATAGTCATGATAAAGGCTGACCTTTTTTATTTCCGAACGCTTCAGCTTCTGCCCAAGATAACGGAAAGATAGACCACCTTCACTGATATCCATAATGTGATAGGGAAGTGATTCCGGTCCTTGGTTGATCAGAACCAAAGCACGATCCATCGCGGAAAAGCGTTGATGGGCTCTGACGGGGCTATACTGAATTCGACTTTCCATTTTGGATTCTCCTTTAGCGCGAACTAGATATTCCCCCTCAACAAATATTACCCTTACGTTTGTGCATTATCTCATAGCTTATGAGCTATTGCAAATACTATACCCTTAAAGTGCTTTTGTAAGAAGTCACTTCTCTTGCCTTTCAGATTTATTTCTAACCATTCGAAACATAGGTTTTTATTGCATCGTTATGAAAATAATTTATCTTAACTTTAGTGAAGATTTATTTTAAATTGACGCATAATTGATTGGTTGTTTTGTAAGTGTCGAATTTCTTTACAGGTTGGCATTGATGAAATATTTACATGGTAAGCAAAGATATTTGCTGACTTTTCTGGCTTTGCTTGGAGCTATCTTCTTGTTTGTTGGTGGTCCCGGCCCCGATTCGTTGCGCAGTTTCCGCTATGCCTGGGGCCTGGGGCATCTGTTCTGTTTTGCTCTCTGGGCTTATCTTTATGTGACCTGGCGCCCAGATAAGTCATTTAAACGGCATTTATTTGAGGTTGTTCTCCTGGCTTTTTTGCTTGGAGGGCTGACTGAGTTAATCCAATCGCAAATTGGGCGTGAGGCAACCTGGCAGGACTTGGGAAATGATCTTGTTGGCAGTTTGCTGGGGGTGGTTTTTTTTGCTGAATCGAGAAAAGCTGTTTTTCACTGGCAATTGAAACTACTGCAAGCTCCTGTTTTGTTTATGGCCCTGTGGAGCCTGCTCCCGGTTGGCAAGGTTATTGTTGATGATGTGACGGCCTGGCGGCAATTTCCGCTCCTGTCAGGATTTGAAATGGCATTGGAAGAGACTCGCTGGGCTGGAAGTGCAAGGCATGAGATCAGTCATGATGTTTATTTTACTGGGAATTCGTCACTGCGGATCGGATTGACGACACAGAGGTATTCAGGTATCGGTCTTAAAGATTTCCCACAGAATTGGGGCGATTATCGTAGCGTAAGTTTGCAGGTGTTCAATCCAGATCCAGATCCTTTGCAGCTTCATTTTAGAATCCATGATCAACTCCACCGCAAATACAACAATGCTTATGGGGATCGTTTTGATACCAGTTTTGTGCTCAAGAAGGGCTGGAACCATTTACAGGTATCTTTAGCCGAGGTTGCACAGGCGCCGAAAAATCGCACTTTGGATTTGACCAGGATCGCTGGCATGGGGGTGTTTGTCGGGAAACTTGATAAATCCCGGACGATCTATCT
>JAQIBX010000044.1 GCA_027858895.1 Desulfuromusa sp. | reverse complement strand
TCCCGTCCATCCAGAGAGGTCAGCCATTGGTCGTCCGGCAGGCCACGTAAAAACGGATTAACCTTTCGTTCTGCTGCAGGCACCACTCCGGTTAATAAAATACCGCGACTCTCCCGGCTTGACTGGGCTAGCCCCGGCAAGTAGAGCCTCGGCAAAACGGCCTCGACACCCTCAATCTGACCAATCTTCTCGACCAGATCCTGGGGATTGAATGAAAGTTTTTCATCGCGAATTTTCAGATAATCCTGCCGGTAAACCACCAAGTGCCCGGACCCTGCACGCACACCGCTGTCGATCATGGCCGAATAGACCCCGTAGGACAGGTTATGAAAGGCCTGTATCAGCATCAAACTGAAACTGAGCGCTGCCAGGGTTATCAGGGTGCGCCGTCGACTACGCCAGAGGTTTTTCCAAGCCAGATTCAACAGCTGCATATTATTCCTCGCGAATCGCGGCCACCGGTTGCATGTTTGCCGCACGATTTGCCGGCAGAAAGCCTGCCAACAGACTGACGATCAACAAACAGACGGAAGGAATCAAAATGTTGCCCGGCTCAATCACCGCGTGCAACCGCGGCAGAATGGTTCCACCGGCATAGGTAATCGGCGTCAGGGTTCCGGAGAGATCGACCCCCACCAAAGCCATATACAAACTCAGAGCTATGCCGACAACCGCACCGCAAAGCAGACCCAGGCTACCCATAATAACGGTTTCGAGCAGAATCATAGTGCGGACTTGTCCCGGCCGCATGCCGAGAGCCATCAATACCCCAAGTTCCCGGGTCCGTTCCATCACTGCCATAAAGAAAGTATTGAGAATACCCAACCCCGTCGCAATATACAGAATGATGACAATGATCATCCGTGAAACATCGTAACTGGCAACGACTTCGCGCATTTCCGGTAACATCTCACCCCAGTCAAGAATCTCCAGAGCGTCAGGAAGATTCACCCGATATTGTTCTGCCAGTGCGGCTGCATTCAACGGCTGATCGGTCTTTACGGCAATTTCATGAATCTGTCCCGGCAACACCAACACCTGCTGCAACCAGGCCAACGGCACCAGAATCAGCCCATTATCATGGCCGACGTCCCCAGTAGAGAAAATCCCTTTGACCTGTAGCAGATCGTTTCCAATTGACCCATCGGCCGCCTGAGTGACAAAAACCAGTTGATCTCCGGTAACAACCTTCAGGCGTTGTGCCAGCCCGGAACCCAAAACGGCGCCTTTTGGGTCGTTATCGGTCAGATAATTTCCGTCAATCAACGAATCTTGAAGACTGGTCACGGTCTGTTCCTGAAGTGGTAAAACCCCGAGGACTTCCGTCGGAGAGCTGTTCTGTTGATGGGAAAGTAAGCCGAAACTGCGCAGCCGCTGTGAAGTGCCGATAATTTCATCCTGAGCTAAAACAGTTTCAATAGATTTATTCATTGGGAAATTGCTGAACATATCTCGGTCATCCTGATAACCTTTGGCGCTGATCACCAGATGGCCGTAGTACTGCTCAGTTGCAGTTGCGAGCATATCGCGCAACATGCCGGAGAAAATCCCGAGCGCCAGAATCAACAAAGCGGAAGAGACTATCATCGCTGACAGGGTGAGCAGCGTACGTCTTCGATTGCGCCAGATATTACGTAGCGCAAGCTGATAAAGCATTAGCGTCGCCCTTTTAGATTACCGAGAGAAAAAAAATCTTCCCTTAAATCAACATCAAACTGCAATTTACGATAGTGCATGACGGTCTTCTCGTTTGGATCTTCCAGCGGCAAAACTGTCATTTTCAGCGGGATGGTGCGTCCGCTCACTGTCTGTACATCATCAAACAATATTTGCCGTACCTGAATACCCTCTTCATCAAAGTAATCGATCCGCGACGGAACCAGTTGTTTTTTTCGAATCTGGTAAATAATTTTACCCCAGATGACGGGAGCATCAGGTTTCGGTATCCCCTCGATCCGCCAACTTTCATTGGTTTCTTCCAGCAAGGTAAAATCGTAATCCTGATCGATATGATTCGCCTTGACCAGATCATCATTGGTGATATGACTCCCCATCCAGGCACCCCCCATCATGGATGGTGGAATCCGGATCACCCGGTCGACTTTCGGTAGGAAATTCCAGACTTCGTTCTCCACCTTGAGCGTTGCAACCCCTTTTTCTTTGACCGGGGCAAGAATCCGCACCAAAAACCGCTCCCGTCCGAGTGACCACGATTCCATTTTCAGATGCCGTTCCCAATGACCCGTCACGACCGTCATTTCCACTTCAGAAATCGATGACTGACCAGTATATTGCTGCTCAACAGTCCGGATCAATTCGGGTAAATCTATGGCTAAAGTGGAAACAACCGACCCAAACAAAATGAGTGAGGACAAAAGTAGCGTTTTAAAATAAATTGTGATTCTCATCTATAGTATCCACGGTTAGGTTGAACTCTTTGTCCAATTATCAGTGTTTCTCGCTGGAAACGCAAAATACTGGCTGGAGATGAATATCGAACAAATGAAATTAACCGGCTTAATTCCCGCTATCAATTTCGACTTTTCAACAAAAAAGCGACCAATTTATTGTTCAACTCCAGCAGCTTCGGTCGAATAGCATCCATATCGCGCTTTGACCAGACTTGAACATTCATACCACTGCGATAAACAGAATCCGATCCAGAGGGTGGTGTGAAAATCTGAATATTCCGAAACCTGGTGCTGATTAATCCATCCTGTGCATCGATGTGCATTGTAAAAGAAACTTTCCAGTCACCCTTGGTCAGACATTCAGGCCAGGAACAGGGGTAGTCGATCTGGCCGTTACCGGTGATTATTCCTTCTTGCCGATCTTCAAAAGCAACCGGCTCTGCACTGGCGGTAAAGTATTTTTCCATCCAGTTTCTGGTCGCATCCAAAATCTGCTGCTGTGGCTGCTCCGGAAGCTCGCTGGACGCATGGATCTTTTTTTCCGATGCCGGTATTTTCGTTAGACTGCCAGCACAACTAGTGACGAGAAGAAACGAAACAACCAGGATGGTTTTCAGCATAAAGCGGGCTCCAATTTTTAGAGTAGACAGATCACTGACACAAGATTAACTTCAAGTATAACACTAACAAGGAAGATAATGTTCTCTGCGCACAAACGCGCGGCACCTTCGCAGTTTTTACCGCAAAAGTGATTAACAGGATGAAAATCATGCCGCCAGAAGTTATCGACGGATTTAGTGAATATTTAGATCAGTAGCATTTCCATGACACAAAAAATGACCTTTGGGGGACTCCCTTTAAGGATAGATTTCATCCCAGCAAAGAGACGACGTTTTTAACAACTCTTCATCCCTGTCGGGATGTTTCAAAAGGTAGCGCACCAATCCGCTCAATTGAAAACTTCTTCCCTCCAAGCCCGCCTGCGCCAGCCCATCGGCAACCCCGATAAATAAAGTTTTGTACAATTGCAGCTGAAACTGGTGCATCATGACTGGTTGCAACTCACCGGAGACTTGTCCAACCACTGCCGCCCGGCATAGTTCAACATCAGTAGAACTGATACTGCGGCAGAATAATGGTCGTACCGGATAAATGAAACAACACCCCCGATCATCCAGAAACGCACATTTCCGCCGCGACATCAGCCGCTCTTCTTCGTCCAGGCCACGCACATCGCACCAGAGCTGGTCCAGCTTCGAAGATATTTTCGACAAATCAGCAGCATCCTGTTGGCGTAAAAACCGGGCAATCGAGATGCCTTCAAGCAGAGTGATTGAGACATTGACCACGCAGCAGAACTGACATCCCGGACCACAGGCAATCAAACTGCGATCACCCTCTTGCTGCTGCAGTATCAGTGTTTCAGCTTCAGAGCGAATGGCACGTAATTCTTCAAGCAGTAGAGAAATCTCTAGCTTGTCGGATTCAGGGACAGAGAAACGTTTTTGCGTTTGCTGCTGTAGTTGAACAAAATCGAAAGTTCCCATTCGTTTCATTCTCCATATCTGCTATTTGGACAGGGGCGTATTGCTACATTGGTATCCTGCTTGTCGATTCTATATCCCTCTGCTATCGTACCACCAAACCTATCTCCAGCTACATTTTTTAAGGATCTTCAATGGCACCTTTGACTGACAATATCTGGTTACTCTTAGCGGCAACGCTGCATATTGGTCTCGCTTGCGGATGGCTGATCGCACGATTACAGGCAGGGCAACAGTTACACCAACAGTTGAAGAATGAACAGTTAGAGCGCGAAAAACTACTCCAGCAAGTCGCCCGCTTCGAAGCTCAACTTGAAGCAGAGCGGCATGCCAGTGAAGAAAAGTTACATTTCATGGAGGAAAACCGCCAACAACTGGAAAAAAACTTTCAGGCCCTCTCTGCGCAAGCCTTGGCAGCGAACAATCAAAGCTTTCTTGATCTGGCAAAATCGACCCTGGGAACTTTTCAGCAACAGGCTAAAGGAGATCTGGATGCTCGCCATCAAGCCATCGGACAACTGGTTCAGCCACTGAAAGAATCACTACTTAAGGTTGATGGCAAAATTGAACAGCTTGAGCAAGCCCGCAGCGGCGCTTATGCACGCCTTGACGAGCAATTGAAATCGTTACTTAACAGCCAGGTTAAACTGGAGTCAGAAACCGGCAATCTGGTTCGAGCCTTACGTACTCCGGCAGTTCGTGGCCGCTGGGGAGAAATTCAACTGCGTAAAGTTGTCGAGATGGCCGGAATGGTCAATTACTGCGATTTTGTCGAGCAGGAAACTGCCGATAGTGGTCGCCTACGCCCCGACATGATCATCAAGCTACCCAACGGTCGCAACATCATCGTCGACTCCAAAGCTCCACTGCAAGCGTATCTGGAGTCCCTGGAAGCAACCGATGATAAACAGCGAACCGCCTGTTTGGCTCATCATGCCCGGCAAATTCGTGACCACCTGCAAAAACTCTCAGCAAAAAACTACTGGGAACAATTCCAACCGACACCAGAATTTGTTGTCCTCTTCCTGCCAGGAGAAACCTTTTTTTCTGCGGCTCTGGCTCAAGATCCCGGATTGATTGAAGCAGGAGTCGACCAGAAAGTTCTGATGGCAACACCAACCACATTGATCGCCCTGCTCCGTTCAGTAGCCTATGGTTGGCGGCAGGAAAAACTGACCGAAAACGCCTTGGCAATCAGTCAGCTTGGGCGGGAAATGTATGATCGCCTCGCCACCCTCAACCAACATTTTACGCAGATGGGTAAAAATCTGGAACGAGCGGTCGACAGTTACAATAAGGGGATGGCTTCACTCGACAGTCGGGTTCTGATTTCGGCGCGTAAATTCAAAGAACTGGGTGCCGGAAGCAGTAAAGATATCGAACCGGTTGAACAAATCGAAAAAATACCCCGTTCACCGCAGTTGCCCGAAGCCTGATAAAAACAAGTTAGGATTCAGCCCCAACCAAAATTTCATCTGTGATACAATGTACGAATTGGCAATCCAACGATCTGGAGGAACAAAATGAACATCCGTACTTTACTCATTCTGATCTGCAGTGTTTTGTTTTTAAGTAGCTGTGGTTACAACTCAATCCAAAAAAATGAAGAAGCTGTTTTTTCTGCCTGGGGCGATATTGAAGCAACCTATCAACGCCGTGCTGATCTGATCCCAAATCTGGTTTCAACAGTAAAAGGCTATGCCGCTCATGAAAAAGAAACCCTGACTGAGGTTGTTAATGCTCGCGCTAAAGTCGGACAAACAAACATATCCGCGGATAAACTAGGTGATCCAGCCGCAATGCAACAATTTCAACAGGCGCAGGGGGCGCTGTCTGGAGCATTGTCCCGGTTGTTGGTCGTTGTCGAACGCTATCCCGACCTGAAAGCCAACCAAAACTTCCTTGATCTGCAACATCAGTTGGAAGGGACAGAAAACCGAATTAATGTGGCGCGCCAGCGCTACAACGCCACAGTAAAAACGTTCAATACCTCAATCCGGACGTTCCCAAACAATCTGACGAATAATTTTCTGCTCAACCTGGAACGTAAAGAAGCATTTAAGGCTGATGCCGGTGCCGCAACCGCTCCGAAGGTCACCTTCTAATGCGCGCTCTTCTCCTTTCGATATTGTTTTTGCTGCTAGTCTGTTCATCTGTTGTGGCACTGAATATTCCGCAACCAACTGGATATGTGAACGATACAGCTGGGGTGATCTCGCAAACTGTCAAACTCAAACTAGAACAGTTTCTGCGAGATTTTGAAAAAAGTGACTCAACCCAGATAACCATCCTCACAATTCCAACCCTGGACGGTGAGGTACTGGAAGACTATTCTCTGAAAGTTTTTGATAGCTGGAAAATCGGCCAAAAAGATAAAGACAATGGTGCACTTCTGCTGATTGCTAAAGCTGAGAAAAAGATTCGAATTGAAGTCGGTTATGGTCTGGAAGGCCGCTTGACCGACCTTCTATCAGGGCGAATTATCGACAACGAGATCTCTCCCAAATTTAAGCAGGGAGATTTCGATGGCGGAATTGTCGCTGGCATTGCCGGCATCGCCGAAGCAGTGCGAGGTGAATACACCGGAACCGGAAAAACCAACAGCCGCAAGAAAAAGAGCAGCCCATTTGGCTTAATCTTTCTTTTCTTTTTCCTTGGACCGCTGCTCAGTCGATTAACCGGCCGGCGCAGCAGCCGTTCTCGCCGAAGTGGAATTTTTTATGGCGGCCCATTTATGGGCGGCGGTGGCGGATTTGGTGGTGGAGGAGGATTTTCCGGCGGAGGTGGCGGCGGCGGAGGTGGCGGCGCTTCCGGTGGCTGGTAAAATATTATTTTTCACCACAGAGGCACGGAGACACCGAGAAAATTTTAAAGACTCGTTGCCTTTCCCCTAAAGATGTTGCTCTTCTCTGAGACTCAGTGTCTCAGGGGTAATAACAGGATTTATATGAAATCAGCAAGCGAGTATTTCACTAAAGAAGAACAAGAAAAGATTGAAACAGCGGTCAAAGCCGCCGAAGCGAAAACCAGCGGTGAAATTGTCCCCATGGTGGTCGACTCGTCCTATGAATACCCGCGAGCCGAATTGATCGGTGGGGGAACTCTGGCGTTGGCGGTAGGATTGATTTGTAGCTGGGCCTTTGGTGGCGAGTCGATCTGGTGGTTTTTGCCTATATTCATCATTGGATTTTTTGCTTTTCAGCAGTTGATCCGCAACCTACCCGATTTCAAACGCAAACTGATTCATCCCGACGAGATGACTGCCGAAGTCAAAGAAAAAGCCCTGGTCAGTTTCCTTGAGCATGAATTGCACGAAACCCGCGATAGAACCGGCATTCTGATATTAATCTCACTCTTTGAGCATCGGGTTCAAGTGCTGGCTGACAGCGGTATCAATGCAAAGGTCCCAGAACATACATGGGAAGAAATTGTCGATATGATTATCAAAGGTCTGAAAACCGGAGACGCCTGCACCGCAACCTGTCAGGCAATTGAGCGTTGTGGTGAACTGCTACAAGAACATTTTCCACGCAAGCATGATGACACTAACGAACTGCGAAATTTGGTTGTTGAGAAAAGTTAACCTTTCATCCCACCTGCAAAATCCGACAACTATTCTGGAAGTCTATAGAAAAAAGGTTTGTTGGATGTAGACTTATCAAGATCAGTCAAGCAAATGCCGGTCAAAAATCCCAAGGACATATGCAAACACTATTTTGATAGGATATTTGAAAGCGGATTGAAGGTTTTTGCTGGTGGAGGCCGTAAATATTCACAACTTCTGATTTTTGATAATGGCAGTGTGAGAGCGCTGGTTCCTGGGATTAAAAGAGCGGTTTCGTTACTATCTGAGTGACTTATCACACTTTCAAAGCAGTAAAAATATTTGCTTTTACCCTACTATTCTGCCATCATGCCAGAAATTACTATTAATGCTAAAAATTATTACTTATGCTAGAAGAAAGTCTATTGTCATGTTTGATGGATGTCCCGCTATTGTCCCAAGTTATCAAACTCCTGATAGCAAAGAAGAACATTATAAGCATACCCCCAATGCCTCTCATTTAACCGAAGATGGTACTCCTAAAAATTCATCGGAGTCCAAAATTAGGAATTGCTGCGATACCCGATGGAGTGACTGCCCCTACAATTACATCCTCAGTTATACAACTGAAGAATATTCAGTGATAAACCAGAGTCTGTGTATGTATGCTTTTAAGTGCGTTTAGCTGAATCGCCACGATCATTCTAGAAGTTCCTAACCTTCATGGAATGCTGCCCTTCTCGAGCTAGATGGCAGAAAGTTGACATTTCAAAAGTCAGAAACTCACAATTGAAAACTATTATAAAATATTTAATCATTATGCAAAAATAGTTACTTATAATCCACTAACCCAACTTTTTATGCCTCAGGTCGTTCTCGACCCGGGGCATTTTTGTTTTCAAATAACTTAATCATATTTTGGGATCAGATCAGCTTGGACTCGTCTGATCGAGTTCAGGACTTGTGGCAGGACATTTGACAGGCTAATCAGGCGCGACTGGTTCTGTCAAAATTCAGAAAAACATATTTGGAACGGCAAAATTAGCGAACAGGCCAAAGCTGCTAAGTCTTGAGAATTGGATCAGTCTAACATGCCAGCTTAAAATAGATGCGAATTTGTAAATGAGAAAAAAATGAATTTTTTATTGTCTTTATGTTAGTGTTCTAGATACTTTTCTGCCATCAACTTTAACCTTTGGCAAAACATGATGGAAACTTCCAGTCTGAACAACCTATGAAGAATAGAGCACTGCTGAGACTTTTTTCTGCAGTTGTGGTTCTGATCGTTATTGTCTGTTTTTTTGAAGAATCTAGAGCAGCGGAATTATCATTCACAGCAAAAGAGCAAAGTTGGCTTGAGACCCATAAATCAATACGCCTGAGTGGTCCACAGGCTTTCCCTCCTTTTCAATATTTCACCCAAGATGGATCGTTTGAGGGAATGGCTTCTGATTATATTTTCCTGATTGCCGAATTGGTTGGTCTACAAGTTGAAATTATGGAGAAGCAACCATGGCCTGAGGTTCTTTCAAAGATAAAGAATAAGCAAATTGATGTGCTAAGTTGCTCTGCAAGAAGTTCTGAACGGGACTCGTACCTTGACTATTCCAATCCACACCTATCCTTCCCGCTCATTATCGTCAGCAAAAAAGACGGACCGTTTATCAGCGGTATCGAAAGCCTGCACAATCGACGAATAGTATTTGTCAAAAAAAATGTTGTTTATGAATGGGTCAAAAAAACAGGCATCACCTTTACGCCCCATTTTGTTAATTCTCCTCTGGAAGCTTTGAAAGAAATCTCATTGGGTAAGGCTGATGCGGCTATTGAGAATTTAGCCGCCGCATCGTATCTGATAGAACACAATGGCTTAACGAATCTGAAAATAGCTGCTCCCACTGCCTTTGAAGATTATTCTCTTTCTATAGCCGTCAGGAAAGACTGGCCGGAACTTGTCTCTATTTTCAACAAGGCTTTGGCTGCTATCCCAAAAGAGAAACACAATGAAATCCATCAGCGATGGATCTCTGTTCGCTATGAACATGGCATTAGTAAGAGATCTATTGCCCTGTGGGCAGGTGGAATATCAGCCATTGTTATCGTTATTTTATTGCTGACCTACGTATGGGGTCGCAGCCTCAAAAGGGAGATCATCAAGCGGGCAGCGGTAGAAACAAAACGACGTGAAAGTGAAGAAAAATACCGAACAGCATTTACAACCAGTCCGGACTCTATAAATCTCAATCGATTGGTTGACGGTGTTTATGTCGAAATCAATGATGGTTTCACTTGGATCATGGGCTACAAACCCGATGAAGTCATTGGCAAATCATCCAAAGAGCTGAATATCTGGAAAAATCAAGAAGATCGGGAAGAACTGGTCAGGCGACTGAGCGATAGGGGATACGCTGAGAATTTGGAGGCAGTGTTTGTCGCAAAAGATGGCACCCTTAAAAATGGACTTATGTCGGCACGCCTCGTCGTAATTGCTGGTGAGAAACTCATTCTTTCAATCACACGCGATATCACCGCCCGCAAAAAGATTGAACAAGAACGCTTGGACCTCGAAACCCAGCTTCGGCAAAAATATAAAATGGATTCTATCGGGGTGATGGCCGGAGGAATGGCACATAACTTTAATAACAACCTATCGATTATCCTTGGCAATATCGAACTGTCAAAAATGAAGATGCCCTCAAACCTTGAGATTGACAGCTATCTCAGCAACGCCAAAATAGCGGTACTGCGTTCCCGTGACCTGATTCAGCAGATCCTCACCTACAGTCGCCAAAACAGTAAAGACAAAACCTCAATACAGTTGCCCCTCATCATTGATGAAACCCTGCAACTGCTCCGATCTACCATGCCCACAACAATGAACTTGCAGCAGCGGATCAGCAGTAATAGTTATGACCTTACTATCAATGCCGATTCCTCCCAGATACAGGAATGTCTGATCAACCTCTGTAACAATGCCATGCACGCCATGGAAGAAGAGGGGGATCTCACTATCGCCCTTGATAGCGTCGAACTGCAGAAACAGGACATCCCCGTCCAGTATAAAAGCCAACCCGGACACTATGCTAAACTTAGTGTACAGGATACTGGCAGTGGTATGTCAGCAGAAACCATAGATAAAATCTTCGACCTCTTCTTCACCACCAAACCCGTTGACGAAGGGACCGGAGTGGGACTCTCAAGCGTTCAGGGGATCGTGACTCAGCATGGCGGGTTAATTAAGGTTAACAGCCGCTTGGGCGAAGGGACTACCTTTGAACTCTATTTTCCGGTGACAGAACAAACCCAACCCACCGAGACAATTTCTGTCAATGAAGACATGCCTGGAGGAACCGAACATATTCTGTTCGTTGATGATGATCCCATGCTTGTCAGTCTTGGTGAAGAGATGCTGAAAATAAAAGGCTACACCGTCACCACCATGACCGACAGCACCGAAGCCTTGAAGCTTTTCACTGCCGACCCCGCTCAATTTGACCTAGTTATTACCGACCAGACTATGCCAGATCTGACCGGCAAAGAACTGATCCAGAAACTCAAAGAGATCAGATCTGACATCCCCACCATTATCTGTACTGGTTTTAGTAGTAAAGTCGATGAAGACAACGCAGAAGAACTTGGTGCAAGTGCTTTCCTGATGAAACCCTTGGATATCCAGAAACTGCTACAGACCGTGAGACGGATCTTGGATGGAGATAAATAGGAGTAGTTTCTACAGATAGTCTTTCAAAAATCAGGATTCGACTTATGACAGTGCTAATCGGATAGGGACAGGTCGAATTTCAAAAGTAGTAACATGTGACATGTAGCCTTAGATCGAAACTGATCTGGGACTTCTATTTAGGAAATGACAGGATATTTGAAGGGAAAATCATAGGCAGATCGGCCTGTCAAAAGTCAGGAAAGCAGTTTTGAAGCGATAAAATAGGATAATGCTCCACAACTTCTAAGATTTGATATTGGCTCCATCCCTGTATAAATAAACTGTATCAATAAGAGTGATAGCCTTTTGAATGAAAACGCTATGTAAAAAGGTGGTGCAAATTTAAGCCCCCAATCCAAGCTTGCTCCATACCCGCTGCAGTACGGTAAACACACGTCAATATTTCCTGCCAACTGGCATTCTCTGGAATGCTGTTAGGACGAGGGTTCGTTTACTGTTCATGATATTAGATCTTCCTCAAGGTCAAATAAATTTCGAGTAAGATTCTGCAATTCACGATATTTAATGAAACGGATTTTCCCTTCAATAGTGATAGCGGCACTGAGCAATTATAATGGCGTCATCGGTCACTTTATAAACCAATCGGTGCTCACGATCTATGCGACGAGACCAGTAGCCCGACCAGTTATGCCTGAGGGGTTCAGGGTCCCCTATCCCTTCGAATGGCTGCCGTTTGATATCTTTTACCAATGTGTTAATTCGCTTTAGTAGCTTTTTATCTTTCTGCTGCCAATAAATATAATCTTCCCATGCCTTTTCCGCCCACGCCAATATCATTCGTCGACCAGCTCTCGCTGCACAAAATTCCCAGCTTCAATTTCAGCTATTGCGGCGTTGAGCCTTTGAGCATTCTTTGGGCTCGCCATCAAGTGAGCTGTTTCTTCATAAGCGTGGAAATCTTCCAGGCTGATGACAACAGCAGGTTTCCCATTCTGTCTAGTAACCAGAATAGGGATATGGTCTTCATTGACCCTGTCAAGAGTCTTGGCCAGATTGGTTCTAAAGGCGGAATAACTCATTGTGTCCATAATTTTCTCCCCTTGTGTAGTACTAACCATTGTACCTGTACTTATTACTGTACTCAAGCCTTTTTTCTAAAAATTTTGTGGACCCTTGACTACATTGCTGCGCCTATTTGATCCGATCTACTGCGTTTAAGAAGTTGTTTCAAAATTGATCTCACAATATCAAGGACATTCAAGACAGCAGCCCTAGATCACTCGGAGGCATTTCAAAAGTCGGAGTTTTACTTATGGCAGGATTTGCAAAACTAGTAAGTTTTGAACTGAAATCCAGTATTAAACTTAGATCAATCCAACGCTTTCATACGCTTCACCCTGGTTGGCTGCATTCAATCTCAACTCAACCGATTAAGGTCATCAAGCAGCTGATCGATTTCAGCTTCGCTATAATCTTTCTTCCGTGCCGCATCTTCAATCGTATCCCAAACCGGCTCACCGCAACGGATACAACGGATGTTTTTGTCGAACAGATAGCCGACAGCATCCTCTTTTAATTCCACCAGTTGTTCAATTTTCATATCTCGGGTAATGATCGTCTCTGCCATTTTCAACTCCTCATTGATGTGACACATCGGTTCTCATTTGCTCATAAAAATCACGATTTCGACTTCCACCAGAATATTTATGCAACAGCAATGTATATATTTTTGTCGCCCGCAGCTCTAAATCCAACTGTTGCAGGGCAAGCTGACAGGCTGTCGCCTCTGCACCATAATAACGCTTGAGAAGCACATAAACCCGAGAAAAATTTTGAATTAAGGGTATTTTTCTCAGTTTGCGTCGAGACGCCAGAAACTGTCGCCCTTTTTCGCTGACTGCCAGCAGATGCAGATAATGCGGCGCGGTAGAAAATAGGTGCCGTACGACTTTTTTATCCATTTCCAGCAAAACTGCAACCAGCATACGCTGAATACGGGTTCGGGTTAACTGTCGCGACTTGAGACCAACCAGTAATTCTTCCAGCGATAATGATTTCTCCGCAACACTCAACAAACGGTTCTCTATCCCGTTTTCCACCAACCAACAATTGACCAATGCTTCAGGGTTCCGGAAAATTTGCGCCGAGAGTAAACGATAATAATTATCTGCAGAGGCAATTTTACCTGCAGCTATCATCCGCTGCAATATCTGCAAAGCTGGTGATGGCAGAAGCGCGTCAACCGGCTCGGATTCCGCTAGATTTTTACGAATCCCGGTGGCACTGGCGATTCCACCCTGCCCGGCCTCGGTATCATGATATCCAGCTCCGATTCTGTGGATCGTTGCTGGATTGATTGGACTGTCCAGCTGGTTCAAAGCCTTGAGATATTCGATCCCGAGGATGTTATTCGGTTCTGCTAACGCTGCGGATTCAAGATTATCTGGCAACAATTCAGCCAAAAGTTGTGATCTTGCCTGGGGATAGCTCATTCCCTGACGTAATAATTCCGAGGTTTTCTCTGTCACGAGAGAATCGTGATCGCAGAGAAAATCAGCACAACATTGTAACGACTCAATGCTCCCCGACTCGCTACCAAAGCAGAGACTGTCAACACCCAGCGCAACTAATGACTGCACTGCACCCCGGGCAAAATCGGGAGCGCTGCTGCAAGCCCAGGGAAGTGGCAGTTCTACAATGATGTCAATCCCAGCCCTCAACGCCATCTCAGCCCGCGCCCATTTATCCACCAGG
>JAQIBX010000014.1 GCA_027858895.1 Desulfuromusa sp. | reverse complement strand
GGCCACTTCACAGAGTTCTTCTACCGTGGGAACAAAATTGAGGCGATCCTGACTGGCCTGGCAACTGCTTGGCTCATCCTGTAACGAGATACAACCGATGCAACGGGCATTACAGGCTGGTGAGCAGGGGAGTGGCGCTTCCCAACGGCCGAAGAACAGATTCTTTGCCGCAAAGCAATGGTAATCGAGAGCACAGCGGGAAAGCTGTTTGACTAAGCGATTATCCGGTTGATCAGCCACCCGTTTGCGTACCAAAGGTTCAAGTTTACGATCATCAAAATATTCAGGTTCCCACTGTTGGTTGCGATCAACCCGCACCGCTGCAACATAAAACCGCTCCTCTTCAACACACCAGCCAACAGCAGTATAGGACCAGAGGGTCAGTTCGACATCTTTTTTCGCATACCCTGCTGCGGGCAGCAGGGTGCGGGTAAAGGCTGGAGTTGTAAAGGCTGACACAGCCTGAGCCATGCCACCACCCCAGCTTTCCGGCAGAGAATCAATCGTTTTTTGTTGCCCGGTACGTCGATCAAAACCAATCGGCGGGGTCCCCGGAATGGTAAACAAGCGACTCCCTTCCGGTAGCGGAATCAGTTCATCGGCTTCCGGTTTACGAACACTCATCCCGTTCATTCCCGCCATCAACAGTTCAGGATGTTCAAATACTTCGCCGGTCTCGTCTGCCACAACGGCTAAAATCGTTTTTTGTCTGCTCATTTTATGTTGGTCCCTTTCAAGTTGGGCAGAATAGCACAAAACTAGCTTGGATATGGAATTTGAATAAGCTATTCTCCTTCCATGCGAACTTTACTCACCACCCTGCACAGTAAATATATTCATGCCAGTTTGGCGTTGCCCTGTTTAGCGGCATACTGCGGAGATGCTTGCGGAGAAATTCTGATCCGCGAATATACAGTTAATGAGCCGAAAGATGCGGTTCTGGCACAGATTGTTGCCTGCGAAGCTGATGTGATTTGTTTTTCGGTGTACCTGTGGAATCGGATTGCGACACTAGATCTGGTGGGCTGTCTTAAACAAATTCATCCGCAACTGAAAATTGTTCTTGGTGGACCGGAAATATCTTTTGAAAATGAGACTTTTTTCAACCAGCACCCAGTGGATGGGTTGATTTGTGGGGAAGGTGAAATTCCTTTACAGTCCCTGCTTTCTGCCTGGCATAAGGGAGAGAATTCTGTTCCGGTAGCTGGTTTAAGATTGCCTGACCATCCGGAACCTAATGGATTGAGCCTGCTCGAATCACTCGATGAAATCCCCTCCCCATTTGCTGCCGGGCTAGTCGATCTGACGCGAGGTTTGGTCTACTACGAAAGTAGTCGTGGTTGTCCTTACACCTGTAGCTTCTGTATGAGTGCGCTGGATGATCGTGTCAGATCATTTTCAGCAGAGCGTATTGAGGCTGACCTGAAGCTATTGATGGACAATCGGGTTGCCAAAATTAAATTTGTCGATCGGACGTTTAATTACAATCATCAACGCAGTCGGGATATCTTCACTTTTATTTTGCAGAATAACCATTCCAGTCATTTTCACTTTGAGATGGGTGCCCATTTGCTTGATCAAACAACTTTGAAATTATTGGAAAAGGTTCCCGAAGGGGTGTTCCAGTTTGAAATTGGGGTGCAATCAACCCTTCCTGAAACATTGCAGCGGGTCGGTCGTAAGGCTTCTCTGGAACGTCTGGCGGAGAATATTCGTTATTTGAAGCAGAAAACCAATATTCACCTCCACCTTGATCTGATCGCTGGACTGCCGGGGGATGACTATTCACAGTTTCTCAAGTCAATCGACTGGACTTACGCACTGGGTGCGAATCATTTACAGATTGAGCCGGTCAAATTGCTGCCTGGTGCTCCGTTGCGCCTTCAGGCTGAAGAATGGGGCATCAGATATGACCCCAATCCTCCCTATACAATCCTGGGTTCGAACGATCTCCAATTTATTGAATTGGAACGGCTGCACGGAATCGGTAGCCTATTGGATATGTTGGTTAACAGTGGTCGTTTTTTATTTTTGATAGATAAACTATTCAGGGATTTTTATCGACCGTCGCTATTTCTGGAAGACCTGGATGCTTATTGGCGGGAAAATAATCTTTATTACCACCGACGGTCATTGCGGGATCTGTATCTGTTAATTGATGACTATCTGCAGAAGCGGTTTGTCGGGGTAAAACTGTGTGAATATCGAGAACTCCTAGGCCGGGATTATGCCCATCACGAACGAGTGGTTGGCGGATCAGCCCCAGCTTTTTTTAATACTGACCTGGATGAGCAGGAACGTAAGTCGGTTCGTGAGCGGATCAAACAAGAGCTCACAGGCCTACAACGGAGCGGTAAAGTTCAATATTTTGCTGCTGTTTTTGAGCATCTAGCAGAATATACAGGGCGTACAGTTTTGATTTATCTTTATTTTTCCAAGACTTCCGCAGGTTTACAGGTGAAAGAGCTGGTGTTGTAGAAAAATAAGCAACTATTTTTGGGGAAGTCGTTTAGCCGCAAATATCTATTTCGACGCGTGGGCAGATTTACTTAATTGGAAGGTTAGCCCAACCGAGTATTGCAGACTGTTGTCGGGTTCAGGAAAATCGACCAAATGTCGGACGTCGGCTCGCAGGGCAATCAAATCATCAAGAAAGAAATATTTGAACCCAACACCGTAGTTAAACAACAGGTGGTCACGATCTGGACCCACATCTGGAGAGGAATAAATAGCCCCTAATCCGGCAGCAAAATAAGGGACAAGTTTTTTATCGGGCCAGAAATGGTAGAGAGCATCCAGATGGTATGTTTCGACTTTCGTATCAGTTGTTGATGCGTCTTCTGCATCAGCGTTGGTACTGGTATAAACACCTTCAACTGTCCAGTTTTTATCGAAATTGTATCCTATACCAACACCCCATACCTCTGAGGTATCCAAAGAAAGATTCCCTTCGAACATCTGACGACCTAGCATGGCTGAAATGGAATAGGCTCCAGATTGATTCTCTGCTGCGACAGGCAGTGAAAAACAACCAAGTAATATTGTCAGATAAATTATTTTTTTGAGCATTTTAAGTGCCCTCCTAAAGTTTATTCGGCTTGACGTGAGGCCGGTTGTTTCCGCTGTTATCTTGGTATTTCTATTGCTTCGTCATCAATAAGATACCAGAAAAGAGGGATTCATTCGTCAACGAGTCTAAGTTCTGGAAAATCTGTTCCCAGCTGTCCAGGCAAAACTTGACGAAGAAGTTACAATCAGGAGCAAGTTGTTGCATCGAATCGTGGATATCTTTGCAGAAAACTTCACTGATCTGGTCATCGATAAATGTGTGATCTTTTAGCCGGGGAAGATCTGCCATTACTAGAGGGGTAGGAATAAATCCCCTTTCTAATAATTGATTGGCAACTGCGGTTAAAAATATTCCCGAGAGGGATGGGGTTTCGTCGGCTTTTGTCTCTGACTGCGGCAGCCCGAAAGAGAGATCCTGATTGAACAATTTTTGTAGAGATTCAACCTGGCCCAAGCGATGATCAACCAGCTTCAGGTCATTGATTGAGATAATCGGTTGCAGGTGGCTGGATTCGTCCGCACCGGCTTCACGGTATAGGGATGGTGGATTCAGTAATAATGAATCGACAAATAAAAGTTCCGGGTAGTCTAGAAATGGGTAAGTTTGGCTGGAACGGATTTTTTCAGCTCTTATCTGCTGTTTTTTTATCAGACTGTAGCCCAGTTGAAAAAGGTGCAGCAGGTAGGTGTTGTGAAATATCTTTTCGGCTGCGTCCATATCGGTCCCAGCAAGAAATTCCAGGGATAGATTGAGGGTGTCGTAAGTGGCTTGAAAGGTTTTAGCAACATAAGCAGTTTCTGCAACATCGATATTGTCTGCACTCATCTTGCGATTCGCTAAAAATAACAGTTCACAGGCCGAAGTATGATCAATCCCGCTGTTAAGAATTTCGGCTAGCAGATTGTGTGGTTCAGCCCGAGCAAGGAGAGCCGCTGGGTTCTGGTTGTCGGCGTCAAGGTAGAAATCGCTCTTTCCCCCGGGGCTGAAGGTTTCAGGGTTTATGTAACTATAAATTTCTTTTGCTTCGATACTGGGGATAATCCCCAGATCAAGTAAGCGATTGCTCCGCGTCTGGTAAACCTCTTCTTCCAGGACTGAAAGGTTTTCACCGCGGATCATCTCCATAATCAAAAGATAGCTTTGCTGTTCTTGACCTTGCCAGATATTTAAAATGGCTCCGATAACTTTTGCCGCCTGTTCGCTGGAATATTCAATATCGTAAATGCCTTCCATGCGTTTGGCATTTTCGGCATCATCATCATCGTAGGCTTCCAGGCCTCGGGTGATGGTCAGGTGTTTTTTGAGAAATAGGGTGAGAATTTCAGGTTCCATCTGCCGGGCAAGTTGACAGACTTTTTCCTCTCCTGTACTCAGAAGCAGTTCCAGCCAGTAAAGTGAAAGAACCGGACTCAAATTATCTTCATCCCAACAGTCAAGATCAAGCAGGGTGGTTAGCTGTTCGGTACTGGCTAGCGCGATCAGTTCGGTTGAATATTCTGCACCAAGTTCGTTGATCGTCAGATATAGCTCTTGAGGATGAAGTTGTGGTACCAGTTTTTCAACTTGCTGCGCATTGATAATCAAATCGTATTTTTGTTTGCCCTGCGCTTGATGGATCATGTGCAGCTGTTCGTCTGTGGTCAGAGCATTGTACTCTGCCAGAGATATTTCCCGACCTTGTCGCAAGAGAGTCAGGTGCCCAACTTGGCGCTTCGATGGGAGGGATATTTTTGTCATGCTTGTTGCTCCAGTTTAGAAAGTCCATTGAGAAATTGCCACTCTAATGCAGACAGGAAAAATGTGCAATCAGGATCACAATCAGAAGGGTGTCAGAGGGCTTTCTCTTCTCATTCTTATCGGGAATTGCTAACCTTGATACATCTCGGTCTTAAAACAGGTGACTTGTGACACAATTTTTAAAAAATTTATCGATTAAAACAAAATTGACCTTGGCCATCATGCTATCCAGTGTGGTGTTGCTGGTTATAGTCAGCACAATTGTCCTGGTCGCAGGAATTTATACAACCCGGACTGCATTGATCCAAGAACTAAGGATTCTGGCCAGTACACTTACATCAAACAGTAGTCAGCCTCTTGTGCTGGATAAATATTTTGAAATTGATGCACTGCTTGCGTCATTGATCCATCAGGATAATATTCATGCTGCTTATCTTTTTGATAACAAAGGAGTACCGGTTGCCGAGTATTTGCAACAGCGGGATTCCCGATTTGTTTTGCAAGCGATTCAAAGTGATTTTAAGGAAACAAATAAATCTTTTTGGACCGATTCAACTACGGAACAGCAACTTTCCAGTCTTAACCATTTAAGTTTATTTAGCCCGGTTTCTTATCAAGGGAAACAAGTCGGTACGCTCTATCTATTGAGTGATTTGAACCGCCTTTATGGCCCCCTGAGTGGAGTGGCATTCGGGATTATCCTCTCCTTGCTGCTGATGATGTTTCTCTCCTGGCTGCTTGCGGGGCGTCTACAAAAACCGGTTTCGGTTCCGCTATTACAACTCGCGCATCTGATGGAAGATATTTCACAAGCGAAAGATTATTCTATCCGGGCCGAGAAAGTGAGTGCCGACGAAATTGGTGCTCTGGTTGATGGTTTCAACCGGATGCTGGAGCAGATTGAATTGCATCAAGCTAGCCTGGCCGAACATCGTATGTACCTGGAACAGACCGTTGCCGACCGGACCGCAGAATTATCTGCTGCAGTGACAGCTCTTGAGCAGGCCAGGCGGCAGGCCGAAACTGCCAATATGGCAAAGACTCATTTTCTTTCGCGGATGACACATGAACTGCGAACGCCATTAATCGGCGTACTGGGGATGAACGAACTGTTGTTGCGTACTTCTTTGAATGAGCAGCAGCATGAACTTGTTGATACGGTGCAGAAATCTGGAGAACAGTTACTCCATCTGATCAGCGATGTCCTCGACTTTACCCGTATTGAAGCGGGGAAGATGCAACTTGAATTCACAGAGTTTGAGCTCTATCGAGTCGTTGAGGATGTGGTTAAGTTGTTATGCACTCAGGCGCATGAAAAGGGGCTCTTGCTCCTGATCGATATCCCCTTGAATGCTACATTGAAAGTCAAAGCTGATGAAGTCAGGGTTCGACAAATTTTGATGAACTTAATCGGCAACGCGATAAAATTTACTCCAAGCGGATCGATTACTGTCAGTTTGAATTGTGTACAACAAAGTGATAGCAGTGGAACTTTCTTTTTTGAAGTTGTCGACAGTGGCATTGGCATGACTGCGGATGTTAAACAGAAAATATTTGAGAGTTTTTATCAGATCGATGGTGCTGGCTCGGGGGCAAAAAGTGGTGCTGGACTGGGACTTGCTATAGTCAAACAATTGGTCGATCTGATGGACGGCCAACTGTATTTGATCTCAACACCTGGACAGGGGAGCAGGTTCCAGGTGATGGTTGCATTGCCACTTGTTGAAAATGATTTACAGCAGATAGGTGCCAGCTGATGAAGCGCTTTTTGGTTGCTTTTGTGGTCTTGTTATTTTTTGGTGGTGGGGTGTTGGCACTTTTTTGGTTTGGTCATTATTTTTTCTCTTCTACTTCCTCTCAGCATAGCTTGAGTGTCGAAAAGCCCAAGCATCAATCGTTACCTTTGGGAGTACAGACTGTTCTTGATTTACAGGGAAGCGGATTTAATCAAGAGACCTCAGTCAGTTTGTTTATAGATGTTACCAACAGTGAAGCAATTATTGGATCGTTTCCTTTGGAAGGCATCTTTCATGCAAGTCTGTTACACGATGATTTTCTTTATTTAGCCTCAGAGGAAGGTGGCCTGCAGGTTTTGAATGTTAATAACCCACAACAGCCACAATTGCTTAAAGAGTATTTAGTTGGTCGATCGGTTATTGATATCCATCGCAGTGGAAATTATCTTTTTCTTGCCTGCGGTAATTTGGGTGTGTCAATCATGCAGATTGGGCAGGACGGATTCCTGGATCATCTGACCGATATCTCAATGGAAGCAACTGCAAGCATGTGTCATTTGTTCAACGGCTTTTTGTATGTTGCGGCAGGTAAGAGTGGTTTATTGATTTACGATGTTCGACAAACAGAACAAGTTGAACTGGTGCAGACAATTAAGGCCGGTTCGTTTGTTTCAAAGCTGGCGGTGTCGGGCGATTATCTGTATTTCCCTGTTGCTGGTAGCCAAATCGAAATTTACCAGCTTACCGAACCGCAAACACCCCTTTTGGTTGGATTGTTGAACTTATCAGAAATGCCGTATGATCTGGTTGTTCATCGACAACATTTATATGTTGCAACTGAGAGCGGTGTCGCTCTGTATAGTCTCGTAAATAACAGTCAGCCTGAATTGTTGAACCAGTGGGATGGTTTTG
>JAQIBX010000007.1 GCA_027858895.1 Desulfuromusa sp. | reverse complement strand
CAGTTGGCTGAAGTAGATGACCTGCTTACTGCTGCAGAACGGCGAGTTACCGATGCAGAAGAAGAGTTAGGCGAGGTTAAGGTGGTTTTCGAACAGAACTTGAAAAAATTGCTTGAAGCACGACATGAGAGTCACTCTGAGGAGGAGCTTAAGATTCTGCATAAGGAACTGGAAGTCGCCAAGACGGAACTGGACAAGGCAACCAGACGTTCAGCAAAAGCGGAAGCTAAACTTGAAGATGCACAGAAACAATTAGAGCAATTCCGGGAACAACATCACCTGCCCGAGGATGAAAAATGAGTCAAACTATATGCTATTGCTTTGACTATACAGCAGCAGATATT
Organism: Desulfuromusa sp.; assembly: GCA_027858895.1. GTDB lineage: Bacteria > Desulfobacterota > Desulfuromonadia > Desulfuromonadales > Geopsychrobacteraceae > Desulfuromusa. Next base: position 2,113 of record JAQIBX010000007.1, on the reverse strand, counting down.
CAGCAGGATGTTCGGAAGCATCAAGGGCGATCTACCATTCTGGAGCGGATCGTTGCGGCAAAGAAACAGAGTGGCTGCCAATGTGAGACCAGGCACCCTGAGAGCAGATGATGTCTCAGTGATGTCCACCGTGTTGTGGATAGGACAAAAAGGGAATTAGCAGGAGAGTAAATCTTCAGCCGATTAGATCCAGCACCGCATCTTCCATATTTATGTTGATTTTCAGGGCTTTCAGGTTGGCTTCGTAGGCATGTCTGGTTGTGATCATGTCAGTTGTTTCTTGAATAAGATCGACATTAGACATTTCTTCCAGCGACCCATCGGGTTGATTAACCATCGTGCCGGGGGTGTTGACCGGCTGGATTTTTGTGCTGACCGCTCCGCTTAAACCCTCCTCCAGAACAGTTGTCGACTTTTTGAATTCTTTGGTTTCGCTGTTGGCGATATTGTTGGCGGTGACGCTTTGCTTGGTTGATAAAGCGTTTAGAGCCGAAATGTTATTGACTGAGAGTGGCATGGTTTAACTCCTTTCTACTGTTCAAGATGATACTCTTTTTATTTGAAAATTTGTAAAAAATAATTTGATAAATCAAATTGACTGATATCTTGAGCTTTTTACGAATATTTTCCGGATTTTTCTTTATCTTCCGAGGCTCTTGCAGAAGTCCCAAAAGTCCTTTTACCGTCATTCCCGTTTTCACGGGAATGACAACTTTTGCAAGAGACTCTTCCGTCATATCGTATGATTATCTGCAAACGGTTATATTTTGTCATTTACGTGCTTTATTATGGAAAATATTTTCGATCATATATTTTTACTGTAATTTTATCTTCTCTAAAGAGCCCATCTTTAGCGGAGAGTTTCAATCTGGTTCGTAACCACAGTACTCGGGCGGCTAAAGATGTGTTGTCACTTCCCAATTGGGTTATCTTCAATTATCTGATTGGTAACTCGGATGCCCATGGTAAAAATCTTTCTCTTCTACTCCTGGAGAAAGGACCTGTTCTGGCGACTGTTTACGATTTACTGTCGACGCGTGTTTATGCTCATTATGGTCTTGCGGCAAAGATGGCGATGAAGATTGGCGGCGAAAATAATCCGCAGGCTGTGCAGAAAAAGCATTGGCAACAATTTGCCGAAGATGTTGGTATCAAGCCGCATTTAGTGCTGACGCGGGTGGCTGCTCTCGCCAGAAAAATTGAGGTTGTGCGGCTACAGCTTTTTCAGGATGCCTTTGCCCCTTATCGCTGTGACGCTCTGTACCGGCTGATGGGGCTGGTGTCTGAGCAAACCGAAACAACGTTGAAAAGAATTTTGTAAGTTGCTGATTTGAGAAATAAAAATCACCAGTAGGTTTGAGCCCTTACTGATATCATCTGCTGTTTCGCATGTGGCAAAGAGGGGGGGGAACCTCCTGTTGCGGGAGGTATGTTTACAAAAGAGGTTGATGGGGAAACTGTAAATAACGGCAACGTCCCCTCACTATCCGGGGATTTTCCCAACACAAGTCGTCGTTTATCTAAATGATGGCAGCATCCTCGAATGTGAAGATGTGCAGTCCTTTGGGGATTTGCCAATTCCCATGTATTACACTGATAATAAAGGGAACTTCGCTTTTTACGTAACCCTAGCAACCGCACCAGATGGGACAGAGAAAGAATGTAAATCTGTGCAGAATGAGGCTTGGGGAGACAGGCTAACCTACCTCCCCAAGAATCAAATTAAACGGATCGATGTTCGGTTTATGAAAAAATGATTAGTCTTTTGCCGGTGGTCGATCCTGACTTCTTTCAGGTGTACCGCGTTGTGGCACCGAACCTTTGATCGAACCTTCTCGTTGCGGCCGTGCACCATTGTTGACCCGTTGCGGAGTGGTTCCTTCGTTGGTAGGTGTGCTCTTTTTACTCATGTTGCCCTCCTGGGTTTGTGGTTATTGGTTGGTGGGTTATTTTCAGCCCTCCTTCAGGACGCTTTCAAGCGGATAGTTATTAACTGTTGAGTGCCACCACATCGTAGACAAAAAAATGTGCCAGGACATCGTAGACAAAATAGTTCTCTGACAATCGAATAGCCACCTGTCATTCTTCTGAACATTTCCACTACGGAGGTGTT
>JAQIBX010000183.1 GCA_027858895.1 Desulfuromusa sp. | reverse complement strand
CGTACCAGCAGTGGATAGGGATGTGGCCCCGCAACCGTACCAATGACATAAAAAGTATCACGGACATGAGTCACCCAATGACGCAAGGCATCGTTCATCGCATCTTTCAAAGTTGCCGTACCACTGGTGACTTCCGTGACTTTTGCGCCCAGCAGTTTCATCCGAAAGACATTCAGAGACTGACGACGGATATCCTCCTTGCCCATAAAGACTTCACATTCCATCCCGAACAAAGCGGCAACAGTCGCCGTAGCAACACCGTGTTGACCAGCACCGGTTTCAGCAATAACTTTCTTTTTTCCCATCCGCCGCGCCAGCAGAATCTGACCAACGGTATTGTTGACCTTATGGGCGCCCGTATGGTTCAAGTCTTCCCGCTTGAGATAGATTTTTGCCCCCCCCAGTTCTTTGGTGAGCCGCTCAGCAAAATAGAGCGGGCTGGGACGTCCAACATAATGCTGCAAATAATATTCAAATTCCTGCTGAAACTCTGGATCTTGGCTAGCTTCTGCATAGGCCTGCTCCAATTCCAGCAGTGCCGGCATCAGGGTTTCGGCCACATAACGGCCACCATATTTACCAAAATGGCCGCGTGCATCGGGATATTGATATTTCATGCCTTCCTCACCTGCTGAATAAATTGTCTTATTTTATCGTGGTCTTTAGCTCCGGGGCTCACTTCGACGCCACTGGAAACATCAACAGCATAGGGGTTGACGACCTGTATTGCCTGCGCAACGTTATCGGGGTTCAACCCTCCAGCTAATATTAACGGTAGCTGACCGGTCAGTTTTTTTGCCAACTGCCAGTCAAAACTCTCGCCAGTGCCACCATACTGCTGATCACTCCAAGCATCCAGCAGCAATGCTGATACGCCATATTGGTCTATTCCTGCCAAAGAGTCAGCATCCTTGATTCGCACTGCTTTGATGACCGGATATGGGTTCAAATAACAATCTTCCGGCGTTTCATCACCGTGCAGCTGAACAACATTTAACCCTGCCGTCCGCATCGTTTGTTTGATTGTTTCAGGAGCTGCGTTGACAAATAAACCAACCGTTGTCACCAAAGGGGGTAATTTCGAAATAATCTGGCCGACCTGCTCGGGCAGAACATATCGAGGACTCTTTGCATAAAAAACAAACCCGAGGGCATCGGCGCCGGCGTCAACGGCACAAAGCGCATCTTCCAAATTGGTAATGCCGCAAATTTTGATCCGGGTTGTCATCATTTAAGTTTATGCTTTCCCGAGCAAAGAACGCAATTTCGTTTCGATATCTGCTTCGCGCATCAAACTCTCACCAACCAAGAACGCACCGGCACCCGCCTGCTGCAAACGTTCGATATCAACCCGGCTATGAATACCACTCTCAGCAACTGCTATTTGCTGGCGCGGAATCTTTCCCGCCAGACGTTCAGTCACGCCCAGGTCGGTGACAAAGGTTTGCAGATTTCGATTATTAATACCGATTAAATCAACCGGCAGCTGCAGCGCCCGCTCCAGTTCTGCGTCATTATGCACTTCCAGCAGAGTATCAAGTTCCAGCTCAGTTGCCAACCTTGCCAGTTCCAGCAACTGCGCATCATCCAGTGCTGCCGCGATCAGCAGAATAGCGTCAGCACCCGCAATCCGCGCCTGAAAAACCTGATAGGGATCGATGATAAAATCCTTACGCAACAAGGGCAAATCGATCTGAGCTCGAATCTGTCCGAGATAATCGAGAGAACCGTAAAAATAGTGTTCATCGGTCAATACCGAAAGGCAGCTGGCGCCACCTCGCTCATAACTGCAGGCAATCGCCACCGGATCAAAACCTTCACGGATAATTCCTTTTGAAGGCGATCCTTTTTTAACCTCAGCAATAATAGCTGTTCCAGCTGCTGAAACTTGCCGCAGCTGCCTGGCAAACCCTCTGGTTCGGCCAGAATCTGCTACCATTTTCTTCACTTCACTCAGCGGCTGCCGAATCTGATCCGCAGCAACCTCTGTTTGTTTTGTCTGAAGTATCTGATCAAGAATCATTGAAGTATTACTTTCCTGCTGTGTTCTGAAACATTCCCCTCTCCCTGAGGGAGAGGGTCAGGGTGAGGGGGATCCGTAACGGTACCACCGGAATGATTATTGTTCTCAGACGACTTCCCCCCTCATCCGACCTGCGGCCACCTTCTCCCTCATGGAGAAGGATTGGGCAAAAAGCAAGCCATTATTGATTAGTTATCCGAACCAACGCATCAAGAGTTGATTTGGCGCGCCCACTCACAACAGCCTCACGAGCCTGATCGATCCCGGCATCAACATCCGTAGTCAGACCAGCTGCAACCAGAGCATAAGCACTGTTCAGCAGGACAATATCGAGTTTCGGACCGGGCTGTCCGGAAAGAACTGCGTTCACAATCTTCGCATTCTGTTCGGCATCACCACCCTGCAGATCTTCCAACCGGCAACGCTTAAAGCCAAATTGCTCCGGCTCGATTGTCTGTACTTCCACATTATTGCCGCTAATCGCAGCCACCAGAGTGGTTCCGGTCAGGGTAATCTCATCCATCCCATCCGCTCCGTGAAACACGAAACCACGCCGACAGCCGAGACTGAGAAGAACCTGTGCTAAAGGTTTGACCAGGTCTTCGCTAAATACCCCCAATACTTGTCGGTCTGCTCCAGCTGGATTGGTCAGCGGACCAAGAATGTTGAAAATTGTCCGGATGCCGATCTCCCGCCGCGGACCGATGGCGAATTTCATGGCACCGTGCAGAGCGGGAGCAAACAGAAAGCCAACGCCGATAGTTTCGATGCATTCAGCAACCTGCTCGGGTGTAATATCGAGCTTAACGCCCAATTTCTCCAGAACATCAGCACTGCCACAAGAGGAAGAAATACTCCGGTTGCCATGCTTGGCAACCTTTGCCCCACACGCTGCAACTACGATGGCGACTGTCGTGGAAATATTGAAGCTCTTCGTTCCACTGCCACCGGTACCACAGGTATCGAGAATCGTTTCCCGATCAACATTGATCTCATCACGATCGATATCGACCACATCACCCACTCGAATCGGGGTAGCTCGCGCCCGCATCACCCGTGCCGCACCGATGATTTCGGGTATTGTTTCCCCCTTCATCCGCAACGCTGTAATAAATGCACCAATCTGCGCCGGAGTTGCCTCACCGCCCATAATTTGATTCATCGCATCGATCATTTCCATTTCATTCAAATCGTGCCGATCAACCAGTTTGGCAATCGCTTCCTTAATCATCTATAAACTCCAATATTATCTGGATCCTAGCTTTTACCACAGCCACCGAGACTCAGAGAACTGCAAAACCTTTTGTAACTATTTCTAAAGTCGATTCTTTTTTGAAACCAAAAGAGCCTTGAAGTCTTTCAGGTTTCCTCTGTATCTCTGTGCCTCTGTGGTTAAGGTTCAAAACAAGCTATTTACAACCCTTCACACATGACACGAGAAGACGACAACCGCAGGAAATTATTCAGCAAGTCCATTCCCTCGGTGGTCAGAATTGATTCTGGATGAAACTGCACCCCCCAGACCGGCAACTCATGGTGTTGCAACCCCATGATTTCACCCTCTTCGGTCCATGCGGTGATTTTCAAACAAGCGGGAAAGCTCTCCCGCTCGGCAATCAGAGAATGGTAACGGGTTGCGGAAAAAGGATTAGGTAAATCCTGGTAAAGACCACTCCCATCATGGTGAATAGGGCTGGTTTTGCCATGCATCAAACGATCTGCCCGCACCACATTACCAGCAAAAGCCTCAGCGATCGCCTGATGGCCGAGGCAGATACCAAGAAGTGGAATTTTACCGGCAAACTGCTGAATCGCTGCCACCGAAATCCCCGCCTCTTTGGGCGTACACGGCCCAGGAGAAATCACCAGCCGCTCTGGTTCCAGCTGTTCAATATCGTCCAACGTCAGTTTATCATTTCTGATCACTTTGACCTCTTCACCAAGTTCAAGAAAATATTGAACCAGATTGTAGGTAAAGGAATCGTAATTATCGATCATGAGTAACATAAATTTAGAGAGCCCTATACAAGTCCGCGGTTTGCCATCTCGATAGCCCGTTTGACACCGCGGGCTTTATTTAACGTTTCCTGATATTCCATCTCTGGATCACTGTCGGCGACAATTCCCGCTCCAGCCTGCAGATAAAACCTGTCCTTCTCAATCTGCAAGGTCCGAATCGCAATCGCCAGATCCATGTTGCCGCTGAAGGAAAAATAACCGACTGCGCCGCCGTAGACCTCGCGGCGGACCGGTTCCAGCTCATCAATAATCTCCATTGCCCGGATTTTTGGTGATCCCGACAAGGTTCCCGCCGGAAATGCCGCGCGGAAGACATCGAAGCAATCCAATTCGGGGCGGAGCTGCCCACGCACATTGGAGACAATATGCATAACGTGAGAATAACGCTCCACCACCATTAATTCACTGACTTCAACCGTACCGCCGATAGCAACCCGACCGACATCGTTGCGGCCAAGATCGACCAGCATAATATGTTCGGCTCGCTCTTTCGGATCGGCCAGCAGCTGCTGCTCTAAAGCAAGATCTTCTGCAGGGGTTTTGCCCCGCGGTAACGTTCCGGCAATCGGTCGGACATCAACTTGATTCCCCTCCTTGCGCACCAGAACCTCTGGGGAAGCGCCAACAACAATAGATTCACCAAAGCGGAGAAAAAACATGTAGGGAGAAGGGTTGATGGTTCGCAGTGCTCGGTAGATATTAAAGGGATCGCTCTGTAAGCTGCCCGCAAAACGCTGGGAAATCACCACCTGAAAGATATCCCCGGCGCGGATATATTCCTTACAACGCTCTACTGCCAGTTTGAAATCATCTTGACTAAAATTAGCTTCCAGTTCCTGGCGACCATCACCGCCCGACTCTTCAGTTTCACGCTGCAATGGCAGACGCAATTGCTCTAGCATCTGCTCTATCTGTTGTTGGGCACGTTGATAGGCGGCAGAAGGATCCTCATTTTCCTGCAAATGAATATTGCAGACCAGTTTCACCTTCTGGCGCATATTATCAAAGATCAGCAGCCGTTCAGTAAACATGAAACAGGCATCCCAACCATCAATTTGACGCTGATTGGCATCGGGCAGATCTTCAATAAAGCGCACCATATCGTAGCCGAGATAGCCAACAGCGCCACCGGAAAAGCGCGGCAAACCCTCTACTTCGACGGGTTGATAAACAGCCATCAAGTCACGCAGTTTGCGCAGCGGATCATCAACCTGCCCCGATTCCTCAAGCTGGCCAGCGTAACGAACTTCATAATACTGGTCGCGACAGCGGAACACCCTGGCCGGGCCACTGCCGAGAAAAGAATAGCGAGCCCACTTCTCCCCACCCTCAATAGATTCGAGTAAAAAAGCGGCCTGGCCGTCATCTATTTTGCAAAAAGCGGAAACAGGCGTTTCCATATCCGCAAGAATTTCACGATATACGGGAATTAGATTGCCCTGTTGCGCTAGCTGGCAAAAATCTTTTCTGCAAGGGAGGTACATAGGAATTATAAACCTTTGTAAAAGTGGAGTTTTTTAACACTATAGTACAAAACAAGTCAAGCAAACCAGCCTCCTGACACGGAAAACCAGCAACAGAAAGAAGATATCTAAACACTGTCAATAAAACGCAACAAAGAGGGCTCAGAAAACGTGTGGCTTGCGCCTTAAACAATAAAACAATATTTGATAAAAAATATCCTTCAAACGAATCAAACATGCCTGCCTGGCAGGCATGAAAAAGCGCAGTGATAAAAAAGCTTATTTTAGTTAAAAACCCTCGAAAGCACACATTGAGAACGCCTGAAAAACCGGAATGAAACAGTTGTGAAAAAAAATATAAACAGCGTTATAGTCCCCTTTATTAGAATACCAATCTGGTTATTTAAATGTATTTTTAGCTATTTATATTCAAACATTAAAGATTATGGGTCCCCATTACCCTGAGCAAATCAAGAGATGATAAAAAAAGATTATTGACAACTATATAACAGCGTATTACTGTCCCGACATAATAAAGCCCCGAGAAGATTAAAAGTCGTTAAAATGAATTCTTAGTTTGAATTTTATTGAGAAGGCACCAGACGCAATGCCAAGCAGAGATATAGACTCCTACAACATCAGGTCAGTTGAAAATGCTCTGCATCTACTAGAAGCCCTGGCAGACGAAGAGAATAAATACAGCCTTGCTCAATTAAGCCAACGCCTCGATATGACCAAAGCTAGCCTTTTCAGGTTGATGGCAACCTTTGAAAATCATGGTTATGTAGAACGTGGGCAGATCTCGGGAGAATATCAACTCGGGCTAGCGGCCTTCGAAGTCAGCCAAAAACTACTCTCGAAGATGACCCTGCTAGGCAAAGCCCGTCCGGCAATGGCTAAGTTGGTTCGGCAATGCAATGAAAGCGTGTATCTGGTTGTGCAACGCAAGCAAGAAGTTCTCTTTCTGGATATGTTGGATAATGAGCAAAAGGTCAAAATTGTCCCCCTGACCAGCCAGCGCTTTCCACTGGATAAATGTGCGGCGGGGAAAATATTTCTGGCATTTGACGAGGCAAACGCGCAAATCCTGTCAACCCAACCACAACTGGCTGGGGACATTAAGCAGTGCCTGAAGCAACACTACTGCATTGATCACAATAGCGTTGGCGAAGGAAGTACCTGCGTAGCAGTCCCGCTATTTAAGACCGAAAAGATTATTGCCGGCTGCCTGACACTGATTACCCCTAGTTTCCGTACCGATGAAACCCGCCTCAACAAAGAGATGTTGCCAGCATTAAAAGCAGCGGGTGAAATGATTTCGGCACAACTTGGATATAATTCTTACGCTCCCAGAAGTACACCCTGAGAGCTTTTTAACGCTGAAGCCTGATCATATCAGGCCGTTTTATCGCACCAAGTTTTTCCCTAAGAAGGTAAACAAATAAGAATGACAACCCCGAAAGGAGGCCATCAAAAGAACGGAAACAAAACAAAGAAAACTAGTACCCGAGCTGAAGCTTAGCTCACAGATTCAAGTCAGTTTTATTTAGGGGGTAACAAACATCTTTTTAGTGAGGAGGTCTTTTTTATGAGCACGGATAATAGTAGTAAAGCTTATTGGAAGGAAACATTAGCCTTAGTCAGGAATATGCTGATCATCTGGTTCTTGGTTTCATACGGAGCCGGAATTCTATTTGCTGGTGCGCTGAACAGCATTTCACTTGGTGGCTATCCGCTGGGCTTCTGGTTTGCTCAGCAGGGTTCAATCTATGTTTTCATTATTCTTATTTTCTTCTACGCCAAGAAGATGGGTAAGCTTGATGAAAAATATGACGTTCACGAAGACTAGGGAGGAACTTTAATTATGGGTTTACAAGCAATGACATACCTGGTTGTCGGACTCACCTTTGCCATCTATATCGGCATCGCAGTGTGGGCTCGCGCAGGAAGCACAAGTGACTTTTATTCAGCTGGCGGTAACGTCGGTCCGGTTATTAACGGAATGGCGATCGGCGCTGACTGGATGTCAGCAGCCTCATTTATCTCGATGGCCGGCCTGATTGCCAACATGGGTTATGGTGGCGGTCTGTTCCTGATGGGTTGGACTGGTGGTTATGTGCTACTCGCCATGCTATTGGCACCTTACCTGCGGAAATTTGGTAAGTACACCGTGCCTTCCTTCGTCTCAACTCGTTACTATTCCACGGGTGCCAGCGTGGTGGCAGTTCTCTGCCTGCTTGCGGCATCACTGACCTACATCATCGGCCAGATGACTGGTGTTGGGGTTGCTTTTTCCCGCTTCCTCGGTGTTTCTAACTCAACCGGTATCTACATCGGTATGGGAATCGTTTTCTTGTATGCCGTTTTCGGCGGCATGAAAGGGATCACCTACACCCAGGTTGCTCAGTATTGTGTTCTGATCCTAGCCTACACTGTGCCAGCGATCTTTATCTCAATGCAACTCACCGGCAACCCGATTCCACAACTTGGCCTGGGTTCCGGTTTTGTTGGTACCGACATGAGCTTGCTAGGCAAACTTGATGAAGTTGTAACCGGCCTCGGTTTTGGTAAGTACACCACCCAGGTTCCTGGCAGTTTGCTCAACATGTTTGTCTACACCGTATCGTTGATGATCGGTACTGCCGGTCTGCCGCATGTTATCATGCGTTTCTTTACCGTTGCTACGGTTAAGGATGCACGTTACTCCGCTGGTTGGGCACTGATTTTCATCGCCTTGCTGTACACCACCGCTCCCGCAGTTGCTGCCATGGCTCGTTTGAACCTGCACGCCACTGTTAACCAAGCGGTTATGCAAACTGATGGTGACTTATTCGCCCCAGAAAACAGTCTCGTTTATGCTGAGCGTCCCGACTGGATGAAGCGTTGGGAAGTCACTGGTCTGTTAAAGTTCAAAGATATGAATGGTGATGGCCGGATTCAGTATTACAACGGCAAATCCAAAAATGCCGATTTCCTGGCCAAGGTTGAAGCGGCCGGTTGGAAAGGTAGTGAGCTGATGGTTAACCGCGATATCATGGTTCTCGCAAACCCGGAAATCGCACTACTGCCAAACTGGGTTATCGCACTGGTTGCTGCTGGTGGTCTGGCTGCTGCGTTGTCAACGGCAGCGGGTCTGCTGCTGGCAATTTCCTCGGCTATTTCTCACGACTTGTTCAAGAATATCTGGTTCAGAGACATGACCGACGCTCAAGAACTGTTGGCCGGTAAGATCGCTATGGCATGTTCCATTGTTGCTGCTGGTTACCTGGGTCTGAATCCTCCTGGTTTTGCTGCCGGTACCGTGGCTATCGCCTTCGGTCTGGCTGCCAGTTCGATCTTCCCCTGCCTGATGATGGGTATTTTCAGTAAAACCATGAACAAAGAAGGTGCTATTGCCGGCATGCTTTCCGGTCTCGGCATCACCATGCTCTATGTTTTTGCCCACAAAGGGCTCTTCTTCATCAAAGGAACCGAGTTCCTCGGCCTGTTTGGCGGAAAATCAAGCTTCTTCTTTGGTATTTCACCAAACGCTTTTGGTGCTATCGGTGCGTTGGTTAACTTTGCAGTTGCCTTCGCCGTCAAGAACATGACTCCACCAGTTCCAGAGAATATTGCTCAAATGGTTGAAGATGTACGGATTCCACGTGGTTCCAAAGCGGTTGACGGAGCTCACTAAGAATTATTAGTTCAATGTGATCGGTGCGTTAGACCTTGATCGCCCTGATCAGTTTGCCCCGCCAGTCCTGCTGGCGGGGCTTTTTTACCGAATCTATTTTTGCTAAGTGTAGAACAAATAAGATAATTTTCTTGCTTGGTTCAGCAACCTCGGGTACAAAGAGTCTCGCAAATTTGAATAATTTTCATTGAGGAGTTTTAGATGGTTTTTGATATTGGTGTGATCTTGACATGGGTTCTGTTTCTGGCCCTGTTTCCGATGGTGTTTTTCTGGATACGTCGTGCCTGGCGAATTCTCATCAAAAAGAACTATTCTGAAGTTGCCATCAAACGCGGTTTACCGCCGAAGAATCCTAAAAAATGGGCCCCCTTTGTCGGTCTACTCAATCTCATTTGCGGTGGAATTGCTGCCGGGACAATTATTTCTGTTCTTCTGGGTCTCTACCCTTACGAGACTTGGAGTGCCGTGGCAGGGCTCACTATCTGGGGTAAAATTATTGCCGATTTCATTATCCGTTTTCAAGCTCATCCCATGCAGTTTGGCAAAAAGAAAGATCCAGTAACCGATTAATGGCCTGCAAAAAATTCAAGCCCTTCCTATCTTCACCATAACTGTGATAATCTTCTCTTAATCAACGTAAGGCTTCCATGAGGAGGCCTTTTTCGTTATGGCAATCTTAGACAGATAGGGATATCTCCATGGGTCTCAGCAAAACCTTACGCGAAACAAAACCATTTATTCAGCTCCCCGAAGAAATTTTTTCTCAAATCGATCAAGCCGCAGAAATTAGAAAATTCCCAGCGAAAATCCATATTTTCAACCAACATGATCCACCAACCGGATATCTCTATGTGATCAAATCGGGATTAGTCGAAATTGTCGTTCTAACTCCAGGTGGCGTTGAGATGATCGTGGATTACCGTAAGACGGGGTCTTTCTTCGGCAGTACGCCAATTTTTACCGATGATGGTTATGCAGCGGGGGCGCGCACCGTCAAAGAGACCGAATGTTATCTGATCCCGAAATCTCTGCTATCCAAGATTACGATAAATTACCCCCACATTACTGAATATTTCAACAAAGCCATCTATTCACGCATGCGCAATCTTTATTCTGACATGGTCAGTGACCATGCCAAGAGCACCCTGGCGCAGATGGAGGCCTATCCGTTCAAAAAACGGCTCTCAGAAATCATGTCAACACCGGTTGAAACCTGTACTCCTGACACCCCGATCAAAGATATTGCAAGGAAAATGATCCAACGAAGTATCAGTGCCATACTGGTTTGTGACATTAATCACCAACTGACCGGAATCGTCACCGAACGTGATCTGGTGGAAAAAGTTATCGCACGTGACACCTCAGACGCCCGCGCATTGAATGCTGGCGAAGTGATGACTCCACAGCCCTACACCATGGCCCCAGATACCTTCATGTATGAAGCAACGACATATATGATGGGGCATAAACTCAAGCATCTGCCGATCCTGGATCGGGGCGAAATTGTTGGCATTGTCACCCTGCAAGACCTAATGAAATTCCGCAGCCAAAAGTCGATGTTGCTGATCGGCAATGTCAGCAAAGCTCGCACAGTTGAAGATCTGATTTTCGCCCGCGAAGAAATTATCAAAGTTGCCCGGGCACTGATGAGTGAAAACCGCTCTCACATCGAAACGATGGAAATCATTTCCTATATTCACCATCGTATTATCCAGCGTTGCTATGAAATCGTATTGGATGAGATGAAACGCAAGGGCAATAACCCACCGGATATTAAACTCTGCTTCATCATCATGGGGAGTGGTGGGCGCAAAGAAATGTTGCTTGGTCCGGATCAGGATAACGGTTTTATCTACGAAGATTTTCCAGATGATATGATTGCGGAGGTCGACGCATTTATTGTCCCCTTTGCCGAGAAACTTGTCGCTGCACTCGCCCGGATTGGTTATCCCCGCTGCGATGGACAGGTCATGGTCAATAATCCTCTCTGGAGAGGTCGTCTGAAAGATTGGCAGGCGCGGGTCTCCGACTGGATCAGAGTTCCGGAAGCGCAAAAGGTGCGTTACTCTACAATTTTTTTAGATTTCATGCCGATTGCTGGTGATGCAACCTTGTGTCGGGAGCTAAGAGAAATTGTTCACCATGAAATCAAAGCGCATCCGCTCTTCCTCTATCAAATGATGGAACTTGATTTTAAACATAAGGTTCCGCTGAGTTTGATCGGTCGATTCTCGTTAGAAAAAGATAAAAAACTTAAAGGGAAACTATCAATTAAACAGGCAGGCAGTATCTTCATTGTGGATTGTGTCCGGATGTTCCTCCTGGAGCAGCAGGTTGATGCGACCACCACCATAGAACGGATTGATCAACTGGTGAAACTGAAGGTCATCAATCTGGAAACCGCTGAACATATCAAGGCGGCCTTCGAAGCGTTTACCTTTTTACGCTTGCGCAATGAAATTTCACTGATTGAACAAGGAAAATTTCCCAGTCACTACCTGGACCCTTATGCTCTGACAAAAAATGAGCAGGACTTACTCAAAGAAGCTTTTCGGGTTGCCAGCAAATTACAGGATTCAACCAAGCGGCATTTTTCAAAAATCGTCGGTTGATTCAATCTGAGTGGTTCTCAGGCAAATTTATTGATTGCGTAAAATACTGTTTTGATTAGAATAGAGGACTGTAGTTAGATGGCAAGACGGCACAAAAGCTAACCGAACGTCGGTTGCATGAGGTCTGCATGGCAAGAGAACAGGAACTACAAAAATATTGGAAGCAAAACCTTAAATATATCGCCATGCTTTTGTCCATTTGGTTTACCGTCTCCTATCTGTTTGGAATCGTTTTCGTCGACCAGTTGGATAAAATAAAGTTTTTTGGCTTTCCCCTGGGCTTCTGGTTTGCCAATCAGGGAGCAGAAGTGATCTTTTGCCTGCTGATCATTGCCTATGTTCGCTTGATGAATAAACTTGATCGTAAATATGATGTTTTTGAAGACTGATAGCCGCGCAAAACTATTCAGCAAAACCGGGACTGTCCCCGTACGGGGGCTGTCCCAGGCTTTTGCGGCGCGAAGCAGTTTCAAAACTGTAAAACAGGGACAGCCCCGATGACCCTGGGGACAGTCCCGATTTTACTAACAGATGTGCTGAATAGCGACCGTTTTTTTGTGATCTTATGAATATGACGATTAACAACAGAGTGACAACAGGTCGACTTGTGGGAGAAATTCAACCATGAGTATTATCACCTGGACTTGGATTTTCGTAGCCGTTACCTTCTTAATCTATATTCTGGTTGCCATCCGCGCGCGCTCCATTTCGACAGGTGCTTTTTACGCCGCTGGACGAACTATACATCCAGTGTTAAACGGCATGGCAACCGCCGCCGACTGGATGTCTGCCGCGTCATTTCTTTCTATGGCAGGACTCATCTCTTTCATGGGGCGCGATGGTTCCATGTACCTGATGGGCTGGACTGGCGGCTATGTTTTGCTCGCTATGCTACTGGCACCCTACTTACGCAAATACGGAAAATTCACCGTACCTGCATTTATCGGTGACCGCTACTATTCCCAAAGTGCTCGAATCATTTCCCTTTTCTGTGCCATTTTCATCTCCTTTACTTATGTTGCCGGGCAGATGCGTGGCGTCGGTGTGGTTTTTTCCCGCTTTCTCCATGTCCCGATCAATACCGGCGTGGTGATCGGGATGTGTATCGTATTTTTCTACGCGGTCCTCGGAGGGATGAAAGGGGTTACCTATACCCAGGTTGCCCAGTACTGCGTACTGATTGTTGCTTACATGGTTCCAGCTATTTACATCTCAATCATGTTAACCAACAACCCGATTCCAGCTTTTGGATTTGGCAGCACTATCAGTTCCGGTGGCGCGCAGATTTTACAAGATGCATCAACCCAGGGGAGATATCTGTTAGATGTTCTGGATGGTCTACATAGAGAGCTTGGGTTTAGCGCATACACCTCCGGGGTCCGACCCAAGATTGATGTCTTCTTTATTGTCGTTGCCCTGATGGTCGGTACTGCCGGACTGCCACACGTCATCATTCGCTTCTTTACTGTTCCAAGAATTAAAGATGCCCGTGCGTCAGCCGGCTGGGCACTATTTTTTATTATTCTCCTCTATACCGCTGCCCCTGCAGTCGCGGTCTTTGCGCGAACCAACTTCATCAAAACAGTGCATAATGTCAGATATGATCACGCTCCACAGTGGCTTAAAAGCTGGGAAGCGACCGGACTGATCGCCTGGATCGATAAAAATAGTGACGGGGTCATGCAATACGGACCCGGGGAAGCGATCGCCGGAAAACCCAAATATTCTGGTCAGACAGGGTCCTTTGGCGAAGCAAGGGTGTCCAATATTGTCACAAACAGCCCCAATGAAATGTATATCGATCGTGACATTATGGTTCTAGCTAACCCGGAAATTGCCCAACTGCCTAACTGGGTTATTGCTCTGGTTGCAGCTGGCGGGTTAGCAGCGGCTCTCTCAACCGCGGCCGGATTGCTGCTGGTTATTTCGGCCTCCATCTCACACGACCTGATGAAAGGGGTGTTGATGCCGAGCATGTCAGAAAAAGGGGAGTTATTGTGGGCACGCTGTGCTGCGGCGGGTGCGGTGGTTATTGCGGGGCTGTTTGGGATTTTTCCACTCGGCTTTGTTGCTCAGGTTGTTGCCTTTGCTTTCGGGCTCGCGGCAGCCTCTTTCTTCCCTGCCATCATCATGGGCATTTTCAATAAAAAAACCAACGTCTATGGAGCAATGACCGGAATGGTTGCCGGCATCGGCTTTACCACCATCTACATTATCTACTTCAAGTTCATTAATCCAGGTGCCAACAAACCGGATAACTGGTGGTTCGGCATTTCCCCCGAGGGGATCGGTACCGTCGGCATGATCATCAACTTTGTGCTGATGTACATTGTTTCCAAATTCACCCCGGAACCACCACAGGAAATTCAAGATCTGGTAGAAAGATTACGTTACCCGGTCGAAAGAACCACCGGCGAACGAAAAATATCAACCGATGCGCGTCGACCATATTAGGGAACTAGCAAAACAAGGCTGTAGGCTGTTAGGTTAAATACAGCTTACAGCCTAAACACCTACAGCCTTATTTTGCTGATTTTAAAGAAGCTTTTTTACTGCTTCCAAAGCTGCTGTATAATTAGGTTCTGCTGTCACTTCTGGGACCAGTTCAACATAAACAACCTTGTCGTTCTGATCAATCACATAAACTGCCCGCGCTAGCAGTTTCAATTCCTTCAACAGCAACCCATAATTCAAGCCGAAAGAGCGATCCTGATAATCGGAAAGGGTCTGAACTTTGTCAATCCCGGCATTACCACACCAACGTTTCTGCGCAAAAGGGAGATCGACGCTAATGGTATAAACAGTAACAGAGTCTGGTAGTGAAGCAACATCCTGATTAAAGTGGCGGGTCATAGCATCACAAACCGGAGTATCGAGAGAAGGAACAACGGTGATCAGCCGAATCTTTCCAGCAGTGGTCGCCAGTGTCACTGGTTGCAGACCATTGTCAACGACACGAAAATCGGGTGCGGTGTCTCCGACCTTAACCTCAGCCCCAAGCAAAGTGACGGGATTCCCCTTAAATAATACTGCGGCTTCACGTTCCTGATAATCACTCATTTCATACCTCCTGTATTGGTTTGATGTAGATATATATCTGACTAAATTTGTCTGATATTTACATCCCCTGATCCGACAGTCAATCAAATAATGACGTTGAAAGAAAAACCCCGTCCACAATGTTTGCGGGCGGGGCAGAAGCAACAACGTGTAGATAAGATTAATTATTTTTCACTTGCGGCGGTACCACAACAATGGTGCGATGGCTTTTATGCAAGATTTTTTCTGCCACACTGCCCAGGAATGCATAGGCTAATCGTCCCTTACTGTGGCTGCCAAGAACAATCATATCGACATCCAGACGATCAGCCACACTGAGGATCATTGATACCGGGTCACCATGATGAACCTCGACCTCAGGAGGGTGAACAACTTCACACTCTATCAATTCAGTTTCTTCCTGAATGATTTTATGCAACTGCGCCTTCGTTTTTTCGGCCAGTTCTGCTTCGTTTTGTGCGTTCAATTCAGCCAATTTATCCGCACCCATAGTCAAAGCCACCCTATTTAGCACTGAGGGATCAACAGTCGGCATGACATGTAGCACGTGAACCTGAGCATGGAATTTACACCCCAATTCCAAGGCATAGCGAATCACCCGGGAGGATTCTTTGCTCATATCTCTAGCAACAAGAATTTTTTCAATCTTCAGACTCATAGTATTCTCCATTTATCTAGACACTCGACGACTGCAACAACCTTCGCTCCTTGAGTATAACAGGTAAAGGATAAGGTGGCATTTTTTCAGCGAATTGATCACACGACCAACTTCGCCAATTCATCCTTCTTTCGGCGCCGCGACTGCACCACATAGAGAAAGGCAAACAGAGTTAAGGTCGGGATGTAGACTAACTCTTTTGGCAGACGATGGGTTGGTACCTGCAGGTTCAAAATTTCCTGATCGAAATCGATACCGGCTTTTTCTGCCGCACTGGAGAAAACGACGTTGTCGATTAAAATTTTGCCCTCTTCTTCACGGGTTTCAAATCCGACTCCAGCCATCCTTTCGGCGCCAGTCGCTTCTTCACCAATCTTCAACATGATGGTCTTGGTGAAAATCTTTCCATTCATCTTTTCCCCCTGGAGGACAAGACGTAGCGATGAACCGGGATCCATATTGGCAATGTAACTTTCCAGTTGTGCCGCAGGTTCTTCGATCAATGGTGGATAAATTCTGTCCCAGACAAGACCAGGTCGGAACAGCATCAGGGCGATCAGCAACAGACCTGCTGTTTCCCAAAGCCGGGTCTTGGTCAGCCAGAATCCCTGGGTCGCTGCGGCGAAGGCCAACATGGCCAAGGTAGCACCAACAACGGTTATAACGAGGTGATACCAGTGATCGATACCCATCAGCAGCAGCTGGGTGTTAAAGATGAACATGAATGGCAAAATTGCGGTTCGAATGTCGTAGGTGAAGCCTTGGATACCGGTTTTGATCGGATCGCCCCCCGATATCCCGGCAGCGGCAAAGGCCGCCAGGCCAACCGGTGGCGTATCGTCAGCCAGAATCCCGAAGTAGAAAACGAACAGGTGGACAGCAATCAGGGGGACAATGAGGCCGTTCTGGGCACCCAGATCGACAATAACCGGTGCCATCAGGGTCGAAACAACAATATAGTTAGCTGTAGTCGGCAAGCCCATGCCCAGGATCAAACTGATAATGGCGGTAAAAAACAGGATCGCTATCAGGTTACCGCCGGAAATAAACTCGACGAACTCGGTCATAACCAGACCGATGCCGGTCAAGGTCACGGTACCAACGACAATCCCTGCCGCAGAAGTCGCAACGCCGATGCCAATCATGTTGCGTGCACCAGCCACCATGCCATTAATCAGATCCGTAAGACCGGTTTTGAAGGCAAATGTTTCACCCTGCATCTTGCGGAAAACACCCTTCAGAGGCCGCTGGGTCACAACGATGCAGATCATCAGGACCGTTGCCCAAAAGGCAGAAAGCGCAGGGGACAGACGCTCTACAGTCAAACACCACATCAACACCACAACCGGCAGTAAAAAATACAGGCCAGCCTGAGCCGTTGGCCCTAGCGGTGGCAGTTCATTGATCTCCGTCGTTTGTTCCAGTTCGGGGACCTTGCAGGCGACCCAAAGCAGAAACAGATAAGCCGCCACCAACAGAACAGAAACAATATATATCGTCGCTCCACCGGCGACGCCTTTGATCCAGCCTAACCCGTAGTAGGTGACTCCGCCAATAATAATCAGCGAAAGAACCGTAAAAGCAAACGTAAGAAGCCTTTTTGAAACTGTCTTGGTGATGTTTTTTTCCATCCCCTCGAGTCCCATTTTACAGGCTTCGAGATGGACAATATAAATGAGGGCAATATAAGAGATAATCGCCGGTAGAAATGCGTGTTTAATAACTTCGATATAGGTAATACCAACGTACTCAACCATCAAGAAAGCGGCGGCACCCATAACAGGTGGCATTAACTGGCCATTGGTTGAGCAAGCCACCTCAATGGCACCGGCTTTTTCAGCGGAGAATCCAGTTTTTTTCATCAACGGAATGGTAAAGGTTCCAGTTGTGACAACATTAGCAATAGAAGAGCCAGAAACCAGACCGGTCAAACCAGAAGAAACAACGGCCGCCTTGGCCGGACCACCTTTGAGATGTCCAAGGCCAGCAAAAGCGGTGCGGATAAAATAGTTACCAGCACCAGCGGCTTCCAGCAGAGCACCAAAGAGCACGAACATGAAAACCATGCCGGTCGAAACCCCCAGAGCGACACCGAAAACCCCTTCTGTCCCCAACCAGTAATGGGACATCCCTTTGGACAGGCTGGCTCCCTTATGGGCAATAACATCCGGCATAAACTGACCACCAAAAGTATAGATGATAAAAACCGTCGCAACGACCATCAACGGTGGACCAAGTGCCCGGCGGGTTGCTTCGAGCAATAATACCAGCCCGACGACAGAGACAACCAAATCCATCTGTGAGGGCATCCCCGGTCGGTCGGCAAGCGCACTGTAGAAAATGAATAGATAAGACCCACAAAAGGCACCGATCAATCCGAGACCCCAGTCCTGCAATGGAATATAGTTTTTCGGTGATTTCTTAAAGGTCGGGAAGGCGACAAATGCTAAAAATATCGCAAACGCCAGGTGAATAGCCCGCGCCTCCGTAGAGTTGACGACAAAGAAATTAAAGATGAAGGGCAGCGGTGATGCATACCAGAGTTGGAAAAGGGTCCAGATCAGCGGAACGAAGAAAAGAACTTTTTTCGGGAAAGCTCCCGTCGGGTTGCGAGCGCCAGCTTCTGAGCTGGCGAGCTCTTCTGCAAGCTTGAGATCGGCAGCACTCAATTCTTCTTCAGGGATCAGGTTATCGTCCGTTTTGGTCATGGCAATTTGTCCTTCGGCATGCAAAATAAACGCTTATATTTGTCAGTCTTGTCGGTCGTGGAGCATACTCTCAACCGGTTGTTCCAGAAAGATACAAAAATGCACCGCAGTACGCGGTGCATTTTTGTATTCGCTTTAAACCACCAGCTTACATCAAACCAGCTTCTTTGTAGTACTTAACAGCGCCATCATGCAAAGGAGCAGACAGACCATCTTTGATCATTTCTTCTTTTTTCAGGTTGGCAAATGCCGGGTGAAGCTTTTTGAAATCATCAAAGTTTTCGAACACAGCTTTGACAACATTGTAAATCACCTCAGTAGGAACCTTGGCAGAAGAAACGAAGGTTGCACCAACACCAAAGGTCTTGGTATCGGTATCTGTGCCGCGGTACATGCCACCAGGAACAGTTGCGGTCCGGTAGTAGGAATTGTCCTTGATCAGTTTGTCAATTTTAGGTCCGGAAACATTAACAATAACTGAGTCACAAGAGGTCGTCGCTTCTTTGATCGAACCACTGGGATGACCAACGACAAAAACCATGGCGTCAACTTTATTGTCGCACAGGGCAGAAGCTTGTTCGGAAGATTTCAGCTCGGAAGCCAGTTTGAAATCGTCAGTGGTCCAGCCATAAGCGTTCATAGCCACTTGCATGGTGCCGCGCTGACCGGAACCTGGGTTGCCAATGTTAACTCGCTTGCCTTTTAGGTCTTCGAAGTTTTTGATCCCGGAATCTTTACGGGCAACAACGGTGAACGGCTCGGGGTGAACAGAGAAAACCGCGCGCAAATCTTTGTTAGCGCCTTGTTTTTCGAATTTGCTGGTGCCGTTGTAAGCATGGTACTGCCAGTCAGATTGAGCAACGCCCATGTCCAACTCGCCAGCTGCGATGGTGTTCAGGTTGTAAACGGAACCGCCAGTACTTTCAACCGAGCAACGGATACCGTGTTCTTTTTTACCCTTGTTAACCAGACGGCAGATTGCACCACCAGTCGGGTAATAAACACCGGTAACACCACCGGTACCGATAGTGACAAACTGCTGTGCTTCAGATTGGCTAACTGGAACAAAACTGGCGGCAACAGCAAAAGCCAACAGATACATAAACATTTTTTTCATGGATACTTCCTCCTCAAAAAAGAATTGATTTTGCCCACCCGATGTGTGCAATAGGCAAGTAACAGCAAGGAAGATACCAAAAAGTTACAAACGACCACAAGTCATTGATTCATAATACTGTTTTACAAAGGGAAGATAACATCTTGGGGTGGAACTCCTATAACCACATATGGCGGCAAATCGATATATAATAAAATTTTCTCAAAGATTTCAATTAATTAAAAAATATAACCAGAAGAACGCCTATAACCAAACGCATATGGGTTTAGACTCCTTCCTATTTTAATCGCTTACTCAACGCGGGTTGGGAAATTCCCAACAGACGTGCGGCAATACTCTGATTCCCAGTAGAACGCTGCATTGCTTCATCAATCAACAGCTTCCCAACTTGCTGCAGAGTCGGTAAATCATCCAATCGGCTAAACGGATTTTCTGCAATCAAAGACTGCTCGACCGACGGATATTGAGCCTGAGTACCAATCCGTTTGAGAAAACTCTTCATCGAGAGGGTTTTGCCGTTGTGCTGGCTCACTGCATCGTAAACCATCGCTTCGAGCTCACGAATATTTCCGGGGAAACTATAGGTCGACAATAAAACTGCCAGCTCCTTCGGCGGAGTCGGTTTCTTTTTACCAAGCTTAACTGCGGCTTCAGCTAGAAAAGATTCCAACAGTAGCGGCAGGTCATCTTTCCGCTCCCGCAAGGGTGGCAAATTGACATGATGTGAATAGAGCCGGTAATAGAGATCGCGACGGAACTCTCCTGCTGCCATTTTGGCATCCAGATCAGCGTGAGTCGCAACCACCACCCGGGCAGTCATCTGTTTCGGTTGATCACTACCCAGAGGGTAATAT
This sequence comes from Desulfuromusa sp., assembly GCA_027858895.1. Classification (GTDB taxonomy): domain Bacteria; phylum Desulfobacterota; class Desulfuromonadia; order Desulfuromonadales; family Geopsychrobacteraceae; genus Desulfuromusa. The sequence continues at coordinate 14,090 of JAQIBX010000183.1, read as the reverse complement.
TCGCCATTCTGCAACAAGCGCAACAGTTTCACCTGCGATGCTGAATTTAGATCCCCAATTTCATCGAGAAACAGAGTTCCCCCAGCGGCCTTTTCAACCATCCCTTTGCGTACATTATCAGCACCGGTAAAAGCACCACGCACATGCCCGAACAAAGTATCGGCAAAAACATTATCATCGAGCCCGGCAACATTAACCGATACCAGCGATCCACTATTGCAACTGAGAGTATGGATCGCTTGAGCGACCAGCTCTTTACCGACGCCACTTTCACCAGTAATTAAAATCGGTTGGCTGCTGGGAGCTACCGCTTCCAGATATTGAAATCTGGCTCGCATCGCTGCATTATTGGTGATAATAGGAGCGAACACCTCAGGCGTATCGAGCTGATCATGAAAAAACCGCCTGCGAATAGCACGATTTTCAGATTCCAGCTCAATCATCCGGATGGCACGCCGTACCCCATCGACCAGACGTTCTTCCTCAACCGTTTTAACAAAATAGTCAAAGGCTCCTGCGCGCATGCAATTAACTGCCGTTTCCAGTTGATTCATTCCACTGAGAATAATGACCCGGATCTGTGGATACTCGGTGACAATCTGCCCCAGCAATTCTTCTCCGGAAATGTGCGGCATAGTCAAATCCAGCAGCACCAGACCAACATCGTTCTGCTCCAATATCGGCATCACCTCTCTGCTATCCTGGCACTGCAGCAAATTTGTGACTCCCCCCGGTCCTTCCAGGGTCAGACTCAGGCTCCGCAACCAGGGAAGTTCATCATCGACCAGTAATACCCCAAATGAAGGAAATAGTTTTTTTTCCATTATTCCTGTTCCTTGTCCTTATAGATTGGCAACAACAATCGTACCACCATCCCTTTGCCAGTCTGTCCTGAAAATTCCAACCGCCCATGGTGATCCTTAACGATTCCATCGGAAACCGAAAGCCCGAGGCCGGTTCCACCGGTTTCCCGTTTAGTGGTAAAAAACGGATCGGTAATTCGCTGTAAAGTGTCTTCATCCAGGCCACAACCTTCATCTCGAACCTCAAGAACCACCATCCCTTCCTCCGATAACGCGTAAGTTCGCAACTGAATCGCCTGGTCAACAGAAGTCAGCGCCTGACAGGCATTCAAAATCAGGTTAACGACAACCTGCTCAATACGATGTCCATTACCGCGGAAACATGGCAACTTCGGTGAATAGCTCACCAGGAAATGATGAGTTGCCTTGCGTAGCGCATTATCCAACAACCGCACTGCCGAGCGAATGACTTCGTGCAAGTCAACCATATCATCCAACCCGGAATCATTGCGCCGGGCAAAATCCTTCAAATCTTCAACAATTCGCTTAATTCGATTAGAGCTATCCAACATTTCTTCCAACATTTGCGGGATTTCTTGACGCATCCGAGAATACCCGAACCAGCCGAGCTTAAAATCGCCCCGCTCCTGGTAATGGGCATCAAGGATCGGTTCAATGCTTTGATAGGCCTTACTCAATTGAGGCAGACTAAGTTGAATCAAACCGTTAGGATTGTTGATCTCATGGGCCACCCCGGCAACCAGAATTCCCAGCGAGGTCATTTTATCAGCATGCAACAGTTGCTTCTGACGCACTTGCAACTCTTCTGCGGAACGCATCCGTTCAGCAATTTCTCGTTCCAGCTCTTCGGTTCTTAATGCCACCTGGCGACGCAAAGTCCTCGACCAAAGGGCAAAAGCAATCAGTACCAGAAGTAACGGCCCGATAACCAGCGCCCCGTAACGGATAATATTTGTCCAAGACATTGGTTCTGGCTGCAGAACCCCAAGCCATCTTTCCCTGATCTGGCGGTATTCGCCAGATGTTTTCAACAAGGAGAGGCCCTCATTAAACCGCGCCAGCAGTTCAAGATTTCCCTTTTTGACCGCAAAACCATAATTCTGCGCAACCAGCGGGCGGGCAATGGGATGGATGTTATATAATGCCGGATTACTCAGCAGATATTCACCGGGAAGTTTTGCAACCAAGGCACAATCGTGATGACCTGAAGCCAACAGATTCAGCGCATCAGCCAGAGTTTGCACCATAAACAGGTCAGCTACGATGCCATTTTCGAGCATGAAGTCGTGCATCACACTCCCCTTCATCACAATGACCTCTTTGCCAACCAGATCATTAACTGCGCGAATGGTTTCATTGTCGTTGCGAATCCAGATGGATTGATGCACTTTTGCATGGGGAATAGAAAAATCAACTTCGTCCAGTCGCTCTTCTGTATGTGCCATTCCCATCAGAATATCGACATCACCCCGAGCCAAAGCCTGGCGCATCCCCCCCCAGGAGCCAAGTTGAATATTGATCTCCATTCCCATCACCCGGGCAACGGCCTGACTCAGCTCAATATTATAGCCAGTCGGCAAACCATCCTGATCCAGATATTCATAAGGGGGATAATTATAGTCACCGCCGATCCGCACCGGCAGATCCAGACGCACCGGTTCTTCTGCCACAGCGGTTGTATTGCTGCAGAAAAGCAGGAAAATAGCGAGAAGAATATATTGAAATAAGTTTTTCAAATCAGTTTTCCTGAATAGCATCAATCTCCCCCAACCCCTCTTTGCCAAAGAGGGGGGGCGATTAAACATCCCCCTTTTTGTAAAGGGGGATTGAGGGGGATTTTAATATTAGAACTTCGCATGCCCTGGAGTCCGTGGGAAAGGGATAACGTCGCGGATATTCTCCATCCCGGTCAGATACATCAACAGGCGCTCAAAACCAAGGCCGAACCCGGCATGAGGGCAACTCCCCCAACGCCTGATATCGAGATACCAGGCCATATCAGCAGCAGCAATTCCCTGCAGCGCCATCCGCGATTGCAGTACATCGAAACGTTCTTCACGCTGACTGCCACCAATAATTTCACCAACTCTGGGGACCAGCAGATCCATAGCGGCAACAGTCTTTTCATCGTCATTCATACGCATGTAAAAGGCCTTGATCTGTTTTGGGTAGTCGGTCACAAAGACAGGTCCGGCAAAGATTTTTTCAGTCAGATAACGTTCATGCTCCGATTGCAGATCATGCCCCCACTCGACCGGGAACTCAAACGACTGACCCGAATTATGTAGTTGTTCAACCGCTTCGGTATAGCTGATGGTGCGGAACTCTGCTTTTGCAAGAGATTCCAATTTGTCGAGTAACCCTTTTTCGACCCGTTGATTAAAAAAATCAAGATCTTCCTGGCAATTTTCCAGAGCATAGATAACCATATAGCGGAGAAAATCCTCGCCCAGTTGACAGTTATCACGCAGGTCAGCAAAAGCGATTTCGGGTTCAATCATCCAGAATTCAGCGGCGTGACGGCTGGTGTTCGAGTTTTCTGCCCGAAAGGTCGGCCCAAAAGTATAAATATCGGAAAATGCCGTAGCGAATAATTCGCCCTGTAACTGGCCGCTGACAGTCAGGCCGGTGCGCTCGCCAAAGAAATCCTGCGACCAGTCAACTTGACCAGCCTGTTGCGGTGGATTCAGTGGATCAAGGGTACTGACCCGGAACATTTCCCCGGCACCTTCGCAATCATTGGCGGTAATAATCGGGGTCTGTACATAAAGAAAACTGCGCTGTTGAAAAAACTGATGAACGGCAAAAGCGAGGGCACTGCGCATCCGGAACACCGCGCCAAAGGTGTTGGAGCGTGGCCGCAAGTGGGCGATAGAACGCAAATATTCAAGACTGTGTCGCTTTTTCTGCAGAGGGTAGTTTTCATCCGCGGCACCGATAATTTCCAGCGTTTGTGCCTGCACTTCCCACGCCTGCCCTGCCGCCGGTGATTCAACCAACTGTCCAGTCACTGCCAGACAGGCGCCGGTACCAACCTTGGAAGCCGCCTCGTAATTGTCAAGATCCGGGCTCAAAACAATCTGCACAGAAGCAAAACAACTACCATCATTCAAAGTAACAAAAGCAACACCCTTACCCCGTCGGATTGAACGTACCCAGCCTTTGACACAAACAGCTTCTTCCGGCTGCTGTGACTGCAACAGCTCTTTGATCGAAATTTTTACCAATCCACTCATCTTGTTTTCCTTTCAAATCCACAACAAAAATATTTTTTATTATCTCCAGATTACGTCATGATCTGCAAGAGATATCAAATAAAAAGACTGCCCGATACCGAACAGTCTTTTTATTTCAGAGAATATTTCAAAGCTACAGGCTGATTTTACTCAATGAACCGTCCGCCTCGAGACTCCAGAAAAGCCCCATACTCTTTATCTACTTTCAGAATGTGCTCCAACAACCACCCGCGAAGAAATGTCAGTAATTCCCTTGCAAGATCTTCAGTACCAGAGGTTACTCTCTTTTTAAATTCCTGAATTTCATCAATCAGTTCCTGGTGAATTTTTTGATGCTCTGCGAGGCCGGAAAAATGATACTCCTCCAGCAATTTTTCTTCATGTTGAAAATGATCAACGGTATATTTTTCGAGCATCGCCAGAATGTCCGCTAAAACGGCCTCTCCCCGTTTGTCCCGAACCGCTTCATAAAGGCGATTAATTTCCTGAACCAGCCCGCGATGTTCATTATCCAATGCAACAATACCGGTTTCATAAATACTCTTCCAAGCAATAACTGCCATCTGAACCTCCAACCAATCACTATCTATTCAAGAACAAAGACCTCTGCGACATTTTCCAGCGGCAAGATTATCTCGAAGCAGCTCCCCTTACCCGGCTCAGAGATCACGCTCAAGCGACCATTATGATTATGGGTCACGATGAAATAAGCAATCGACAATCCCAGTCCGGTCCCTTGACCAACCTCTCGCGTTGTGTAGAAGGGATCGAAAATCCTTGCCGCGACATCCGCATCCATTCCCGATCCGTTATCTTCAATTTGCAAGCAAACATGGTCGGTCCCGGAAGGCACAATCCTCAAGGTCATCTGTGGATCATCGATACTAAGACTCAGAGCTTGGGCAGCGTTTTTCAACAAGCTGAGAAAGACCTGCTGAATCTGACTTGTCTCGCAGCACACGTCTGGAACTGATTGATAATCGCGAACGATGCTAATCTTCCTGAAATCAAAATGGTGCCGCATATCATGATCACTGCCAGCTAATTCAACTGTTCTCTCCAATAGATTTGAGATCGTGCAGGGGATAAAGTTGGATCCCCCCCGCCGGCTGAAACTCTGCACATTTTCAACAATCTTGGCCGCACGATGCCCTGCATTTGAGATTGAATGAAGCATTTTGTCACAGCCTCGCAGACTAATGTATTCGACAATCGTCTCAATCGTTGTTCCCAGTTCTTGAGCCGTTTTCCGGTTTTGATCCAAGTCGGGAGACAAGCGCCGACCCAAGACCTGAACACTCTGCAGAATAACTGCCAGCGGATTGTTGAGTTCATGGGCCAACCCGGCAGCGAGTCCACCAATGGATTGCATTTTTTCTGAACGAACCATCATTTCTTCCAGGCGCAGCCGCTCAGTGACATCGTCGATATGAATCACCGCGCCACCTGCCTCGGTCAGAGATAGTGGATAAATCAGAATATCAAAAAAACGACTGCTGCCATTTTTTGCCTTTTTGCTACTTTCAACTTTGAGTAACCGGGTCGGTTTTCTGGTACGTAAGGTCTCTGAGAGTTTCGGCACATAGGTGGTCGGGTTAAATAATCGCAAGACATCGGGCATGGACAATCCCTTGGCTTGTTCTGCCGTGAGAATGCTTTCATGTTCAGCTCGTTTATTCCAGTGTGTCACCTGCATATTTGTATCAACACCTATCAACACCGAGGGCATTGAATCAATGATATTTTGCAGGTAGGACTGTAATTGCTGAAGGGATTCCTGGGCCGCCTTGTGGGCAGAGATATCCCGGATAGTGCCCTCAATAAAGAGAATTTCCCCATCATCATCCCGAATCAGGTGGTTATTAAGCGAAGACCAAAACAAATCTCCATTTTTCCGCCGCATGATTGATTCATGGTCAAGGGTCCGCCCTTGCTCAAACAATCTCTCAAGCATCTGCTCACGAGCTTGCGGGTCTTGATACAGCTGACATCCGAGATCAGACAAAGCAGATATAGCTTCTTCAGCCGAATCAAATCCGAGCATGGATACTGCAGCAGGATTCAACTCAAACATTTGCCCGGCAAGGGTAGAACGAAAAATACCCTCCGTCGCATTGTTAAAAATTTCCCGGTAACGTTGTTCAGATTCTTGCAAAGCGGAAAAACCCTTTTGCAGATCCGCAAGCATTTGATTAAAAACCGCCTCAATATCGTCCCACTCATCATTCCGACCCAATTGCATTGGGGAACTATGATCACCCTGCTGAAACGTTTTCAAGCGCTCACTGACCCGATCCATAGGAGCTTGAATATGATTCTTGAATAGATTTCTCAGTGCGAACCAAAGCCCAACAGCCAACAGCAACAAAAAAAACTGGACAGATCTGACCGTGGTCAGGATGGTATGTTGAATTTCAAGCCTGGACTCATCTATTGTCGCAGCTGTCTGCTTGTCTATTTGCTCCATTGCAGATAAAATTTGCGCTGTTGATTGATCTAAATTCCGGGTTAATTCACCCAGTCGAGCCATCTCCACCTGATACTGTCGCATCAGAAATTGATAGTAGGCAAAATGATCGATTAAATGTTGGCCTAAACGATTAATAGGTGGTTCTGAAGCGGTTAGAGTACCCAGTCGCATAACCAGATTATCCAATTCTGACTTTAACGGGATAGGGGAATCGATGAGAGCAAAAAGCAGATGTGCGGGGTTCTCTTCTGCATTGAGTTTCGCTATTTCTAATAAACTTTCCCGATAACCGGAGACGAGAACGGCCAACTGTTCCAGATAATCAATTTCGCCACCCTCCAGTGTCACGCTGATCATTTTTTCAGCTATTATTTCTTGCAGAAACAAGATCAGTTCGCCAATATCCTTATCCTGCTCAGAACGCCAGAGGAGAAGATAATTGAGCCACTCACGGCGGTCCAGATAAACAGAAAATTGTTTTTGCAATTGCTCCAACAGGGACTCTAAGTGAGAACCAGAAATGTCAATTTTCAGGTTCTGGATGTTTTCCTGCAGGCCTTTGTTTTCAGTTTCAAACCATTTTTCGTCAAGATAAAAGGTATTTTCAAAAACCCTCAACCGTGCATTCAACAATCCAAAATCACGGCTGTCCTGCGAATTTTCTACAGTTTGCTGTAAACTGCTTTCAACAATCTGATCGATACTTGAGCGCACCCTTCGGGAAGAGAAATAAAGAACGCAGACAATCAAGATAAAAACCAGAACGACAACCAGAGACATTTGTCTCAGTCTGCCCTTAATCGATTGGTGACTATTCTGTTTGCTCGTCATTCAGGTCATCTTAAGAGGAAGGTTTACTTTTCACTTCGTACCAGTTCTGCTCCCCGCAAAACCATCGGTTGTGGGGTAATCCCTAAGAGCTGCAGAGTAGAAACATTGATCATTCTTTTTCCATGAGAGTTGCGGGTGACTGGCAGCTGATCCATGGGCACACCACGCATCGCCTGTAACAGCATCAGTGCGGCTTGCTCACCCTGTTCCTGACCGCTGGCAAGAACGCCACTGAGTACGCCACTTTTCACCGCAAAAGCCGCTGTCGCCGTTGTCGGTTTATTGAAAGCGGCAACAACTGTAGAAATTGCTTCGGCATCACTGACTGGTTTTCCTTGGTCGTCAACCACCCCGTTGAGGGTCGGCAACATAAGCAGGTCAACCTTATCCCGAACATTCTGAGCCATATCAACCGCTTGTGGCAATGTTTTCGGGCGGAGAAATGCAACCATTTTTGCAGATAATTTATCTTTTTCTGTTTGAAGCTCTCCGGCTATTAAATCTGCCAGGGGGCTCTCATTGACCATTAATGCAAAAGTTTCGGTTTTTCCGGCAATCTGACGATTTAAAGAAAGGGTCTCAGCAAAATGATAACGTTCCAAAATGCCTGAAACATTCTCTGCCGGATAACCATAAGCCTCTGGCTTCGCATTGACCCCACAGAAAATGACCGGCGTTGGAACACGGTTTTTCAGGTAAGGGACAACGAACAGCGATTGAGCATTATCATCAACAGCAATAACCCCATCCGGTTGCACCTTCTGATAAAGAGCAAATGCTTCTGTAGCCTTGTTCGGCCCTTCTGCCAATGCCATTTTAGTATTCATATAAAAAAAAGAGAGTTCAGAAGATGGGCTGAGAACCTTTTCCAGCTCTTCTCGGATTTCGACCTCCCAGAGATAATCCTGCTCATAACTGAAAACCACCAACACCTTAAAGCGCTCTTCAGCCTGAGCTGGAGACACAAAGACAAGACAACCAAGCCAGATCAAGAGTAACCAAAAACGATAGGAAGAGATTCTATTCACGACAGTCCCAAGAAAATGACAAATAAATAATTAACGTGAACAAACATAACAGAAATTCACCCAAACACACAACAAAAAAAGGGCCGCATTGCGACCCCCCTCTGATACTGCTTTTTATCCATCTATTATCAGCTATGTTCACGTGATTTCAGAAACTGCACCCCTTCCCATTGCTCCATGGTATGTCCCAAGCGCCACTCACTGGCTGCCAGATAGGTCAAAAAACCTTCGGCATCGTGTGCCAGACGGCCCTGTTCCTTTTTTTGAAATTCTTCAAACAATTTCCGGTCATCACATTCGACCCAGCGTGCGGTCGTATAATCAACCCCCTCGTAAACAGCATTAACATTATACTCGGCCTTAAGCCGCTCCATCGTCACGTCAAACTGAAGCACACCGACCGCCCCAAGGATGAATTCCGCCCCGGTGATCGGCTTGAAAACCTGCACTGCTCCTTCTTCTGCCAATTGGGTCAATCCCTTCTGTAACTGTTTCGATTTCAACGGGTCTTTCAAGCGTACGCGGCGGAAATGCTCCGGGGCAAAGCTGGGAATTCCAGTAAATTTAAGCGACTCTCCAGTTGTGAAAGTATCACCAATCTTAATGGTTCCATGATTATGTAACCCGATAATATCACCGGGATAGGCCTCTTCAACGTGGGCTCGGTCCTGAGCCATAAAAATGGTGGCATTCGACAGCACAACATCCTTGCCGATACGGTGATGCTTCACCTTCATCCCACGGGTAAATTTACCGGAACAGATCCGCAGAAAAGCGATCCGGTCACGGTGAGCTGGATCCATATTGGCCTGAATTTTAAACACAAACCCGGAAAATTGTTCTTCATCCGGCTCAACAATCCGCTCCACCGTTTCCCGCAAACCTGGCGCAGGTGCCAGCTCGACAAAAGCATCAAGCATTTCCTGCACCCCAAAATTATTGATGGCACTGCCAAAAAACACCGGCGTCTGGCTGGCGCGCAGGTAATCTTCAAAACTGAATGGATTTGCCGCACCTTCCAACAGTGCGATATCCTCACGCAACTCATCTGCCTGACTCCCCAACAATTCATCCAGTTGCGGATCATTCAAATCAGCAACTTTAACCGTCTGGGTACTACGAACATCGTCACCAGACCGAAACAGGTTCAATTCTTTGCGGTAAAGATTGTAAACCCCCTTAAAGCGTTTCCCCATCCCGATTGGCCAGGAGAGTGGAGAACATTCAATCTGTAACTTCTCTTCAATATCGGCAAGAATATCGAGAGGATTTAAACCTTCACGATCGAGTTTGTTGATAAAGGTCAGCACTGGTGTATTACGCATCCGGCAAACCTCCATCAGCTTTTCAGTCTGTGGCTCAACCCCCTTGGCACTATCGATAACCATCAGGGCGCTGTCAACGGCAGTTAAAACCCGATAGGTATCCTCGGAAAAATCCTGGTGACCCGGGGTGTCGAGTAAGTTGATTTCAAAATCGCGGTAATTAAACTTCATCACCGACGAGGAAACTGAAATTCCCCGTTCTTTCTCAATGCTCATCCAGTCACTGGTCGCATGGCGATTCGATTTCCGTGCCTTGACCGTTCCAGCCATCTGGATTGCCCCACCGAACAACAATAATTTTTCGGTCAAAGTCGTTTTACCGGCATCCGGGTGACTGATAATACCAAAAGTCCGCCGCGTGGCTATTTCTCGCTGTAATTCCTTACTCACTTAATTCATCCTTTTTTTTGAACCACAGTCACGGAGAAAATCTTGACACCTTTTTTTAAACCCTAAAAATGATTTTGATTAACTCAGCATCTACTGCACCTTGGTAGTTAAACTTACTTTTTCACTTTCTTTACCCGCCAGCGTTTATGCATCCAGAACCATTGACTGACATCTTTACGTACTGCAGCTTCGATGATATTAGTCAGCACCTGGGTGTTTTCAACAACAGCCTTCTCACCCACACCGGTTAGTGTCAACATTGGCTCTGCCCAAACCTTATAGCGATCATCCGATTGCCGCAGGAAAAATACTGGAACAATTGGGATCTGATGTTTCATCGCCATATTGGCAATAGCAGTAGTCGTGTAAGCCTTGCGGCCAAAAAACTTCGTAACCACCGATCCCGGCGGAGAAATATGCTGATCGAGCAGAACCACAACCGCTCGATTATCACCTAATGACTTCAAAATCCGCCGAGCACCTTTTCGGCTATTAAGCATCTCCGTGCCAAAAGATGTCCGAAGCCCCTCAAAATAACGATCGGAGAAAGGATTTTTCAGCGGTTTTGCCACAGCAGCACACGGGATTCCCAGTTCGGACATGATAAAATGGCCAGCTTCCCAAAAACCCAGATGAGCGGTCAGGAGAATGACTCCCTTGTTCAGCGCTAATGCCTCTCGTATTATGTGTATATTTTCACAATCAAAATAGCGTTGAATATCATCACTGCCAGGCTTAAACATATCCAACCGCAACATTTCCACACCACTGATCCCGGCATGTGCAAAATTCTTCCGCACATTTTCTGCAATTTCTTCCACACTCAGCTCTGGCAGTGCCCTGGTCATATTCTCTTTTGCCAGATGATAACGCCCCGGCAGAACCTTCATTGCCAAAAAACCCGCGACACGTCCAAAAGCTAGAGCCTTCTTGCGTGATAAACATCTGACAATTACCGCAATCACTCGCAGAGCAAGGTATTCGGCACGATGTTTAATAGCGACTGACGTCATTTGGCAATAACTCCGAAAAAGAAACTCAAACAGATCGACCAAACACTATAGCGCACCTTATCAACGATAATAAAGGGTGTTTTCTCGAAAGAAAAAAATACATTATTCAAGACTAACACAATCTCAATGGCTAAATCCTTGACCAACCGAATCGATACTTTTATGCTGCGCTGTAAAAATCGCTGAAATTCATTCCTAAGGAGAAAAACATGGCCGTTTTTGAAGTCAATCATCCCTTGGTCAAACATAAACTGGGCCTGATACGGCAACACGATATCAGCACCAAAGATTTTCGTGAACTCGCCTCTGAAATAGCCCGATTACTGACCTATGAAGCTACCAAGGATCTTAAAACTGAGCCAGAAACGATCACCGGCTGGAATGGTCCGGTCAACGTTGAAAGAATCAAGGGGAAGAAGATTACTGTCGTCCCGATTCTCCGTGCCGGACTGGGAATGATGGATGGGGTTCTCGACCTGATTCCCAGCGCCCGTGTCAGTATTGTCGGACTCTACCGCAACGAGGAAACTCTGGAGCCGGTCGCCTACTATGAAAAGTTCACCCGCAACATAGGTAATCGTACAGCCCTGATCCTTGATCCGATGCTGGCCACGGGTGGCTCCCTGGTTGCTTGTATCAATATGCTGAAAAAAGCTGGATGTACCAGCATCCGTGGCCTCTTCTTGGTTGCGGTCCCAGAAGGGATAGCCCGAGTCGAAAAAGAACATCCAGATGTTGACATCTATGTTGCGTCGGTTGATGAGCGGCTGAATGAAAACGGTTATATCCTCCCCGGTCTGGGTGATGCCGGAGATAAAATATTTGGCACCAAATAGAACCCTACAACCTTTTGCGGAGAAGGACTTAAAACATGAATCAGACCCCATCCCCCACAGATTATAATTTTCGCCTGAAGGACTGCCTGCTCGGTGCTCAGATGCTGTTTGTTGCGTTTGGTGCACTGGTGTTAGTTCCTCTTCTAACAGGACTTAACGCCAATGTTGCGCTATTCACCGCTGGGGTTGGAACCCTGATATTCCAACTGATTACCCGCGGCCGGGTACCGGTCTTTCTGGCCTCCAGTTTCGCTTTTATTGCCCCGATCATCTACGGTGTCGGGCAATGGGGGATTGCTGGAACCATGTGCGGCCTGGCCGCTGCCGGTCTACTCTATGCGGTTCTAAGTTTTGTTGTTCGAATCTTCGGTTCAGATATCCTGCACAAAGTACTGCCGCCAATCGTTACTGGCCCAGTGATTATGGTTATTGGTCTGGTACTGGCCCCGGTAGCTATCCATATGGCCTCTGGGCGCACCGGTGATGGTTCTGCCTGGCTGGTTCCTGAAACAACTGCCTATATCATTGCGGGAGTCGCCTTGGCGGTCACCATTCTGGTTTCCCTGCTCGGCCGTGGGCTGTTCAAATTGATTCCGATATTAAGCGGAATCGTTGCCGGTTATGTTACATCGCTGATTCTGGACGGTACTGGATTCACGGCCTCCACTCAGGCTGCTTTTGATCCAGGCACACTACAAAACTGGACCGGCCCAGCGTTGATCACAATGCAGAAGGTTGCCGAGGCTCCCTGGTTTGCCATGCCGGACTTCACCTTCCCAGTCTGGAACCTGGAAGCAATCCTGTTTATTGTTCCAGTCGCCATCGCTCCAGCTATTGAACATTTTGGTGATGTTCTGGCAATTGGTGGAATTTCAGGAAAAGACTACGTAAAAGATCCCGGCATCGAAAACACCCTGCTAGGCGACGGAATTGCAACCAGTTTTGCAGCTTTTCTTGGTGGCCCTCCCAATACCACATACTCGGAAGTTTCCGGTGCAGTAGCTCTAACCAAATCATTTAATCCTGCTATCATGACCTGGGCTGCCATTTCCGCAATTTTGCTCGCTTTTATCGGTAAACTGGGTGGTTTTTTGAACTCAATTCCAGTTCCGATCATGGGTGGAATCATGGTTCTGCTATTCGGCGCAATTGCCGTTATCGGTATAAATACCCTGGTTAAAGCGGGAACCGATCTGATGCAACCCCGCAATCTGGCGATTGTTGCAATTATTCTGGTCTTTGGTATTGGCGGAATGAATTTTGATCTGGTCATTGTTAAACTTGGCGGGATTGGCTTGGCAGGAGTTGTTGGGGTGTTATTGAACCTGATTCTTCCAGCGGGAAATGACGCCTGAAAGATAAACCAGCAAAACAAGTCTGAAGATATTTAGGCTGTTAGGTATTCAATCTATAACCGGGGTGAGTTGTAAAGCTCACCCCGGTGTTTTTTATTCCTGAATCCTCCGGCACTCCAAATAGAAGCGTTTTTCATCCGCTTCACCTAGCGAGAACGTTTTGCGCGGTAACGCCCCATCCCGCACAATTGTTTTGAACAAGTCATGCTTGGAAATAGCTGGCAAGTAAAAACCCACGCAACCCGTTTCGCTACCGAGGTCGGTCACAGATTTCTTGCCGTGGATATAATCGATGCGCGCAGTTGGATTTTCCTGCAGGTAATGATCGAGAAACACCTGCAATGTTGCGACCGTCAAAGTATATTCCGGATTCTCCACCGTGCAGACCCCGAACCGACCACCTAGAATAATCGGGAATGCGTGGGCATCTCCTTTGACCTCCGCAGCCGATTCCGCCTCAGAAAAATTGTCACAAGGAGTGAAGCTCAGAGGCGTCTTGCCTGCGGCAAAAAAGGCCTCCATCCTTTGTCGGAGATGGACACAATTGACGTTAAACAGCACACGATGAATCGCTTCAAATTCAAGTCCTGAGTCATGAACGTTGACCAGCTCAACCAAGGCAAAACGGGCCGGGTAATTCATCAGCTGCTCAAGATCATCAGTTTCTTGCTTGAGTTTTTCCCAAATGGCCTTAGCCGTCGCAAACGAATGATTGCCGTCACCCATGGCATAGAGCATGATCTCACCATCGCCAGATTTTTCCCGGTACGTGTCAGGATCAG
>JAQIBX010000172.1 GCA_027858895.1 Desulfuromusa sp. | reverse complement strand
GCTTTTTGAATCCGGGTTTCGGCAGCAACATTGCCACCATACTGGTAACTGGTTTCACGCTCAATATTTTTGCGCTGGGTTTCGTTGACAAAGCGAACCCGACCGGAATTCAGCAGGCTCAAGCGCATGTCATCAGTCATGGCACTGGTGCTGATGTGTTCGCTGGTTCGATTGGCAATCCCATACACGATCACAACGGGACGATCAGTCGCCCGCAACAGGGGATGTCTGGACAAGAGCGATTGGACCATGTCATCGACAATCGCCTTTTTATCCGAGAAATGGTAACCCTCATCGTAAATCACTTTTTCATCAGATCCGACTTCGCGGGTCGTGACAGAACAACCGGCCAACAGGATGATGAATAAAAAACCAACCCACTTAAACAGAGATTGTTTCATTGTTTTTCTCCCAGATACGCGGCCAGATCAGCTCTGACCTGTTGTTTGATCTTTTCTATTGCTACTATACCATAGGGTTGTGGAGGATGCTGCCCCCAGACCGGACCAGGCCAGGTGGGATCATCGATGCGCCGCCCGACATGATGCAGATGGAGTTGACTGACAACATTCCCCAATGCACCGATATTCAGTTTATCAAATTCAAAGGTTGTTGCCATCCAACGCGCAACAATTGCTGATTCCTGCCAGAGCTGTTGTTGATTCAATTCTTCAAGTTGGTAGATTTCTGTGGCCGCTACCCGCCGTGGAACCAGGACAAACCAGGGATAAGTCAAATCGTTCATCAACAACAGGCGGCACAAAGGAAAATCACCCAGAGTGATGGTATCGGCCTGCAACCGTGGATCAAGCTGAAACACTTTACGACCTCCTGATCAGCCAGCAGTTATGGATACGCGCATGACGTTCAAAATCTAAAGGGATCGTTTTGGCCGTAATCTCTTCAATCTTCAATTCAGGAAGTGCCGCGTTCTCCAGCTGGAACTTACGCAGGTTATTGGAAAAGATCAAAGTCCCTCCAGGAGCCAGCAAACGAACCGTTTTTCTTATCAATTCAACATAATCACGTTGCACATCAAAGGTTGCGTCCATCCCCTTGGAATTAGAAAAGGTCGGGGGATCAAGAAAAATCAGATCATATTGTCCGGTTGCGCTGTCAAGCCAAGTCAGACAATCGGCCTGAATCAACTCCTCTCGCTTCGGATCAAAATGATTCAGAGCGATATTTTTTTCTGCCCACGCCAAGTAAGTCTTTGACATATCAACAGTTGT
Organism: Desulfuromusa sp.; assembly: GCA_027858895.1. Classification (GTDB taxonomy): domain Bacteria; phylum Desulfobacterota; class Desulfuromonadia; order Desulfuromonadales; family Geopsychrobacteraceae; genus Desulfuromusa. Next base: position 7,893 of record JAQIBX010000172.1, on the reverse strand, counting down.
CGTTTTAATGGCACCACCCATCAGGGCATGTACGGTTGCTGCACCGGTATAGGCAAACAGATTGAGAAAACGGGTTTCGCTGGCAAGCTTCTGAATCAACTGGCGGGTTAAACGATGATCAAGAAATAGACCGGTATCAAGATAATCGGTCAAATTAACCAGAAATCGACAATTTCCTTCCTGAACTTCTTTAAGCACCCCGCGGCGCGCCAGTTTTTCATATTGCCCGCTCCCCTTCTGCTGCTGGCGAACCTTCAGGTGAATTTTATCGGGGGAAAGATCCAACACTTGTGGCAGAGCATCCTGCACCTCGCGCAAGCGCTCAGCTGCTTTATTTTCATCGATTTCTTTCGGCGCTCGATACTCCTGTAGATGCACTTCATCGCCGTAGAGATCAACCGCAACCGAATATTCGGGCAAATCGGCATCGTAAAGGCGATAACAATCGATTCCCTCACGAACAGCCCATTTTTTCAGTTTTTTGAGGTTTTTGCGCAACCGATTGGCAAACATTGAGCCACCTGGAGAAAGGGTTTTCTTCACCGCTTTTCCGGCCCCCTCTTCAAGAGATTGCCAGTGGTTAGTCGCATTAAGTTCAAACTGTAACAACTGACACTTCAACGCACCGTTATAAAGAACATTGATCTTTCCCGCCCGCAATCCAATACTCCGTCCCAATTGCGGACTTGAAGTTATCACTGCCGCTTTCCAACCAGAACACAGCCCTGCCATCCTTTCGCCAAGGAGGTTATAAAATCCTGGCAACTCACTCACATCGCCGAGACGTTCACCGTAGGGAGGATTCGCCACCAGCAAACCATGAGTTGCTCCAGAAGGAGCAGTAAATTCCCGCAGTGTTCGCCGCTCAAAATGGATCAATTTATCCAGACCGGCATTTACGGCGTGCTGCCAGGCAGCCTTGATCGCCCGGCTATCGTTATCAAACCCGACAATCGGCGCCATTTTCTTCGCCAGACCAACCACCTGCCGCTGCCGGGCAACCTCAAGCAGATCATTCCAGAGTTCGGCATCATGCTGCTTCCAGCCAGAGAAGCCAAAGTAGCTGCGCAACAATCCCGGTGCGATATCAGCCGCAATCAGTCCAGCCTCAAGTGGGAGGGTCCCCGAACCACACAGCGGATCAGCTAAAGCGCCACCTGCGACACAGATATCTGTCCAGCCTGCTCGAATCAGAATCGCCGCAGCTAAATTTTCTTTCAGCGGCGCGTGCACCCCATCAATTCGATAGCCACGCCGATGCAAGCTATCTCCAGAGAGGTCAATACTGATGGTCGCCTGATCCTTGTAAATATGTAAATTCAGCCGAAGATCGGGGGATTCAAGCGAAACTGAAGGACGTTCTCCACTCCGGGAACGAAACTGATCAACAATGGCATCCTTGACCCGCAATGCGGCATAAAGGGAATGGTTAATCTTTGAACTCACCAAGGTACAATCAACCGCCAGGGTGTTTTCTGCCGACAGGTGTTCTGACCAATCGATTTTTAAAATTTCGGTATAAAGTTGATCCGGATCAAGAGCTTCAAAGTTAACCAGCGGCAAAAAAATCCGGTTGGCCAGACGTGACCAGAGACAGGCTTTGTAGGCAATCTCCAGGTCGCCGAAAAAGCGCACGCCGGCACGTTCCTGCTTCACTTCAGCGCCACCCAGGCTCTCAAGTTCGGTAGCAAGCAGGGGTTCCATCCCAAGTGGCGCGGTGGCGAAGAATTGTTGTTTTGGCATAAAATAAATATCTCGTAGGGGCGAACCTTGTATTCGCCCGGATGAAAAAAGGCGATCTTTGCCCAGGGGAAAAAGGCGATCACAAGGATCGCCCCTACACAATTAAATTTTTCGCAACACCAGCAGTTGCTCTCCCAGCTGCTCATTTGCCTGCTGCAGCGCCGCTTCACCTGCCAGGACGGCAACGGAACTTTCTCCGTTTTTGAGGTATCTCTCTGCAACCCTCTGCAAAGCCGGGCCATCAACTGCCAAAATTTTCTGCCGCATTTGATTACGCATTTCCAGAGTCATTTTCTGGCGAATATTGGCAAATTCCTGGGCTCCCGCTCCTGCCGGAGAGAGTGGTTTGTCGAGATCACCAAACACGGCCAGCACTGCTTCCTTGACTGAATCGGGGGAAAATTCCCCGGCCACAGCCCAGTCGATAGCCTGGTCATAAACCTGCAGGGTGCGCAAAATATGAGGATCACGATAGGAGAGCATGCTGAACTGACCAGCCTCGGCACTATAACCCGCCAGACCGCCGTAGGCGCCACCCTTTTCACGAATTTCTCGGTGGAGAAATTCTGCCCGTAACAATTTAGCCAGGACCGTCAGAGCGGCACTATCGGGATGGGAATAGGCCACTGCGCGAAAAACCCGAGTCACATAATTAACCGGCAATGACCAGATCAACCCCTGCCGCAACGGCTGCGATTTAAAGTCTGCAGTCAATGCTGGCTGAATGGATGACTCAACCGGAAGCTGCTCAACTAATTGGCTTAAAGCTGCCTTGAACGGGGTAAAATTTTCAGCTTCAACGGTGATTGCCGTCTGCAACTGCAGCTGAGTAAACAGCTGTCCGGCAATTTCGACCAAAACGGTTGCCAACTCAGCTAATTCTGCAACTGGTTTGGCTGCAAGTTCCCGAATCAGAGCCACCTGAGAAAGTCCCGCCCATTGTTCGCGCTGCCACCCGGCCGGGGACAGAGAAGCCGCCGCAGTTCTGGCCGCATAGCTATGTCCAGATTGGGGAACTGAATTTTCCAGTGACACCTGTATTTGCTTCAAAACAGTATGAATTCGCGACAGGTCGCTGAATTTTGGAGTTAACAGAAGGTCATGTAGCAAGCCGAACAATGGCTCGCAATTGCGCACCAGTGCTTTCCCTTTTAACTCGAAACTGGCGGTAAACTTATCTGGATCTTGCGGGTCATCCAGAAGAGATGTGCGGGCAGAAATGCCTCCGGTCACAGCTTCCATCGCTTCAGCCATCTGCAAATAATCCCGCTCACCAGCACCAACCTGCGTCAGTAAACTACTAAAAATCGGCAGGTACTTGCGCTGCTCGGCGGTCAAACTGTCGAGTCCAAAATTGAATGTCACGACACCAATCCCGTTGGTTGGTTGAGCAAACCAGAACTCTTTAACCGTCTTACTCTGCTGCTGTTCCACAGGAACGGCCGGCTCATCTGCAGGGATATCACTCAATTCCAGTGTCGGTAGACAGGAGAGATCTTCCAATTCTTCCTGGGCCGTTTTCAACTCCATGGCCCGCGCAACCAATTGTTCTTTTTCTGTGTCGCTGAGTTGCTGCTCAATGTTATCCAGTTCAGCACGTGTAACCGCATCCTGACGTGGTCCAAGCTCGGTATCTGGCTGTAATAACAAAGTGACCCGATGCTGATTGTTGAGCAATCTCTCCTTGATCAGCTTTTCAAAGAAGGGCCCTTGGTCCAGTTTCTGACGCAACCGCTGCAAGTTCTCTTCAAAATTCAGTGCTGCCAACGGATCGCCGCCATGGATCCAAGGTCCGATCAGACGCATCAACAACAATAGTGAATAGGGATAACTGTCACCGGTAATCTCACGATTAGAAAATTCGAGCCGATGGATAGCGGCGTCGATCCGCTCTTGGGTAAACCCTTCCTCGGCAACCTGCTCCAGAGTCTCCAGAATCAGTTTTTCGATTGCATCAACATGCTCAGGATCGGTTCCCTGCAGGCCAGCGGCAAAGTAGGTGGTACGGTTATCATCGTGATATCCAGTGCCTGGCGCCAGATTGGCTCCCAAACCTGAGTCGAGCAACGCCTTATAAAGCGGCGCAGCGGGGTTTCCCAGCAACAGAGCAGCAAGCAATGACATCGCCAACCGATCGAAGCTGTCATTAATGTCGCTCTCGAGCCAGGCAACCTCAACCAATGAACGCTTATCGAGCGGTTCACCAGCATCCAGAGGATAGCTTTCTGTCACCCGTAAAGAGGCTTCCAGCCGCTGTTCAGCGGGGACCTCCGTATTCGAATCGAGCCGCTCAAAATTCTGCAGCACCCGATCTTCAACAATCCCCAACAAGTCGGACAAATCAAGATTACCGGAACTGAAAAACCAGGAATTACTCGGATGATAATAACGAGCATGGAACTCACGTAGTTGCTGCCAACTTAAAGCAGGAATATCCTCCGGTTCACCACCCGAATTATGCCGGTAAGTCGTGGTGGGATAAAGGTGTTTGTCCATTCGCCGAGACAACAGCGATGAAGGATCGGACATGGCACCCTTCATTTCGTTATAGACCACCCCCTTGTATTCCAGTGGCGACGTTGGGTCATCACCTTCAGCATACTCCAGGCGATGTCCTTCCTGGCTGAAATCTCGCTCGGTCAAACGAGGAAAAAAAGCAGCATCCAGATAAATATCGAGCAGGTTGCGAAAGTCTTTTCGGTTCATGCTGGAAAATGGATAGAGAGTCCAGTCGCTGGCAGTCATCGCATTCATAAAACTGTTGAGACTGCGCTTAAGCATTGAGAAAAACGGGTCACGCACCGGAAAATGTTTTGACCCACACAGCGCGGTATGTTCAAGAATATGGGCAACCCCGGTCGAATCATCCGGCGGAGTCCGAAAGCCGACCGCAAACAGGTGATTATCGTCATCGCGATCCAGATGCATAAAACGTGCACCGGTAGCCTGATGGCGTAGACGAATCATGGTTGCGTTGATACTAGGCAGTGAATCGATCTGATCAACCAGAAAGCCGTGAATCGATTGACCGGGTGTAAATTTTTGTTTATTCATGTAAATGTCCTGACGGTAGGGGCGCTGCTTGCCGCGCCCTGATTTTGTCTTGTTTGGATGTGACATAAAGGGCGCAGCAAGCAGTGCCCCTACACAACATCAATATTTTATCCAGTTGTGCCGCAATAGCAATTTTTCCACCTCAACCGCAGAGAAAACCACTGTTGACATGGCAAAACAGAACATTAACTCCGCAACTCCGAGAGCCTGAGTGCGAAACAGCAACTGCAATGCGGGAACATATATGATTCCCAGTTGAACTGCAATACTGACCAGCACGGTCAACAGGAGGGGCAGATTCGATGCCAACCCCTGACTGAACAATGATTGTCGTTCTGAACGCAGCGCTAGAGAGTTAAATAACTGACTGTAACACAAGACGGTAAACACCATAGTCTGCCAATGCCAACCCTGGACTATGGCAATTTTCTGCGTCAATAGACAGCTGGCTCCCATCAACAAGCCAATCCAGAGAATCTGTTGCCACATCCCCCGGGAAAAGAGGCTTTCCTCCGGAGGAATTGGGGGTCGCTGCATGATCCCTTTTTCTGCAGGTTCAACGGCCAATGCCAACCCCGGTGCGCCATCGGTTATCAGATTAATCCAGAGGATATGAATCGGCAGCAACGGCAACGGCAACCCCAGAAACGGGGCAAGGAAAATAGTCCAGATTTCCCCAGTGTTGCTGGTCAGGGTATATTTAAAAAACTTGCGGATATTAGCGTAAACCACCCGCCCTTCGCGTACCGCATGAACTATGGTGGCAAAATTATCGTCCAGCAACACCATTTCTGCCGCTTCTTTCGCCACATCGGTGCCAGTGATCCCCATAGCTATCCCGATTTCCGCCCGCTTTAACGCTGGAGCATCATTCACCCCGTCACCGGTCATCGCCACCGATTCACCGCGCTCCTGCAGAGCAGCAACAATCCTGAGTTTCTGTTCCGGGGCAACCCGGGCATAAACCCTGATCTTCCCAGCCAGCTCTACCAGTTGTTCGTGTGATAACGTCGCCAGTTCCGGCCCGCTGACAACGCGCGCAGCTGCGGAATCAACCAGCCCGATCCGTGCAGCGATCCGCACTGCGGTCAAAGGATGATCCCCAGTAATCATCACCGGCGTGATCCCTGCCTGCCGACATTGCTGTACTGCCGCTGCCGTTTCCTCGCGGGGTGGGTCGAGAGCGCCACTTAGACCGAGAAATTCGAGATTTTTCTCAAGATCCTCCTCGTGCAGACTTTTGGGAAATTTTTTAAATCGATAGCAGGCAAAGGCGAGGATGCGCAATCCGTCACCAGCCATTTCAGCAATACGAGTCTCCGCCAACAAACCATCAAACCGCTGACAACGTGCAGATACCGCCTCGAAACTTCCCTTGCAGAGCAGCAATACATCCCCCGAGGGGGTCCGATGGAGAGTGCTCATGGTCTGTCGTTCAGAACTGAAGGGAATTTCGGCGACCCGCGGATATTCCTCTTTTAGCTGTTGCGGGTTGTAGCCAAGTTGCTGAACTTTTGCATACAGTGCCACCTCGGTTGGATCGCCTAGAGGATCGTCATCCTCATTGATTCTGATATCGTTGTTCAAAGCCAGAGCGAGCAGAAAGGGGTCTTCCCGTGGCAAATCAGCACCATCAATGCGGTGAAGTTGAGCGTCAAAGAGTTGCTCCACAGTCATCTTGTTCAGGGTCAAGGTGCCGGTTTTATCGCTACAGATAAAGGTTGTCGAGCCCAGTGTTTCCACCGCTGGTAATCTGCGAATCAGGCTGTTCTGCTGCACCAGTTTCCGGGCACCCAAAGCCAGTGAGATGGTAACAACGGCAGGAAGAGCTTCGGGAACTGCCGCAACAGCCAGGCTGACCGCCGTCAAAAACATCACCATCAGATCTTCGCCACGCAACAGCCCGGCAATAAACACGATCCCGCAAATAACCAGAGTTGCCAGAGCAAGATTACGCCCAACCCGGGCAAGACGTTTCTGCAACGGTGTTTTTATCTTTTCGGTCGTATCGAGAAGATGAGCAATTTTACCCATCTCGGTATTCATTCCAGTGGCCGTGACAAAACCGCTGCCATGCCCATAGGTCACCTGAGTTCCACGGTAAACCATGTTGCGCCGATCACCCAAAGGAAGGCCGGCCTGACTTAAGACTTCAATCGTTTTCTCGACTGGAACCGATTCACCAGTCAGTGCCGACTCATCGACTTTCAACGTAAAGACTTCATTAAGCCGCACATCAGCGGACACAATCGTCCCTGCATCAAGTAACAAAAGATCCCCCGGCACCAGTTCATCAGCAGGGAACCGCTGAAATTTTCCATCACGACGCACGGTTGCAAATGGAGCCGCCAATTGTTTCAAAGCAGATAAGGCTTTTTCTGCACGATATTCCTGAATAAAACCAATCAGGCTGTTGAGGATAACAATAACTAAAATGACAAGGGTGTCCTTCAGTTCCCCGATCACTCCCGAAACCAGCGCGGCAACCAATAAAAGAATGATCATCGGATTGCGGTATTGTTCAGATAACATCTGCAACACAGAGCGCTTGAATTCTTCACGCAACTGATTCGGCCCAACCTCTCGAAGCCGTTCAGCCGCAATTTCTGCTGTCAGTCCAGCCTGCGACGTCTGTAACTTTTCTACCAGGTCAGTAATATTCAGTTGATAAATTTCTTTAAAACTTTCATCAGTCAAAAAGGGGCTCCTTCATTACAAGCATGACACTTAAATCCTAGCAGGTTTGGGGGAGGTTAAAAGGGAGCAGAGGATGGAAAAAAATTCTTGTGTTTTTATTTTCACCATGGTACCAATGCCGTCCGTCGGAGCGTAGCGCAGCCTGGTAGCGCGCTTGGTTTGGGACCAAGATGTCGGAGGTTCGAATCCTCTCGCTCCGACCAAAACAAAAATAACGCTGGCCTTTTAAGGTCGGCGTTTTTTTGTATCTGCGCGAAGTGAGGATTCGAAGCGAAGTGAGCGCCGACTTAATGTCGGAAAAGCGGCCAGGGATGGCCGCGTCAGCGAACGCAGGGGAGCCTACGCAGGAACTCGCGTGATGCGAGTGACGTAGTGGGTAAATCCTCTCGCTCCGACCAT
>JAQIBX010000168.1 GCA_027858895.1 Desulfuromusa sp. | reverse complement strand
TGTCCAATTCAAGGGGTTCTGTTTCTAACAGAACTTCTTCCTCTTGTTGACGAAACTGGCTAATCATTCCGACACCATTCTCAATTTGAGGATAATCTTCATACTCAGCAAATGGTGGTATTGGTTGTTCTGCCAACAGATAAAATTCATCAGCTGGAAAAACAAAGCGGTGATCATAGTGAAGTAAAAAATCTTGTTGATATTGATGGATCAGCTTCAGGCATGTTGTTGCATCCTGCCGCGTCACTTTTTTTAGTTGCGGCAACTTTTCCCGATATTGAGTCAACCCAACCGGAACTACCGCCAAGGAAGCAACTTGCGGATAAAGACTCGATAAATCCTCAATCGTCTGCTTTAGTGCGGCCCCATCATTGACTCCCGGACATAAAACCACCTGACAATGAAGTTCAATGCCAGCGGCAACTAAACGCTTGAGCAAGGGAAATATTTCAGGAATTTTTGCACCCAATAGTTTTTCACGTAAAGCGTGATCGGTCGCATGGACGGAGATGTACAGGGGAGAAAGCTGATCATGAATAATTCGCTGCAGATCGATTTCATTCAGATTGGTCAGGGTAATATAAGAACCGTAAAGATAGGAAAAACGATAATCTTCATCCTTAATATACAGGGTCCGCCGCAACCCTTTCGGCAGTTGATGCACAAAGCAGAAAAGGCACTGATTTCCACATTGGTGCGGCTGTGGATGCTCTACCGTCAGCCCAATATCCTCAAGTGGTTCTTTTTCCAGGTCCAGTTCCCACAGATCATCATTCTCCCGCAGAACTTCTAAAAGCAGACGATCTGTCTCTATATGTAAGTGGTAGTCCACCAGATCAATTATTTCGTGACCATTAATACTGAGCACCCTGTCACCCGCTAGAAGTCCAATTTCAGCGGCATAACCTTCGGAATCAACCGATTCAATCCTTATCATTTACAACTCTTTCTTGAAGAAAATTGCGTGCTTGTCAAAAAACACTGACACTGCTTGAACCAATCATATGATGCCCTCGCAAAAAACCATAAGCCGGCAAAACCATCATACATTATATGGATCAGAGCGAAAAAACAGCAAGGGCGGCACCACCGGCGCCGCCCTTGAGAGAAAAAATATCACCACAGTGAAAAGCTAATCACGTCCGCCGTGCAAACGAAAGGTTCCATCAGCTGAAGTAATTGAGCTCACCGCGTGTTTATAAACGAGAATATCGCCGCCACTTTCAGCTAAGATACAAAAGCTGTCGAAAGACTTTATATATCCTGCTAATTTTTCTCCAGTCATCATGACAAGATTAACCTTAACCCGCTCTTTACGCGCCTGATTCAAGTACTGATCTTGAATGTTAAATGGTGATTTTGGCATGTCCGCTCCTTTACTCAAAGTAAAAAATCCTCAATAGATCTTACCACTTTATCAGACTTCATTGAGGAATCAAGCCAAATAATTTCTGGTTCTTTTCTGAACCATGTCAACTGTCTCTTAGCATATTGGCGTGTATATTTTTGCATGTCATCCAGCATTTGCGCTGCGGTCGTATCAGCTTTCAAATAGTGCACGACTTCACGATAACCAAGTGTTTGTAAAGCTTTAAGATCGAATGAGTAGTTATCAACCAAATCCTCCACTTCGCGAACTAATCCACTTGATATCATCTGCTCAGCGCGTTGATTGATCCGTGAATAGAGTTCAGCTCGGGGGAAATCGGGTGCCAGCTTCAAGACACGATAGGGCTGTTCAGAAAAACCATGCTCCGACTTCAACTCAGACATTTTTCGACCACTGATGATACTGACCTCAAGGGCCCGGACAATACGAATGATATTATTTGGATGGATTACGGCGGCAGTGGCAGGGTCAACCTGCTGGAGCTCACGAAACAGGCTCCCGGAGCCCTCGGCAGATTCGCGTTGCTGTAACTGTTTTCGCAATTCGGAGTCACTGGAAGGCAAGTCCGCCAGCCCTCCGAGTAAAGCTCGGATATAAAGACCTGTACCGCCGACGATACAGGGGATCTTACCGCGTGCTGCTATTTTGGGAATCAGGATGCGGGATCGATCGACAAATTCTGCCACGGAATAATTCTGATCTGGTTCAATCAAATCAATCATGTGGTGTGGCACAGCTGCTTGTTCCAGGCGCGAAGCTTTGGCAGTTCCGATATCCATTCGGCGATAAATCTGTCGTGAATCAGCAGAGATAATTTCTAACGGAATTTTTTCAGCTAAAGAAAGGGCCAGTGCGGTTTTACCCGAACCAGTTGGACCACAGATGACCAATACTGGTATTTGTTCTATTGTAGATTGAACCATTATTGCCGCCTGAATAAACGCTCAATCTGGGTCAAAGTCATGCGTTGCATCACCGGGCGACCATGAGGACAATTCGCCTTGAAATCAATGCGGTCAAGCTCTTGAAGCAATGCTTTTATCTCAACTGTGACAAGAGCCTGATTGGCACGAATAACACTGTGACAGGCCATCAAAATCAGGATCTCATCAATCGACTCCCGAAGCTGCCCAGTGCGACCAACCCGCTCTAGCTCCAACGCGACATCAACCACTAATCTGGCCGCAGATCTATTTTCCAACAACTGCGGAATCGCTTTTAATGCAAACGATTTACCTCCAAAAGGTTCAATCTCAAACCCCAAGGTTTCCAGCTCATGCTGATTGTCGCCAAGAGCAGTGGCACTATTAAAGTCAAGCTCTAAAACTTCCGGAAATAGCAATGTTTGGCTGGGAATGGTACCAGCGGCATAGGCATGGCGGAGTTTTTCAAATCCGACCCGCTCATGAGCTGCATGTTGATCAATCAAAATCAGATCGGCACCATCTTGACAAAGGATATAGCTCTGATGATATTGCCCGAGTATTTGCAACCGCGTAAAGAAGCCCGTCGCTTCACTTCCAGGCAAGGTATATTGAGCAATATCATCACCTTTTCCTGATTGTGGGGGCGGATAAACGGTTGGGACAAATTGCTGTTCATTGGATTCTGAAGAAAAATGATTTTTCTGGCAAGACTCTGCAGGATGTAAATAATAACCGGAAGTTTCTCTGACCGAACCGTTAACTGGCATTCCATCGTCAGCTTTGACCACTTGAATTTGTGGTTCAGGTGAATAATGTTCTACGTTGGCGACAGAAGACTCCAGCGTCGTTTTTTCCAGCCATTCCGCTGGGCGGAGTGTCTGCTGCAAACTTTTTGCGATAAAATCGTGAACCATGGATTGTTCACGGAAGCGGACTTCATGTTTGGTTGGATGGACATTAACATCAACCTGCGCCGGGTCAATCTTCAAAAACAGCACAACTACCGGGTAACGCCCCTTCATCAATAAATGCCGATAGCCGTCCATAACCGCGTGCTGAACGACTCGATCCCGGATATAACGGCCATTGATAAAAGTATAGATATGGGATGCTGCTGAACGAGTTAATTGCGGCTGGGAAATCAATCCAGACAATTGTAGTTCAGCTCCGATCTCTCGCTCTAGCGGCAGCAGGTCAGGTAGCAATGACCTCCCCAATAATGCCGCAACCCGTTCACGAACTCCTTTTTCACGCCGCAACTCAAGCATCGTTCGATCATTATGTTTTAAGCGAAAGCTAACAGCTGGATTGGCCAAAGCTTGCTTGGTCACAACATCTGCCGCATGACCAAGTTCTGTCTGTTCTTTACGTAGAAATTTCTTACGCGCAGGCAAATTAAAAAACAGGTTTCTGACTTCAACGGTCGTTCCCTGTGGGAGGCCAACTTCGTCAGAATTTTTTATTTTACCCCCCTCGGCGTAAATCTGCTGTCCCAGCCCTTCATCGTTATTACAGGTTCTCAAGCGTAACCGGGACACCGAAGCAATAGATGCCAATGCTTCTCCCCGAAAGCCAAGCGTTGTGAGGGCAAACAAGTCGGAATCGGTACGAATTTTACTGGTTGCATGGCGTTCAAATGAAAGAAATGCGTCCTGCCGATTCATACCACAGCCATTATCTGTGATCCGAATTAAACCTTTTCCACCAGCTTCTAACTCTATCAGTATATCTGAAGCCCCTGCATCAAGTGAGTTTTCAAGCAACTCCTTAACCACCGAAGATGGGCGTTCAACCACCTCACCGGCAGCAATTTTATTGCATAATTCTTCGGGTAGAACATGTATTTTATTTTTCATAAACGCCATTATGACTTTTCGATTCAAAAAAAGATAGCGGTCGGAATGTTACCCGACCGCTACCTCAAACAATAATTTCAAATATTAATCAACGACAGATTATTTTTCTTCCAGTCCATCAAAAATAATCTCTATGTCTTCCAATTCATCACCTTGATCCTCTACTGAGGCTAACGTTATACCAACGGTAGCCAAACCAAGATCCTCAGCAACATTATTGACGATTTCTTCTGTAACCTCTGTGCCATGACGTAAAAAAGTTTCAAACAGTGCATTATCACAAAGCGTATTAATTAACCTTGGAACACCACCGGAGAATTTAGTGATTAGAACTAAAGAGTCAGCAGTAAATGGAGATTTTTCACAGCCCGCAACTTGCAACCGATAATTAATATATTCCAGCGCCGCTTCTGCCGAAAGCGGTTTCAAAGTATACTTAAAAGCAACCCGCTGAGCCAACGGTGCATCTAACTTCATGATATCATCAAGCTCAGGCAGCCCGAAAAAAATAATGTTAAGCAGTTTTTTATCGGGTATTTCTAAATTTAAGAGCCCGCGAAATTCTTCCATCAATTCTCGCGTTTGTAACATTTGCGCTTCATCAATCAGCACGACAGCCTTACGACCTTCTTTTTCAATATCCAGCAAACGTTCATAAAGCTGCTTCAACATTTTCAAGGGACTGATATCGGGATTTTTTACCCCTAACTGCATGCAGATACGGGACATAATCCACTCAGGAGTAACCGCTGAGTGAATCATCACCAGTAATGATGATTCGTATTTTTCAAAGGGTAAATTGTCAAGCATCCGCCTGGCTAATGTGGTTTTTCCGGTCCCCACTCCACCCACCAAAACAGCCAACCCCTTGTCCGAATCAACCGAATACTTCAGTCGGAGTAACGCTTGATTGTGCTGATCGCTGTCGAAATAAAACTTATCATTCGGTGCGTTAGAAAATGGCTCACGGTCAAAATTAAAATGGTCGGTATAACCCATAGCTACTCCAAGAATAAACGACTGTTGGTGCTAAAGAAAAGAAATTCGGTCTTTTTTCTCTTCCAGCACGATCGGGGAATTATCCTCTATAATACCAAGGGCATTCTTCAATACAGAAATTTTATCTCTGACGTCCCGATAGTTATTATCCTGAGCGAAAACATCCTTATAGCTGATCAACGCATCGCTGGAACGTTCGGCACGCTCATAAAGCAACCCAAGTTCATAGCCAAGATTCAATCGCTGGATATCTTCCAGGTGGGGGGAATCGAGAGCCTGCTGGAACATGAGCTCTGCATTTGCATAATCAGCCTTATCTGAAAAACTAAGTCCCTTTAGAGTCTGACAATCTACATAACGAGCTGGTTCTTTCTCCGCTTTTTCGAACTCACTGATGGCGTCATCCAATAAACCCATCTCCCGATAAGCGATACCAAGATTGTAATGTGACTCCATATCGTCAGCAGCAATCTGCTCATCGACATCAGTCTTAAAAATCTTTTTCTCGGCAGTTTCACCCGGCAACGAAGAATTCAAACCAAAGTCGAAATCGATATCGGAAATTTTGTCAAACAAAGGATTAGCAGCTGTTGATTTCTCAGCAACAACTGGCTGCTCCTGCTCCCGGTTTAGTAACGCCTCTATTTCTTCGAGTTTCTGACTACATTCTACAGAATCAGGAGTATCGGCCAAGATATCGCGGCATAACTTTTCAGCTTCTGCATATAAACCCTGTTGAATGTAAAATTCCGCTTCATCTAAATCAGCTTGAAGATTGCGTTCTACCACAGGCGTCGATTCTTCAGAATTTTCATCTTCCAAGTCAAAAGAGAATTCCAGATCGTTACTCTTGGACTGAACAAAATCCAAACTGTCATCAACATCCAACTCGATGATCGCATCTGAATCTGCACTTTCACCGGCGAATCCACCATCAAGCGCAGACTCTAACTGTAGATCAACCGTCTCATCCTCAACGATATCAAAGGTCAGATCATCACTCTCATCAGTGAGTTCAAAATCAAGTTCAGAAACCTGAATATCTTCATCAGCTAGACCGAGTAAAGAATCGGATAAGGTTTCATCAACAATCATCTCCTCTTGCTCATCATCCCGCTCAGAGATAATATCCAGTAGCTTTTCACCCTCACCGGTTAACTCATAGATGGAATCCAGAGTCTGGAAAACGACACTGTTATCAACAAGCTTTTCCTTAAGGATCTCATAGTACTCTTTTAAGCGATCCAAACGATCCGCCTTGAAGAAGGTATCCTTCCACTCCTCCAATTCAGCTAGAGCACGCTCATATTGACTACTGTCAATTTCACATTTAATCATCGATTCCCGGATATCCAGATCTGTGGGATCCATATCCAAAAGGTGCTGGTAGGTCTCACAAGACTTGGTCCACTTCTTAAGATCAGAATATCCTCGACCCAGCAAACGCAGCAAATCAGGATCATTGGGCTTATCTTTTAATAAGTTTTCCAGGATTATGACACCTCTACCAAAATCACCTTTTTCGTAAAAAGCTAGCGCCAGCCCCATCTGTAACTTTTTATTATTCGGGTAAAGGGGCATAAACATTTTGTAGAGCTTGAGTATTTTGTCAAAATCACCTTTATCACTTAAAATTTCAAGAACAGCTTCAAGCTCAGCATAACCTTCATCTTCACGATCATTGTTGGCAAATACTTCTGCAAGCTTGACACGAACATTAAGGTTGTTGAGATCAAGATCACGCATTTTTTCCAGCGTTTTAATCTCATCAGCAATCATCCCGTTACGGCCGTAATAGTCAACCAGATTGCGGTACTCTGCCATCGCATTGCCAAGCATTCCCTGCTTCTCATTCAACTCGGCAAGCCGGTTAAACAAGGCTACTTGACCGGGATCAAGACGTTGCATCTGCTTGTAGATTGCAATCGCCTTCAGGTAGAATCCATTAGTGGAAAAATATTTGGCAATCGACTCATACTGTTCATATGCTTCAGTATTTTTGTTGGTGCGAACATATAATTCTGCCAGTTTTTGTCGCGAACGGACATCAGCAGGGTCCAATTCGACAATTTTAGAGTAATCCTTAATTGCTTTGCCCACCTGTTTTTTCTTCAGATTTTTCTGGGCCGACTCTAGTAATTTATCTTTATTCGTTGCCAAAAAAAACTCCCCAAAATACGCTATTTACAGATAATTTAAGTGTGAGCGATACGCGAAATATTCGTTTAGTGTCAAGTTATGCCGCCAGCTTAAGAATACCTTATGAGCTTTATTAGAAGACCCCGACAAGCAGAATAGCACACTTTAAAAACAAAGAACAATAATGAATGTTTATTTATTTGAAATTTCTCAGTTTAACGATTTCACTATCGGATAAACGCCGATAGTGACCTGTCGCTACATCCTTCAAATCGAGAAAACCCAAACGGATCCGCTTGAGCCTGACGACTGTCAATCCAACAGCTTCGCACATCCGCCGGACTTGCCTGTTTCTGCCCTCGTGAATTGTCAACTCAAACCAGCAACTGGATCCGGTGGTTCTAATATTTTCAATTTTCGCAGGCGCTGTCTTACCATCGTCAAGAACAAGACCCTGCTCAAAACGTTTCGCCATTTTAACAGATAGCGATCCACGACTTTTTACCAAGTAGGTTTTATCAACATGATGGCGTGGATGGCTGACTTGTTGAGCCAATTCACCATCATTGGTAAGCAACAATAAACCTTCCGTATTATAGTCCAATCGCCCGACAGGGAAGAGGCGTTGGGGTATATCAACGAGCAGATCGGTGACCAGCCGTCGCCCATCAGGATCTTTAAGGGTTGAAACATAACCACGTGGCTTATTGAGTAAAACCGTGACCTTCTCTTGTACAGATGTCAGCATCTGCCCATTAACCTGTATCTGATCAATCGTTAAATCGGCTCGCTCACCCAGCTTGGCCGGACGACCATTCAGCAGGATTTTTCCTTCTTCGATCCATTTCTCTGCCTGCCTGCGCGAAGCTAAACCCGCCTGAGCAATCAATTTTTGTAATCGTTCTTCCATATTTCACTCGACCGGTTCGGGATCCAGAGGATCGGCTTCAGTTAATGCAGGATCCAGGGCTGTAAACTCTTTCAGAGTCGGCAGATCAGTCAAATCACGCAACCCAAACAGTTCAAGAAACTGTCGACTGGTGCCGTACATCAATGGACGCCCCGGCATATCTTTTTTACCGAGAATACGCAGGAGATTTTTGTCCAGAAGCGTTTTCATCACCCCTCCAGAATCAACTCCACGCAAATATTCAATTTCAGAACGCGTGGCTGGCTGTCGATAAGCAATGATTGCTAAAGTTTCCAGCGCTGCCCGTGAAAACCTTGAAGCACGATCTTTACTTAACTTTCTCAGCCAGGGAGCCAACTCCACCACAGTTCTAAATTGATAGCCACCAGCCACTTCAGCTAGATAAAATCCACGCTCAGCAGCAACGTATTGGAGCTGCAACTGTTCTACTATCGGTTTTATCAGCGCTTTTGGCTGTTCAGACAGAACACTCAACCGATCAAGGGATAAGGGGATGTCAGAAGCGAAAATAAACGCTTCAATAAGCTGCCTCAAATTATCCATAAGTCAGCAGATCCTTTTGCGGAGAAATTCGAGATAATTGTTCTGGAGAAATGGTCAGAGACAGCCAGATTTCACTGAAATCATTGACCTGCTCAATATTGATTATGTGCATCTTCACCAACTCCAGGGTTGCAATGAAGGTGACAATCAACTCACTGCGAGAAAATTTTGCAGGGGAAATTTCTCTAAAAGAAAGTCGGTTTTTATTTAATAATTTTTCTGTAATACGATCAATATAGTCGGCAACCGAAAGAGATTCCCGCACCACCTCATGAAAAGTTTCAGGGGGTTTGTCCTTTAACAGCTGGTGAAAAGCTGCCGCCAACTGATACAGGCCTATCGCAACCTCATTTTCTTCGCTAGCGCCTTCGATGAAATCGGATAGCTGAAATTGACCGACAAAAATATCCCGCTCCAACTGCGGTAATTGCTGAAAAAACTCTGCCACATCTTTATAGCGTTGATATTCCAACAATCTTTTTACCAGCTCTGCACGGGGATCCTCTTCCTCTTCAATAATTTCGTCACTGATCGGCAACAACATTCTTGATTTAATATGGATAAGAGTTGCTGCCATGAGCAGAAATTCACCGGCAATATCAAGATCAAGTTGTTGCATCTGTTCAATAATCGTCAAATATTGCTCGGTAATCTCGACAATCCGGATATCGTAGATATCCATTTCTTGACTTTTAATCAGATGTAACAGGAGATCAAGGGGACCGGTAAATTTTTCTAGGCGAATCTGAATTCCCATCATTATTGCTCATTGGCCAAACAAAAAGCGAATCGCTTGTTCAACCAGTCGAGTTTCGTCCCCGGCCATAAACATGACCAAGGTGTTAATGATTGGCCCAAGGACTAACGACCAAACATCAGTAAAAAAAACTAAAAATAAAATCAGCACAAAACCGAACGGCTCCAATCGACTGACCAGTGCAGCTTGACGCTCAGGTAATATTCCCGTCAAAATTCGACCACCATCGAGTGGGGGCAGCGGGATGAGATTAAAAACACCCAACAGTATATTAATATAAAGACTGAACCCAGCCATCATTTTAACCGGAGTTGTAAATTGAATATAGAGTTGTGACTCCCCAAATGAGCTCTGGTCAAGCAGACCTAATCCCCGCAATAACAGGGCAGACAATGTCGCTAACAGAAAATTTGTTGTTGGCCCCGCCAGAGCAACCCAGACCATATCACGGCGTGGTCTGCGAAAATTTCCAGGATTGACAGGAACAGGGCGCGCCCAGCCAAATCCAAAAATAAAAATAGCGATAGTTCCAATCGGGTCCAGGTGTTTAAATGGATTCATGGTTAAACGACCCAGTAATCGGGCAGTCGGATCACCGAAGCGTTCTGCAATATAGCCATGCGCCACTTCATGCAGGATAATTGCTAACAGAGCAGGAACCAGCATGATTGCGATTTTAGAAACAATTGCTTCCATTTACTTTGTAAAACCTCACAATAAAGCCTGAAGAACTGAGTACAATGAAACAAAAAAAACAAACTCAGGGTTTCAGGCTCAAACAATATGAAAGACTTAACGACCCGTCATTTTAATCGACATGAGTCTTCTGGTCAACAAGACTCAAGAGGGAGAACCATCGGCAATAGAAAAATGCTTTTTGACTAAAAGGATTTCCTCTTCCCGGGTATTTATCTCTAGATTTAACCGAGCATTCAATAAAAATTCAAAGATATCTTGAAAATATTTTCCGGGTGGAAAACCGAGAAAAATCAGATCATCGCCGCTCAGGATAACTTGTTCCTTGCGCAGAGTGGTCATATACAGGGAAATCCATTTGCGCAGATTTTCGCTATCACTCCGAGCCATCAAATAAAGAATCACTTCCATTGATAAACCATTGAACCAGTAATAGATTTCACTGTTCTTCGGATCGGTGTGCTTATTTCTGCGCTGTTGGATCATCTTGAGAAGCTGCTGAGCTTTTGGCAATTGTTCAAGCAGCAGCACACGATCTTTCGGTTGCACCCTAAGCCAGTCACCCACCCTACTGACCTCTTTTCTCGATAAATTATCAAACAGGCAGAACAGATACAACAACCAACGGCGATAGCTTTCACCGGTATAGAGTAAATCAAACCAACTACTGGCTCGTTCAGCAGCGACAAACAAACTGGCCGTTTGCTGTTCGAAGCGCAACTGCGGATCAATAAATTTCAACAGGTCAAATTGATCGAGACGAGCCAGTGCTGGCACCACCCTCGGCTCATCCAGAATCTGCTCTAATTCATGCAGGATGCGCAAACCAGCAACTTTTTGCACCGATTTCAACCGCGCCGCGCTCCGCATTAACCGTTCAGTTTGCCGACCGATAGAGAAACCTAAACGCTGTTCAAAGCGAACGGCACGAAATAATCGGGTCGGATCCTCAATAAAGCTCAGGTTGTGAAGCACCCGTATCGCCTTATCCTTCAGATCACGTTGTCCACCGAAAAAATCAAGCATTTGGCCAAAGCTATCGCGGTTCAGTGATATCGTCAAAGCATTGATGGTAAAATCGCGGCGATATAGATCGTGGCGGATCGATGCATGCTCAACCTGCGGCAGCACAGCAGGGCGATCATAATATTCAAGCCGAGACGAGGCGATATCAATTTTGAACCCATCAGGAAATACGATGACTGCTGTACCAAATTTCTCATGTGCCCGAACTCGGCATTGTGTTGTTTTTGCAAAGGCATCAGCAAATACGATCCCATCTCCCTCAACAACGATATCGACATCCAGATTCGACTGCCGCAGCAACAAATCGCGAACAAACCCTCCAACCAGGTAAATCTTGAGTCCAAGTTGATCGGCTACCTCCCCCAATTGCTGCAACAAGACTCTGACCGATTCCGGTAGTTGAGTTTCTATCAGCCGCCGCAGGTTTTTTTGCTTCAACTGCAATCCACTCCGTGCTGGGATATCCTGAGATTCATCTGTCAATAACTGTCGGTCTCCCAACATATAACGCAGTAAATCAGTCCGGGTCACAACCCCAACCAGAACCCCCGCATCGACAACTGGCACACAACGTTGATTGTGTTCAATAATTCCCTGCTGTAGCTCTACCAAAGAGGCGTCAGGTGACACCACTTGAAAATCAGTGTTCATCATCTCATCGAGATTCATCTTAAACAACTTATGATGAGCCGCTTTTTCAACCACCTGCCGGGTAATAATCCCGGCAACCTGGTGCTGCTCGTTGAGGACCGGAATGGCATTAAAATTAAAGCGTGTCATCAATTGACGCGCAATCTCTATGGTCGAATTGGCGGGTAGCGTCTTTACTGGTGCAGACATCAAATAACGCGCCTCACAGCGCGAACGGACGTGTTTGTGCAGTAACTTTTCTATTTGATTAAGCAATTGTGCCAACGGCAGGTCACGGACTGTCGCCGAAGCTGCAAAGGCATGCCCTCCGCCACCGAATTCCTGAAACAACTCACCAACATGCATTTCTGGCAAGCGGGAGCGACCTACCAGAAAAATCCGGTCATCCATCCGTACCGCTACAATCAGAACATTAAGATTTTCAATATCTTTAAGTCTATGCACCAGACTCGAAATATCGCCGACATAATAATCAATTGACGCAGAGGCAATGGCAATTTCAACGCCATTGATCATTAACTTCTGGCAGGACTTCAACAATTCATTGAGCAGGTCAACCTGTTCGGAAGTCATTTCTCGAACCAGAAAATCTGCAACTGTGTTTAGATTTGCACCCTGCTGCAGCAAAAATGCGGCGGCTTGAAAATCCTTTGGAGTGGTTCCGGAAAAGAGCAGATGACCGGTATCCTCGTATAATCCGAGCATCATCATAGTTGCCTCATCGGGCGTGGGTACAATGTCCCGCTCCATGAGCAGTTGGGTCAAAATCGTCGTTGTTGCCCCGACCTCCTGGATACACTCAACCTGTCCTCGGATTGTCTGTTCTCCAGCCGGATGGTGATCGTAAATATGAATCTCCAGATCAGGATTTTTTATGATGTCGGCAAATTGGCCGATTCTGTCAGCACTATGCACATCAACCAAAATCAACCTGGCAACTTCACCCAAGTCAATATCGCGAATTCGCTTAACGTCATAAGCATAGAGAGTGCTGTGCAGCAAAAAATCACGCAGCCCTCGTTCCTGTCCACCAGGAAAAACCAGAAGCGCGTCAGGATAGAGTCGCTTTGCCGCGACCATGGAGCCGAGGCCGTCAAAATCGGCATTGACGTGGGTGGTGATAATATCCATAGAAAGGACTACAGCTCCAAGGTTCCGATCAAATCGTTGATGTCGGCAACCCCCTCTTCCCGGCAAAATTCTTCCAGGCCGGCAATAATTGTGGCCATGGCATTGGGATCAACAAAATTGGCCGTTCCAACCTGAACCGCCCTGGCTCCGACAATTAAAAATTCCAGGGCATCCATGGCCCGGGAGATGCCGCCGATGCCGATGACCGGAACCTTAACCGCCTGCACCACCTGATGCACCAGCCGAACAGCGATCGGTCTAATTGCCGGGCCGGATAAGCCGCCAATGATATTTGCAAGACGAGGCTTACGGGTTTTGACATCCACCGCCATGCCCGTCAGGGTATTGATCAGACTTAGAGCATCCGCCCCTGCATCCTCAGCAGCTCTGGCAGTTATTTGAATATCGGTCACGTTGGGGGTGAGCTTAACAATTAACGGTTTGGACGTGCGTTTCCGCACTAAAGATACCGCAGCAAAGGCGGCCCTGGGGTCGGTACCAAAGATAATCCCGCCATGCTTAACATTGGGGCAGGAGATATTCATTTCCAGGGCAGCAACACCAGGAACATCGTCTAAACGGGCAGCAACCTCACCGTATTCATCCTGTGTGTTACCAAAAAAATTCACAATAACAGGAGTACTATACTGCTCAAGATAAGCCATTTTATATTTAATAAAGGCATCCACACCGACATTCTGCAGGCCGATAGCATTGAGCATACCACTGACCGTTTCACAGATACGTGGGGTATTATTCCCCGCTTTTGGCTTAAGAGACAATCCCTTGGTAACAATAGCTCCAAGACTGTTCAAATCGAGATAAGGGGCATATTCTTCACCATAACCAAAGGTTCCGGATGCCGGCATAATCGGGTTTTTCAACTTGATCCCAGCTATTTCTACGGCCATTTTTGGCTGCATTTCGTTCTTAACCGGCTTGATCATTTGCAGCCCCCACTTCCCACAACCGTAACTTCAATTTTATTCCAATCAAGGTTTTCAGCATTAAAAACAGGACCACTGGTGCAAGTGCAAAGGTAGCGAGGCTCCACTTCAGTATGCCCTGCACCCTTGACCACGCAACCGAGACATGCCCCGACCCCGCAGGCCATCAATGCTTCAAGTGAGACCTGCAAAGGTGTCCCGCGCTCGAAGCAAATTTTTTGCACCGCATCAATCATCGGCATCGGTCCACAGGCAAAAACTGTAGATTTTGGAAACTTATCAAGTTTTCGCTTCAGCACTTGTGTTATCATTCCCCCTTCTCCCAAACTACCATCTTCCGTCGAGACATAAGTTTCAACACCAAGCCGTTCAAATTCGGTCACCATGATAATATCGTCCCGAGTACGCCCCCCCATCAACAGCCGAACTCTGGATGTTTCCACCATTCTTTCCGCTAACATATAAAGTGGCACCAGGCCTATTCCACCACCGACTAGAATTTTTTCTTCTTCCGCCACCCCTAAATCAAACCCCTCGCCTAAAGGGCCCAACAACTCGACCGGATCACCTTGATGCAATCTCTGCATTATTTCAGTTCCACTCCCAACAACCTTGTAGATAAGCTCAATAAATTCCTTCGGTTGCATACTGTCGCAGTCCGCAGGCATGAATCCAGCCCGAAAAATCCCGAAAGGTCGTCGTAATAGGGGCGGCAACGATCGCTGGACACGAAACATGACAAATTGCCCCGGTTTAGCTGTATTATTATAGCCTGGCGCTAGAATCTTCATCCGAAAATAGCCAGGCGATATCTCCTGATTTGATAGCACTATCGTCTTGAGATTTTTCATTAAATCCTCTCCTGAAATTTTTACTCAGTAAACAATTTGACCATAACCAGCGCGTCTTCACCATCCGGGTAGTAAGTTGATCGGGTTCCGTTCAGTTTGAATCCATAACGTTGATACAGTGCTATCGCCGCCAGATTTCCAGACCGCACCTCAAGCCATGCTGAGGATAGTTCTGATCGTGAACAACGCTTAAAAGCTTCATCCAACAACTGTGCTGCAATCCCAATACGACGCTGCTGGGGTGATGTCGCCAGATTCAAAATCTGCATTTCCCCGGCAATCAACCAGTAGCAAATGAAGCCAGCAATCTGACCTTCAATTTCATAAACAAGAACCGATGCAACAGGGTTCTCCAGTTCCTGCGAAAACTGCCGAAAAGACCATGGATGGGAGTAGCAGTCCTGTTCAATCAATAAAATACAGTCCAGATCTGTCTCTTGCATTAATCTGATTGAATTGTTTGCAACTGTCATTCTAGATACTCAGCCAACCTGTTTTCATGCTAGAATTCAAAATTGACATAACATGAAATAATTCTGTTAAAATTAGCATAGTTCAGCAATCCAATACAGAAAAAGATAAATCATCGGACTGAGTCGTCGCCTGAAATGAAACTATTCTTCCAACATTGACAACCCACGGCCTGAGTGGTCTAATGCCGACCATTTTAACGGTCAAGGAGGCTTGAATTGAGCAACAACAAACCGATTTCCTATAAAGAGGCCGGTGTCGATATAGACGCTGGAAATCACTTTGTCAATCTGATTAAGCCCCTGGTCAAACAGACAACCCGACCAGAAGTTCTCACCGATATCGGCGGATTTGGCGGTCTTTTTTCACTGAATAGCACAAAATATAACCGCCCCACCCTGGTCGCAGCAACAGATGGAGTTGGAACTAAACTGAAACTCGCTTTCCTACTTGATAAACACGACACTGTCGGCATTGATCTCGTCGCCATGTGTGTCAATGATATCATCGTCCAGGGGGCAGAACCGCTATTCTTTCTCGATTATCTTGCTACAGCAAAACTAGCCCCGGAACAAGCAGTCGAAGTTATTAAAGGGATTGTCGAAGGCTGTAAGCAAGCTAACTGTGCACTATTAGGCGGTGAAACAGCTGAGATGCCCGGGATGTATACAGGCGGGGAGTATGATCTGGCGGGATTTTCTGTCGGAGTGGTTGACAACGATAAAATCATCGATGGCTCGTCCATCACAAAAGGGGATCTCGTCATTGGCATTGCCTCCAGTGGACTGCACTCCAACGGCTTTTCTCTGGCTAGAAAAATCTTTCTGGAAACACTACAGCTCGACTTGGCCTTTCAGCCAAACGATCTCGATAATTCCCTCGGGCAAGAGCTATTAACCCCAACCCGAATTTACGTCAAAAGCATTCTCAACCTTATTCGAGACTTCAACATTAAAGGGATCGCCCATATTACCGGTGGTGGTTTATTGGAAAACATCCCCCGTATACTGCCAAACCATTGTAAAGCCATCATCGAGCGAAACAGTTGGGAAAAACCAGCTATTTTCGAAATGTTGCGTCAAGGTGGCAACATTGCAGAAGATGAGATGTATCGAACTTTTAATTACGGTATCGGCATGATTCTGGTGGTTTCTCCAGACGAGACAGAAGATATTATTGCCCGCTTAGCCGCACTTGGAGATCGTGCCTATGTCATTGGAGAGATTACTCCAGCGGAGACGCCTTCGGTTGAGCTTGTCTAGACAGGCGATATAAGGTTACAGCAGGCAAGAAAAATGACTCCGAAAAAAAAATTACGTTTGGCAATATTGGCTTCGGGTAGTGGCTCAAATCTACAGTCGATTATTGATCAGTGTCAGCAAGAGCGGCTAGACGCTGAAATCAGTCTGGTCATCAGCAATAATCCAGCAGCTGGAGCTCTTGAGAGGGCAAAACAGGCCGGAATCAACAATATCTGCATCAACCACCGCAAGTTCGATATGCGTGAAGAGTTCGATCAGGCTGTCGTTGCCGCCCTGAAGGAAGTCGGGGCAGAATTGGTTGTTCTAGCCGGTTTTATGCGCATCATTTCTGATGTCTTTCTGCAAGCTTTTCCGCAAAAAATCATCAATATCCATCCCGCATTGCTACCGTCATTTCCAGGATTGCAAGTCCAGCAAAAAGCCATTGAATACGGCGCAAAATTTTCCGGATGTACGGTTCATTTTGTTGATGGCGGTGTTGATACCGGTCCAATCATTGTTCAAGCGGTTGTCCCTGTATTTGCCGATGATTGCGCAGACACTCTCTCAGCACGCATCCTTGAGCAGGAACACAAAATCTACCCACAAGCGATCCAGTGGTTTGCTGAAGGACGGGTAAAGATTGAAGGTCGTCAGGTTAAAATTGAAAATAGCGGGACTCTTAAATCGACCCTGATCAATCCTCCCACGCGATAGTTCGGAGTAAAACAGCATGCAGCCGATACTCGTCAGTAGTTGCCTCCTCGGTTTAAAGACTCGTTACGATGGTACCGACAACTACTGTCAAACCGTGATTGACTATATTGAAAAAAATCAGTTAATCCCCATCCCGGTTTGCCCTGAGCAATTAGCCGGACTATCGACACCCAGACCAAAATGCTGGTTCAGTCGTGGCGATGGAGTAGCGGTTCTTACCGGTCATGGTGAACTTGTCGATGAGGAGAACTGCAATGTCACAGAAGTGTTCCTCAGCGGTGCGCAGGAATGTCTTAAAATTGCCGAACTGACTCATTGTAAACTAGCAATTTTGCAACAACGTAGCCCATCCTGTGGAACACAGAAAATCTATTTGAATGGAGAGTTAATCGAGGGGGTTGGTGTCACCACCGCTTTACTGAATAAAAGTGGTCTGAAGGTTTTTAGTAATGACAATTTACCAACCAAAAATCCCTGAAAATATTTGCATCCCTAAACAATCTATGCTAGTAATTCACGTTCGAAACTTTCAGGAGGAATGTCAAAATGTCCAAACAATGTGAAATCTGCGGGAAAAAACCCGTAACCGGAAATAATGTCAGCCACGCACACAATAAAACCCGTACCGTGTGGAATCCAAATTTACAAAAAATGCGTGCTAATCAAAACGGTTCGGTTAAGACGATAAAAATCTGTACCCGTTGCATCCGCTCAGGCAAGGTGCAAAAGGTCGTTTAAGTTCTGTCTTACACAAAATTCTAACAAAAAGGGATGGTCGCTACGACCATCCCTTTTTGTCGTTACAATGCAAACCCAGGGTTATCCCAGATAAGCGACAGCATCAATTTCTACCAGCGCCCCCTTTGGTAGAGCGGCCACCTGTACAGTGGCTCTTGCAGGAGAAACATCACCGCAATAGCTGGCATAAATGCCATTAACGACAGTAAAATCTCCCAGGTCAGTTAGATAAATTGTCGTTTTTACTACTGAGTTGAAATCGGTCCCCGCTGCACCCAGAACATGCTGTAAATTTTCCAGAGACTGTCTGGTCTGCGCTTCGATGCCACCTGCCACCAACTCACCGGTTCCAGGCACCAACGGAACCTGGCCAGAACAATAGAGAAAATCCCCCGCCCTTATCGCCTGAGAATAGGGACCGATCGCTGCCGGAGCTTTAGCTGTTTCAATTTTAATCAATTCCATAAATAGTTCTCCACTAATAAGTAAATCAGTTTCTGACCCGCTCAACCCGAATCACGCCTTTAACCTTTTTGATCTGACGAATGACACGATTAAGATGCTCAAGGTTCTCAACCTCAATTTCAAATAAGTTCGTCCCTTTTCTATCTCCCCGGGTATGGACAACGGCACTGAAAATATTTGCATCAGCATCGGAAATCGCTCCGGAAATACCAACCAACATACCCTTTAAATCTGAATTAGTGACCTGAATTTTGACCGGCCGCGTTGTCTTGCGCTGCATATCCCATTCAATATCGACCCTGCGCTCCGGCTCGCTGCTCAGAACCTGAGAGCAATTTTTTACGTGAACGGTTAAGCCACGCCCTCGAGTAATAAATCCGGTGACTGGTTCTCCAGGGAGCGGGTTACAACAATTGGCAAACCGCACCATCACATTGTCAATGCCGCCAATTAAAATAGCACTTTGGGGCTTACGTTTAGTAAACCTATCCAGCACCTTCTCTAATCGTCCAGGCTTGCCCGGTTGTTGTTTCTGCTCCTCTTTTGGTAGAGCATGCGAAACAACCTGACCGGATGAAAGTTTGCCGTAGCCGATTGCAGCAAAAACATCTTCAGCAGATTTAAAACCTAACTCACTAACCGCCTGTGTAAAACTTGCCAGAGACATGGCTCTTTTTAAGCTATATTGATGTTTTCGCAGTTCTTTTTCCAGCAGCTCACGACCAATTTCGACACTTTTTTCACGCTGTTCCGCTTTAATCCATTGCCGAATTTTGTTACGCGCCTTAGAGGTTTTTACAAAAGAGAGCCAGTCTTTACTTGGTGTCTGATGTGCTGATGTCATCACTTCGATGATATCACCATTTTTAAGTTGAGTTTTCAAGGGACAGAGCTTGCCATTAATTCGGGCACCGACACACTGCTTGCCAACATCCGTATGCACAGCATAGGCAAAATCAATAGGGCAGGATCCTTGCGGCAATTCTTTCACATCACCATTCGGAGTAAAAACATAAACAGCTTCGGGGAAAAGATCAATAAACGAAGTATCCGAAGCACTCCATTCAGTACTGACATCGCGTTGCCACTCTAATACCTGCCGGAGCCAGTTAAAACGCTGATCATCCCGACCAGTCACAGCAACAGCGCCACCTTCCTTATATTTCCAGTGTGCTGCGACACCTTCTTCGGCAATCCGGTGCATTTCACGAGTCCGGATCTGCACCTCCATCCGTTCGACATAAGGACCAATCACCGTTGTGTGTAAAGATTGGTACATGTTGGTTTTCGGCATGGCAATATAGTCTTTAAACCGTCCGGAAATTGGCTTCCAGGTCGCGTGCACCAAACCTAAAACCTCATAACATTCCCGGACAGAATCGACCAGAATCCGGAATGCCGTTAGATCATAAATCTGATCGAGATCAACACCGGTCCGTTCCATCTTGCGATACACAGAATAAAAGTGCTTAAATCGCCCGGTGACTTCACCCTGAATACCACTTTGCTCCAACAGTTCACAGATTTGCTCACGAACCTTCGCAACATACTCACCACGTTGCTCTTTATGCGCCGTGATCCGCTGAGCGAGAGCTGCAAATTTTTCCGGTTCAAGAACTTGCAGAGACAAATCTTCCAATTCGCCTTTAAGCCAACTGATTCCTAAACGGTTAGCCAGAGGTGCATAAATTTCCAACGTTTCTCGAGAACAAGCAGTTTGTTCCTGCTCCTTACGCAAGCCGATGTTACGCATATCGCTCAAACGAACAGCCAGATAGACCAGAATCACCCGAAGATCCCGAGCCATCGCAACAAACATTTTGCGAAAACTCTCCACCTGTTGCTGGTTGCTTTGACGATAGGGAATATTGCTGATTTTATTACCGATTTCGATCAAGCTGATAAGCTCAAGACCAAATTCAGTCACTAGCTCTTCCCTGGTCACCAGGCCAGAGAGCAATGAGTTGTGCAAGATGCCGACCGCTAAAGTCGTTTCATCAACTTTTAAACGAACAAGGATAGATGCGATTTCGAGGGAATGTTGTAGATAGTCCCGACCATCAGCCATTTTCTGGCCATGGTGAGCACGAGTACAAAACTCGCAAGCTCGGATCAGGAGATGCTGGTCAGCTTGAGCATGATAACTCTGCAGTTGCTCAATGATATCTTCTATTGTGATCATAGACGTGTCCGCCAGAAGAAAAATATCCGGTCCAACGGTCTGTAAAGCAGCCCTTCCCTCCCCTACCGGAAATGAGGAGAAGGAAGGACATCATTAACGTTTTTTCGTCGGAAACTCATACTCAATCGCACCTGCAGCAATTTCGCGCAAGGCAACAACAATTTTCTTGTTTCCAGACTTATTTTCAATTAAGGGTTCTGCCCCTTTGTACAATTGTTTTGCTCGCTTTGCTGCGACCATGGCCAACAAAAATCGGTTAGGAATAACATCAAGACAATCTTCTACGGTTACACGTGCCATCTATTTATCTCCCTTTGCGGTAAGTTTATCCAACAGATGCGCAGTACGACGACTGCGACAACGCTCTGCAGTTACAATTGCAATCAATTTTTCTCTAGCAGACTGAAAATCATCATTTATAACTAAGTAATCATACCAACGTGCTTGAACTATTTCTTGTTCAGCATTCTTCAAGCGACGCTGTATGACATTTTTATCGTCAGTTCCGCGACTACTCAAGCGTCTTTCAAGCTCAGTATAATCAGGAGGCAAGATAAAAATAAATACCCCCTGTTGATAGTTTTTTTTGAGTTGCGCCGCACCCTGACAATCGATATCCAACAGCAAATCAATTCCCTCACCAGCAGCGGTGTTCAACGTTTCCAGCGAAGTTCCATACAAATTGCCGTGAACTTCAGCCCACTCAGCTAACTGTTGCTGTGCTATCATTGTCTGGAAAGTTTCAGGATCGGTAAAATGATAATCGATCCCGTCCTGCTCACTTTCTCGTTTTTGCCGGGTTGCAAACGATATAGATTGCCGCAAATCAGAGAAACTGTCAATCAATTCTCGACAGAGGGTGGTTTTGCCCGCGCCAGAAGGTGCTGAGACAACGAATAGAATCCCCTCTCTCGATGTTTCATTATTCAATGTTCTGTACCTGCCTATTGGTCAACATATATTCCCTCAATGTTTACGGTAAGTTATAGTTATTTTAGACAACGAAATCAACAATCTGTCACCAAACCTGTCACCACTAGGCCAAGGTGACCGATACTAAAATCATTTTTACTATGGGTGCAGATAATACGTTGTTGGAAAGTAAACTTCAAAATAAAAATGTGGATCCTAAAAAACTTCTTGTTGGCAGTTCAATTCTAATGGGTCACCCATTGGCGAAGTTGGGTGCCACGCAAGGACTTGCCCCGATAGCCGACCGAAATAATGACTTTATCAGCCACGGGCAGAGACCTCACTTGTTTTCCCTACTGATCTTGCAAAGTCAGACATTTTCCCGCCCTTTTCTAAAGTCAGCCAAATTAATCACGTTCGATCCATCTTGTGAAGTCAGTAAAGCCAACAACGAAGCTCGCCAAACTTTACAGGGAACAAAATAATCCTTGTCGCCCTTACGCGTACGATATCTTTCATTGACCTGAAAACCCAATGCTAATTCTTCCTCCTCAGGCCAACAAAAATCAGTACATAACGGCTGCTCTCCTCCATGACGATGACGCACTTTTTACGCATCAGGGTGATACGGTGGGCGTACCAGTGCCAGCCAACATTTTTGTTCTCGGCGACAGGGAGAATACAGCCAGATTTAGACAGATCATCGTTGAATATTTTGCTGGTGTGGAGATGGATCATCTTGATCATTCAATCCTGTTCACTATCGACTTGAAGCTACAAAACAATACAGAGGCAACATAGTTAGCAAAAAACATCCCGGATGACAACTCCTTGCTACCAGCAAACCGGCAGACATCGCAGTCACTTTGGTAAGGAATTTACCATCAAAATGTCGATTTATAATTATTTTTCCAAACAAATAATCATTCTACCAGATAAAGACAGATTTTAAGCTTACCACGCTGAGCAATAACTGTTTCGCCAGATAAATTCCAAATTTAATAATATTATTGATAAATAGGCTTTTTATAACTATACTACCAAGAAAATAACAGTTCTACGAGGACACATTATGGAAATAAATATTTTGGAATATCGCCCTGCTGGTTATAGCTATCTACTTAAAAATTTCGGGTTGACGGGGATACCCAACTGGCATACATCGTTTGTATCATCATCTGGAGCCCATAAATCGAAAGTTCAAGATGGCACAATTGAGGACATATACCCGACCAGATACTGGCCCGGAGAAAAGACATTTGATCATCTTGAATTTGCATTAAAATATGACGGCACCAACCTGGGGTTGTTGGCTCTCATTTTCGAGTATATCCATCAGAAGGAACTCACTGAGTATATAACATCCAAGCCAACCGGAAAGTACGCTCGAAGGATTTGGTTTTTCTATGAGTTTTTAACCGGCAAGCAGCTACCCATTAATGACATTACTTCTGGTAACTATGTCGATGCACTGGAAAAAAAGGAATATTACACCGTCAATAAAGGGGATAACTCACCGCGCCACCGCATCGTCAACAACCTACTCGGCCCTCAAACTTTCTGTCCGGTCATCAGAAGAACCAATAAACTTTCCAAACTGGATTCCGCCGGGCTGCGCAAAAGGTGTGGTGATATTATTACTGCATATCCACCAGAACTACTTCGCCGGGCACTGAGCTATCTCTATAATAAAGAAACAAAGTCGTCCTTTGCAATTGAGAACATAAAGCCCAATGCCTCCCGAACTGAAAAATTTATTACATCTCTGGAGCTTGCCGAAAAAAAAGATTTTTGCACTAAAGATCGGCTGACAGATCTTCAGAACCTGATAGTTGATCCTCGATTCAAAGACAGCAATTATCGAACCAGCCAGAACTTTGTCGGTCAAACGGTCGCCTACCAAAAGGAGATTATACATTTCATCTGCCCAAAACCAGAGGATCTTTCCATCCTGATGTCAGGTCTGCTTGAGTCACACCAGCGGTTGAAAGAAAAAAATGTTTCTCCGGTCATCCATGCAGCGGCAATTGCCTATGGTTTTGTATTTTTGCACCCATTTGAAGATGGCAACGGACGGATCCATCGTTTTTTGATACACAACATCCTTTCACTCCAAGGAATGGTTCCGCAAGGACTCATGTTCCCGGTTTCAGCAGTTATGCTCAAGAATCCAGTTGATTACAACGCATCACTGGAAGCTTTCTCGCAACCATTACTAAAACTTATCGACTATCAATTGGACGAGATGGGGGAAATGACCGTTAAAAATGAGACTGCGCGCTGGTATCAGTATATAGATATGACTCCCCAGGCAGAGGCTTTATTTGAGTTCATAACCAAAACCATCGAAGAAGAACTTGTAGAGGAGCTCAGCTTTCTTGCCAGCTATGACAATACCAGGAAGGCAATACAAGATATCATCGATATGCCTGACCGCCTGATTGATTTGTTCATCCAGCTGTGCCTTCAGAACAATGGGAAAATTTCCGCCAGGAAAAGATCGGCTCACTTTGATTTCCTGACCAACAAAGAACTTACAGCCATGGAGCAGTCAGTAAAAAACGGCTATAACCGGCCTTTAAGTAGTCGATAGTTAAAAGCCCAGATTTCTGGCTAAGCGAGTATTGGATTATCAGTCTGATGTTTACTATCCATCAGATCAGCAAAATGCTCTTTTAAAATTTATTGCAAAAAAACTCAGTACCTTCAGGATTGTCAAACAGCATGCAAAAAAGCCCCTAATCTAGGGGCTTTATGGTCAATTTGAAACATTTTGAAACATCAGGAATCACTACTCTATATTCTGTACCTGTTCACGTATTTTTTCTAATTCCGCTTTAAGCGCTACCACATGCCGGGTCAAGGTGGCGTCATTAGATTTTGAACCCATCGTATTGGCTTCACGATTCAGTTCCTGAACCAGAAAATCGAGCTGCCGTCCCACCGGTTCTTGCTGCTGTAACAAATCATAAAATTGGCCAAGATGACTATTGATTCGGGTGATCTCTTCACTGATATCACAGCGATCAGCAAAGATAGCTATTTCTTGTGCAACCCGCTGTGGATCACCCCCGTTTTCCTGCAATCGGGAAAGTCTCTCCTGCAACTTTTGTTGCCATTCAAGCGGAACCAGTGCGGCCGATTGCTCGATCACCACGATTGATTGAGTTAATAACGTTAATCTGTTTTCCATATCAATTTGTGTCGCGGCTCCCTCTTTCTGACGCATTTCCTGTATCGAAATCAATGCATGATTGATCGCCAGTGAAAGACAACTCCATAGATCATCCCGAGCAACTTCAACATCCTGTAAAACCAGAACATCCTTCTGCGCCGCAAGAAACTCTAAACTGATGTCTCCTGACAGGCCACTCATCTCCTGCAAATTCCTGAAAGCCTCAAGATATGCCTTTGCGACCAGTTCATCAACAACAGGCTTATTAGCAAGCTGGGAGGTATGTTCCTGGCTGATGAATAAATCAATCTTTCCACGTTTCAATATTGCCAGTACCTGCTTTTTTATTTCACCTTCAAGGGAAGCTAACAAACGGGGAGATTTAATATTAACATCACCGTAGCGATGATTAACCGATTTAATTTCCACAGAAAATGACAAGCCATCAACCTGCGCCTGACCACGACCATAACCGGTCATACTTTTGATCATATATCTTTACTCCTGTTTTTTCGTGGTCAGATTCGAACCATGACTTACTGATGTAGTATTCCCCCCGGAAGTGGTATCAACGCAGTGTTAGGAAGAAATCGTCAATCTTCCAAAAAGTTCAATTCAGGCTCATCCGCCAGTAAATGGTATTTTTTACATAACTGAAAGAAAAGTTGTAATCCTTGCAGGTGATCTTTTTCTAGACGGTAATCAATTGTCTGCCAATAATCAATAACTGTTTCGACATCCAATCCAACGGTTTCTGCCACAGCCGTCGCTTGCGGATAGGGCTTATTGATCAGCCGTTCACGAGACTGGAGTAATTGCCGTCCCAAACCAGCTAACTGAAGAGCAAATCCATCCAGAGCGCTGCGATTAATCATCCAGAGAGCAAAAACAAACGGGAGACCGGTGTGTTGATACCAGATTTCCCCGAGATCAAAGATTTTCATGCCGGGAGGCAATTGATGGGCCAGTCGCAGGGCTCTATCCCCAATCAGCAAGGCTGGCTGTTGTTGCTTGATCAGAACTTCTATGGGCGTATCGGGAACCGTATCAGTTACATCATGGAGACCATAAAACTCGTTAAAGATAATCCGTAAGAGATTGATCGATGTCGCTGACTCGCCAGTTAGCGCAATGTTCCTGCCTGCAAGTTCCTTCAACTCAACCGGTGAAAAAAGGAGAACGCTCTTTACCCTGCCGATGGAGGAAATAGAATGGCGAGGAAGCAACAGATAATTTTTCCAGTTTCTAGCATATTCAAATGAGGATGAGGGGCTGACATCCAGCTGTCCCTGTTGCAGCATCCGGTTCAATTCAGATGGGACACCAGTAACAAATGTACCATGGAAACCATTGTCCTTAAGGTGATGAAAAAATGGGACACAGTTTAAATACGGGATATATCCCAGTGTTAGCTCAGCTGATGTGTCCATAAATTGGAATTATTTCTTTAAAAAAAACAACAGGCGGGAATGTCCCACCTGCTGTTGAATAGTTCTACGCAGTGAGTTTTTAAATTTTAACCCGCTCTAAAAAATTGGTGTCAAAATCTCCGTCATTAAATTCTTTATTTGCCATCATCTTCTGCTGAAATGGGATCGTTGTTTTGATCCCTTCGATAATATATTCATCAAGGGCACACGCCATTCGTTTAATCGCTTCATCACGGGTTTCTGCATGCACAATCAGCTTGCCAATCATCGAATCATAATGGGGCAGAACCGTGTACTGATCGTACATCGCACTTTCAACCCGAACACCCATACCTCCGGGGGTATGATAACCAGTAATCTTTCCGGGAAACGGGGTAAATTTTTCAGGATCTTCGGCATTTATCCGACACTCAATGGCATGTCCGTTGATTTTGATATCTTCCTGCTTATAGCGCAGTGGCAATCCAGCGGCAGAATTGATTTGCTCTTTGACAATATCCACACCCGTGACCATCTCTGTGACTGGATGTTCAACCTGAACCCGGGTGTTCATTTCCATAAAATAAAAACTGCCGTCAGTATCAAGTAGATATTCAACTGTGCCGACGCTCGAATAATTCACCGCTTTGGCTGCATCTACCGCACAGGCACCCATTTTCTCCCGCAGTTCTGGAGTTATCACTGGACAAGGAGCTTCTTCAATCAATTTTTGATGGCGGCGCTGAATAGTACAATCCCGCTCCCCTAAATGAATAGCGTTGCCGTGTTTATCCGCCAGTATCTGGATTTCCACATGACGGGGATGTTCACAAAATTTTTCAATATAGACATCTGCTTTGCCAAAACCAGCCAGCGCTTCAGTACGAGCAGTTGCCAAAGCATTCCCCAAAGAGGCCGGAGAATGGACTATTTTCATCCCGCGACCACCGCCCCCGGCAGAAGCCTTAATAATCACCGGGTAGCCGATATCAGCGGCAATCCGCTGCGCCTCTGCTGCTGTTTCAATACTTTTATTGGTTCCGGGAAGAATGGGAACACCGGCTGCCATTACAGTCTGACGGGCGCTGATTTTATCCCCCATCCGCCGCATGTTATCAGCGGTCGGACCAATAAAAGTGATCCCGCATTGTTCACAGATTTCTGCAAACTCAGCATTTTCAGAAAGAAAACCATAACCGGGATGAATGGCATCAGCATCAGCAATTTCAGCAGCACTGATAATGGCCTTAATATTGAGATAACTATCCGCACTGGCTGCAGGACCGATGCAGATACTCTCATCCGCCAGACTGACATGAAGAGCAGCGTGATCAACATCTGAATGAACTGCGACTGTCTTGATCCCCATCTCTTTACAGGCACGGATAATCCGCAGAGCTATTTCACCACGGTTTGCTATGAGTATTTTATGAAACATTTTTTTGACTCCTGAATAGAGCAATCCTGTATCGTGGAATCGAATCTAAAAACAGACTTAAAATACCGACTCTTAAATCCCCCTACAGATCAAAGCCGCTCAACAAGGAAGAGAGTTTCGCCAAACTCGACTGGAGTAGCATCGTCTTTGACAATCTCCACAATCTTACATTTAAAATCTGCCTCTATTTCATTAAACAACTTCATTGCTTCAACCAGGCAGAGGGTTTGTCCTGCCTCAACGATATCCCCAACTTCAACAAACGGGGCGGCATCAGGGGAGGGTTTACGGTAAACGGTGCCAACCATCGGCGATGGAACTGCGTCGTACCTATTATCAACCACCGGAACATCAACTGCAGGAGCTGCCGATACTGCTGGAACAGGCAGTGTTGCAGCTACTGGAGCTGCCGGGGCGGCAAGCTGAACAAATTCTTTATCTGGACCGCGTTTGATATGAATTTTTTCATCCTGATTTTCCATATTGAACTCGGTAATATCAGTATCAGTTACCAATTTGATCAAACTTTTCAGATCTTTCAGTTCCATTATTTTTCCTCCTGAAAAACTTTTATATACTTAATTGTTTGAATTGTTTCGGGATTGAAGTCAGAGCTTCAAAACCATCACCAGTTACTACGACAGTATCTTCAATTCTTACGCCACCAATGTCTGGAATATAAATTCCTGGTTCAATAGTAATGACCATTCCTTCAACCAACCTTTGACCTGAACGGGCTGAGACCGCTGGATATTCATGAACCTCCAAGCCTACACCATGGCCTAAACTATGGCCGAAATATTTACCATAGCCCTTGGATTCGATATAATCCCGGGCAACTGCATCCAAATCACATATTGCCATTCCCGATTGAATCGCTGCAAGAGCTGAATCATGAGCTTCTAACACAATATCATAAATTTGTCGAAGCTTTCTATCAACTCCACCAATTGCCAGAGTAACCGTCTCATCAGAATGATAACCATCGATCCTGGTTCCAAAATCGATAGTGATCAACTCCCCTGGCAGCAGTTTTTTGTTACTAGCAACACCATGGGGCAAAGCACCACGGACTCCTGAAGCAACAATAAAATCGAATGCGTTGGACTCGCCTCCAAGTCGCTTCAAAGCAAATTCAAGTTCAAGTGCTATCACACGCTCAGTAATACCAGGCTGAATCAGTGGCAGGACAAGATCAAAGGCTTGATGATTCAAATTTGCGGCAGATTGAAGCGAAATGAGTTCAGCCGCAGTTTTCACTCCACGGAGTGGTTGCAATTGGCGGCTGAGAGGGCACCAGTTAAGTGAATCATCCGCTAGCGTGTTTAACTCTTCAAAAAGGGCAACACTGAGAACTTCTGCATCAAAACCAACTCGCTTACATCCACCTAATGACAGGTTATCAGCAACAGTTTTCAACTTATTTTTATAGCAATAGATATGATCTGCGTTGACCTGCTTTTGTGCTTGGGCAAAATAACGTGAATCAGTGAGAAAGACAGATTCGTTGGGCTGAATAAGCAAAACGCCATCCGTGCCGGTAAATCCACACAAATAGCGTATATTGGGTAATCCAAAAATCAGCAGTGCATCGAGCTTTTCAGCTATCAGGAGGTCTTGGATAAAATGGTTACGTGGATCAATCACACTCCAGCCTATTTTTTAAGATGCTCCGACAACGCACGTAGAGCCAAGCTATAGCCTAAGGCACCAAAACCAACAATCTGGCCAACAGCAACTGGAGCAATGTAAGAGTGGTGACGAAACTTTTCACGTGCATGGATATTTGACAAGTGAACTTCAACAGTTGGAAGATCGACGCCACTGACTGCATCCCGCAGCGCAACACTTGTATGAGTGTATCCCCCGGGGTTAATTATGATCCCAGAAAATTTTTCACGCTTTGCTCGATGGATCTGATCAATTAAATCCCCCTCGTGGTTCGATTGATAGGTTTCAAGCTCGCACCCAAAAGAAGAGGCCTCGTCGATCAATCCCTGCATAATTTGGCTCAGCGTGGCATAACCGTATACTTCTGGCTCACGGGTTCCCAATAAATTCAAATTTGGACCATTCAAAACCAAAATCTTCATTGATTAAACCAATGCCTGACGCAGGGTAAAAGCTTCACGCATCAGGAGATAACGCCCCTGACCATAGTTACCAGAACGTTCAATCATCAGAGCAACAAAATAGTCATCGGTTAAAGAATGAATGATGACATAATAATGTTCCGTTTTAATCGATACTTCTTGCAAGGCACCAACACTTAGGATATCGGCAGCATTGCGAATTTCTTTGGTCACATTTGAATATTCAATCCCGACAAGATTCAAATCAAGAGGATTTTCTTCGACGCTGTAGTGGTCAATAGCAATGCCATCATAGCCCATCAAAACAGCACCAACGCCTCCAGAACAGCTGGTAACAATATTTTCAAGAATTTGTTTAAACATTCTCTCTCCTTTGCTGGATATTAGAGAGCCAGCGATTCAACGTATCAAAAACTGGTTCATGTGTAAAACTGTCAACAGGTTCAGAAACAATCTTTTCTGCTCCAGTTTCATACAGTTGCTGGTCAGCAGTGTCATCGTCTTCAGCAAGACTTACAGTGTCCGCCATAACATCTTCCTGCTGATTCGATAGCACTTCAACCGGTTCGTTAGCTACGTCCTGATTTCCTCCGCGTAGCTCGCTTTCCAGTTCCTTAACTCTGCGCCGCAGGGTTAAATCGTCCGGATTCTGAATCGACAGCCGTTGAAAAAGGCCTAGAGCCTTCTCAGTTAAACCTTGTGCCAGATACAAGTCAGCCAATGTCGATGACACAAGGGCAGCGGGATTGGCCACCGAATCCTCACTCTGCACAATATCCTCTTCTACCTGCTCATCGGTGGCTTCTATTTCTTCGGGCAGGGAGAGCAGCAGCTTATTGATAATAGGATCAGCAGGGCTAAGAGATCTTGCCTTGAGGAGTAATTCACGCGCGGTGGCTTCTTCACCGAGTAATATCTGAACCCTGGCGTAACCAACCAAAGCCGCAAGACTTTCCTCATCTAGTTCCAGGGCTCGCTCAAATTCGGCAACTGAACCCTCAAAATCTTCTAGTTGACAGAGAATCCGCGCCAACACAATATGTGCGGGACTGAAATCGGAGTGAAGATCCAGCCCTTTGAAGACAATCTGGCGGGCATCGTCAAGCATTCCCATTTTACGATAAGTTTCAGCCAACGAGACAAATATTGTTGAACTCGGATCCTTGACAAGAATTTCTGTATAGGCAGCAATTTTACCTAGAAGCAAGCTCTGCTGATTCTGTTCAGTCATAATTCCCTCATAAAAGCTTAAAGGATTGACGAAAAAACCGATGGTATGTCTGTAATTTTCTGCAAGGTCACTTCACCAATTCCTCGGTTAAGAACCATGGTAAGATGTCCCTGTTTCACTTTCTTATCTCTCTGCATCGCAACAACATAGTCATCCAGAGAAAAGTCAGGTGGGTCAATCGGCAGATCAAGGGATTTCAATAATTGGGTCAACCGATCAACATCCTGCTGCGAACAAAGTCCAAAACTTGCTGATATCTTTGCTGCGACAATCATTCCCACAGACACGGCTTCTCCATGTTTCCAGTGACCGTAACCTGACAAGTTTTCGACTGCATGGCCAAAGGTATGTCCAAAGTTTAAATAAGCACGGACCGAACCTTCCTTCTCATCAACTTCAACAATTTCAGCCTTAATCTGACATGCCCTTTTAATGGCATAGCTGAGGGCAGCGGAATCTCTATTTTTTAATTTTTCGGTGTTCTCTTCCAACCAACAGAAAAAATCTCTATCCCGAATGACTCCATACTTAACCACCTCTGCTAAGCCAGCAGAGACTTCTCTCACCTCAAGGGTACTCAGGGTCACAATATCGATAAGAACAAGTTCCGGTTGGTAAAATGCGCCAATCAGATTTTTCCCCAGCGGATGGTTCACAGCTGTTTTTCCACCGACGGAGCTGTCCACCTGCGCTAGTAACGTTGTCGGTACCTGGACATAAGGAATTCCACGTAAAAAAGTTGCTGCAGCAAACCCTGCCATATCACCGATAACACCACCGCCCAGAGCAATTAAGCCACAGCCACGATCAAAGCTATTCTCAATCAAAAAATCGTAGATGGACTGAAGAGTTTCGTGAGATTTGTA
>JAQIBX010000165.1 GCA_027858895.1 Desulfuromusa sp. | reverse complement strand
CCGTTATTAGCAGTTATCTGCGAATATGAACAGGATGATAGAAGAAAAAAACATAGACATTGAACAGCTGGACTGGGTTCCCATCCCACCAGAACTGAAGGATGGCTTATCCGAGCAGCCCATGTCAAAGCGCAAGCTGAAAAGCTGGATGCTGGTTCTGCAAGCACGCCAGATCCCTTGTCGCAGTGAAACGGGTGATCGCAACTATCAACTATTGGTACCCGTAGATCAATATCAAAATGCCTGTCAGGAATTGATCCAGTACGAAGCGGAGAACCACAACTGGCCGCCACCGCCACCAGCTGAGCGGAAGCTGCAAGAGAACACCGCTTCAACCATTTGGATATTCATTTTTCTAGCAATTTTCTACAATATCACCCAACAGCAAATCAACCAGTTTGGACATCACCCGATCAACTGGGTCGAACTTGGTCATGCTCACGCAGAAAAAATTCTTAATGGAGAATGTTGGCGGTTGATCACTGCGCTGACCCTGCATTCAGGCCCTCTACACCTGACAGGCAATATTCTTCTTGGTGGAATTTTTATGCTGCGCCTGTGTCGTATTCTCGGCTCAGGAATGGCGTGGTTTCTGGTTCTGACTGCCGGTGCTCTCGGTAATCTGCTGAATGCCTGGATACAATCACCTGATCATCGTTCCATTGGAGCATCAACGGCAGTCTTTGGCGCTGTTGGCTTGCTGGCCGCTATCAACACGCTGCACTTTCGCCAGAACCTCTGGCGCCGCTGGCCAATACCGATTGCAGCGGCATTTGGATTATTAGCTCTCTTGGGGGCAAGTGGAGAAAATACCGATCTCGGGGCGCATTTATTTGGTTTTTTATCCGGGACCGGGCTGGGGTTTGTATCGGAATACCTTACACGGGGATTAAAACATCCATGGAGACTAATCAATGGGGGATTAGCTTTTCTCTCCGCCCTCTTAGTTGTAGCGGCCTGGTGGCTGGCACTGAGGTAAAAAAGCAGGAATAAGTAGTGTATCCTCACTCAATCAGAAAATGGCAACTCCATCTGCAGCACTTCTTCTGCTGAGATATTGGTTGTCAAGCTGGATATCGTCACACCGAGCAACCGCACCGACTTTTCTTCAGCTCGAGTCTTCGACAACAACCTCTCTGCAAGAGACAAGATTTCTTCAGCAGTTTCAATTGGATGGTCACAACTGATGCTCCGGGTTACAATTTCAAAATCTGCGTATTTCACTTTTAGCGTCAGTGTCAATCCGCTGGTTTGCTTTGCCTGCACAAGTGCCGCAACCTTTTGCGCCAGTTCGCCAATAACAGTCAACATCTGCCCAAGATCAGCACTATCCTCACTTAAGGTGGTTTCTTTGCCGATCGATTTACGCAACCGATTCGGCATGACTGGACGCAGATCGATCCCACGGGCAATATTGAAATAATACTTTCCAGCCTTGCCAAAATACTTATTCAATTCTTCCAGTGAGTGTTCACGTAAATCTGCGCCCGTCAGTATCCCCATATTCTGCATTTTCTTTTCGGTGACCCGCCCTACTCCATGAAAACGTCGGATCGGCAGCTTGGCAATAAATTGTTCGGCTTGTTCTGGAGTTACAACGGTTAAACCGTCGGGTTTATTTACATCAGAAGCTATTTTTGCGAGAAATTTATTGTAAGACACTCCTGCAGAAGCGGTCAGATTGGTTTTTTGTTTGATTTTCTGTCGGACTTCCTGTGCTATCCAGGTTGCTGATTGAATATTTGGCTTATTGCTGGTGACATCCAGAAAGGCTTCGTCTAAAGAGAGGGGTTCGACCAGATCGGTGTATTGGAGAAAAATTTCACGAATTTGCTGAGAAACCTTTTGATAGGCTTCAAAATGGGGACGGACAAAAATAACCTGCGGGCACAAGCGATAAGCCCTGGCACAGGACATGGCAGAATGAATCCCGAACCGGCGAGCCTCATAGGAGCAAGTTGCTACAACACCCCGGCTATCTGGATTGCCGCCAACCACAACCGGCTTGCCGCGCAATTGTGGATTATCCCGCCGCTCTACGGCAGCATAAAAGGCATCCATGTCGACATGAATTATTTTCCGGAGATCATCAGGCATAGTTCAAGCGAATACCCACTCAATAATCTTAACGCAGAGGTGGAGAGAGGGAGAGAACAGCAAAAGGAAAGGCTATTTTTTTGATTTTTAACCCAGAAAACAATTAAAGACCGTCTCTGTGGACTCCGCGTTCTCAGCGACTCTGCGTTAAAAACCTTATTTTGTGGTTGCGGTATTTATAGAAATTGAAACAAAAACTTTAACTTATCTCAACAACCTTCAGATCAAAATTAAGGGCCTTCCCCGCCATAGGATGATTGGCATCAAGAATAACTTTTCCACCTTCCACCGATTTGACTGTCAATAGGAGTGGGGTTCCATCTTCCATCTCAGTTTGAAATTGTTGTCCAATTTCCGGCGTTAAACCTTCTTCAAATTGATTTGGATCGGCATCAAAAACCATTTCCTGATTGTAGGGGCCATATGCCTCTTCTTCAGGCAACCGCACTTGTTTGGTATCCCCAACTGCCATGCCGATGACTGCGTTGTCAAATCCGGCAATGACCTGCCCTGCACCAACCTCAAACGCTAACGGTTCCGCCTCACGTGATGAATCGAACACCTCCCCACCATCAAAGGTGCCGGTGTAATGAACTTTAACTTTGCTTCCTGCTGCAACTGCTGACATTTTTTCTCCTGTTATAGGCTAACTGTTTCATGGCTTAAGAAAATCGATTGTGATGAATTTTTGCATCCAACAAAGACGTCCGCAGATGGCCAGCGATATCTTCTTCTGCATAGCCGATAGCAATCACCATTGGTACTTCCATGCCATCAGGAAGCCCAACCAACTGGCGGACAAATTCTGACGCACTCAAGTCCCCGTTATGTGCCCGTAAGCGCAGTTGCGCCCAGCAACTTTTCAAACCGAGCTGTTCCGCTGCCAGTTGCACAATAATTGCTGCGATGGAGCTATCTTCAATCCATACATCTGAAACGGTCGGATTGGCAGCAACAACCACCGCCAAAGGTGCTGAAGTGAAAAATGAGGCGCCATGCGCTTTTGCTGTCGACAGCTGTGCCAATTTTTCGGGATCATCTACCAAAATAAATTCACAGGGTTGCTGATTTCTGGATGTCGGAGCACGCAACAAAGCCTCACTCAATTGAGCAATTTTTTCTACCTCAACCGCCTGCGGCTTAAACTTGCGCACACTTCTTCGTTGTCGCAATAAATCGAGCATTGTCTCAACCTTTGTAAGAAATTAAGAAACTGGCCCTGGCCCGCCGGTGGAAACCCTGCCAATGAGCTGACTGACCCTCTCCAGCATAAACGCAACAGAACAATTTTCCTGCTGAACAATTCCTAACCAATATTTATCGATGGGGAAAACATAAAAATTCTGCAGATTAACCCGATTGAAACTGAGATATTGGCAATAACTGAAACCGATACTGCTCATTATATTTTCAGACAAACCAGAACTGATCTGCATCAGTGTTGAATAAACTTCTTCAGGGTCATCCAGAGTCTGGCCAAGCACCAAACCGTCATCCTTAACCAACAAGCAGCCAGCAACACCATCAATCTGGTTAATCCGGCCAACAAAATCTTTTGCAGTTGCCATAACCGTTTAACCTTTCTGGAAATTTTTGAGTGTGGAAGAAATAAGCTGACGGTATTTATCTATCTTATCCTGATCAGCAATTTCCTGGTTGAGCTGTTCGACTAATTCCTCAATTCTGGAGAAATCAGGGTGTCCCTGTTCCACCCAACCCTCAACAACCTCATCAAAAATAAATCCGGCCATTGGCCCGAGAACTTTACCAAGTTCCTCTTTCATTGCCGCAAAAAGATCCTGCAGTGCTCCACTTATTAGCTTCTCGGCTGGCTGTGCTGCGACTGTTAATTTTTCTTCTACCGCTGACGGCGCCACGGTTGCAGCCTTTGCAAAATTACCAAGTTTAAATTCTTCATCCAGCAGATTAAACGACATGGTCAAAAGATTATGATTAAAGGTTGGATCACAAATGGCAAAAATCAACGTATTCTGCTCTAATGCACGCGCAACCACCACCGACTCATCATAGTTCAAGGTAATATCAGTCAGGTCATCAAAACTCATCCGTCCCGCAGAATAGAGCTTTTGCAAATGTTTGCCTACCAGGGTCAATCGTTCTGCTTTGAAAATAGCCGGCAGGTTTGTCACCTTCAGCCCTTCCTGGGAATCTACTATACAGGCACCAATTACCCCTGGAATTACCTTGAGCTCATCGATTAAATGTATCATCACTCTGTCCTCTCCCAAACCGTGTTGACTATGATCATAAACTAACACTGACTCTGCCGCTCAACTTCTTTCATCACTAGCTGCGATTGCGTCCCCGGTTTTAATTTTGCCAAAACACAGTATTGCTGATTCTGGAACAACAAATAGCGATTTCGGCTGGCACTATTAAAAGTGACAAAACTATAGACACCAAAATTCAGATCTACTGCAAGGGAAGCAAGCAAATAATCAAAAACTGCCGGGTCAATTCCATCCAGCGAACATTTTCCTGGATTCTTGCTGACCGGAGCACCTTTCTCATCAA
Source organism: Desulfuromusa sp. (assembly GCA_027858895.1). Lineage (GTDB taxonomy): Bacteria > Desulfobacterota > Desulfuromonadia > Desulfuromonadales > Geopsychrobacteraceae > Desulfuromusa. The sequence goes on along the minus strand of JAQIBX010000165.1, from coordinate 7,944 downwards.
AAATCGCATATTCCTGCACCGGAACCAACCGGGCCAGAACAGCCTCCAGCTGTTTGTGTGCAACACTCTCGGGGATCTCAACCGGTGTTTCTTCCTTAGACAAACCGTCCAAAAAACCACTGACACGTTCATCCACATCCACAAAACCCGATTTTTCCAATTCGGCAGCTTCATCCTTACGCTTAAAGGCCTCTATCAGCAAATGCTCCATCGGCAGCTGGATGGCATCCTCTTGGCGGCGGCAGATGCCATCCATCTCAATTTCAGCATCATCCCAACCGACGACTTCCAAGGCAGCTTCCAGCCCCGCCTGATCGCCGAGCTGGGCATCAATCAGCTCACCCCGGCGAACATACAGATATGCAGTCCGCTCGGATTTTGAAGTTTTGAGGGTGCAATTTTTTTTCTCAACCTTCATCAGTTGCAAGAACGTCGCGAGAGTAATCCCACGGATAAAGCTTTTACCCCCTGCATTCAAACCGTTAAAGATCGCCTCCTCAAGCATCTGGATATCGAGGGGTTTTTCTAGAAACTGCAGAGTATCCATCTTGGCTAAACGGGTTTCAATCTCTGGAGTTCCAAAAGCAGACATGACAATCACCGCCAGTTGAGGTTGATGCCGGCTAGTCCAGGCTAACAGTTCAAAACCATTCATTTCAGGCATTTTTAAATCGGTGACCAATAGATCAATCGGTTGTGAGCGCAACACGGCAACAGCCTCACGACCATTTTCAGCTGTTAAAATTTGGAACTTATCACTGTGCGTACTCATGCCATCCCTCAAAGAGAGCAGGAACGATTTTTCATCATCAGCAATCAGTATTTTTTTCATCCTGCTACCTGTTTCTGAACCGAGAGGAATGCCATTGTCTAGTGCCCCTAGCCTGGCGTTGTTGCAATTGGCAACCTGATTGTCACCTGAGTTCCGCAACCTGACTGACTGACAATATCGATATCACTGTGCATCATCGCCAGCAGCTTACGGGTAATCACCAGTCCCAGTCCATTGCCGTTTGGTTTGCTGGTGTTAAATGGTTGAAAAAGATGCTTAAACTGTTCCGGGAAGATTCCACACCCATTGTCGGCAATTGTCAACCACATCAGTTGATCACGCACTTCAGCCCGAATGCTGATTTCCGGGATTTTCTGTTCCTTTAAGCCATCAGCAGCATTATTGAAGATATTCAGCAATGCCTGGTGCAATGCCCGTTCATCAATTCTAACCCAGGCAATATCCAGCGGGATTTCCGTCTTGATACGAATGCCATAAGAGTTAAAATCCCGTTCAACCAAGGAGATAAACTGGCCCATAAATTCAGCCAAGTGCAGATCTTTGAGATCGACGCTATCGTACATGGTAAATGTTTTCAGTGATTTCAGCAGATATTCCATCCGTCCGATATCGGCCAGACCGCGTTCAACATATTCTTTCAACTTCTCGGGAGAGGTGGCTTCTGAACCCTGCTTCAACACACTCAAAGCCATTTTCAAAGAATTCAACGGATTACCGATTTCATGTCGGATTCCAGAAAAGATAAAACCAATATTATCCATCGCATTGACCGCCTGTGCGATCGACTCAAGACGACTTTTTTCCGTGATGTCGCGAAGAAAAACACAGCGATAGTTGGATGCCGCTTTGTAGACAGAATGACCGAACAAACGCCCCTGATGGGTCACTTGGTGGGCAACACGCCCGGCGAGGCCGAAATCATCCAAGGCTTCTATGTCCCGAACAAACAGATCATACAAACCTTGATAACTGCGACTGAGGTGCTCATCCTGCAACACCTCAAAAAAAGCGGCATTACAATAATCAATCGACTGCTGATTTAAATCGAGAACCAGTATACCTATATCGATATGTTCAAGAAGTTGGGCAAATCCCCACGTATTTCTATAGCTGTCCTCCAATTGCTTGGCGGTATCCCAAACCATTATGGGCAGACTCCTTCAAAAACAATAACTGTAAAAATTGAGCGGCCTAGCAAATTCGCCAGAACTTCCTCAGGTAAAACGGCAGTATAACAACTAAGATAAAAAATTCAAGAAAACTAATAAAGTTCAGGCTGGCAACAATTTATGGTTGCTAGAGATAGAATCGCAAAGTTCGACAAACACGCCGCCAGTTAATCGCTCTAACTGGTCAACAGTGATCGGAACAGCGGAGTGATCATTTCCTGCGGCAGCATAAACAACTGGGAATCTTTGCAGGGAGATATCGAGCAAAAGGGGCAGATCAGCCGGGAGTAAAAAAGGGCAAACCCCGCCAGGGGCATAACCGGTATGATTTAAAACCTCATCAGCCTGGGGGAATATCACCTTTCCGGTTAAGCCAGAAGCTTGTTTCAAGCGGGAACTTTTCACTTTCATATCACCACAGGTAACAATAGCAACAGGACTGCCACCTACCAGAAATAGCAGCGTTTTAGCAATTTCAGCGGCACGACAACCAACAGCAGCCGCTGCGGTCATCGCACTTTCTGTGGGCTCAGCATATTCCCACACCTCAATATTGTGAGTAGCCAGATAGTTTTTCACTTCAACCAGAGCAGCCATGATCAACCCTGCTGTTCAGCAAGCAACCGCTTCGCTTCTTCAGCCAGTTCAGGTTCCAGACGGGGATCATTCACCACTTTGCGCAGCAGTTTCAAACCATCCTTAACCCAGTTTCTGGCCAGGTAAGTCTGTGCAACGCGCAATTGCCAACGCGGATTTTCTGGGTCTTCCCGACAAGCCGCATTAAAGGTATCAAGGATATTACCAAGTTCCCGTTTCTGTCGTAGCCAGAACTCGGCTAAAGGCAGATTGGTGCCACCACGACAGCCAGCAGCTGGTAATTTCATTAAAATATTGTCTGTTTCAGCTAATGCGCCAATATGTTCCAGAACTGAGGCAGCCAACAAGATAAATTGTGAATCGATATTCCCCGCAGCAATCGCCTGACGGGCAGACTCTGCAGCGGCAGGATATTTCTGCTGCTGGACCGCAAGGAAGGTTAATTGCGCATGGCAAAATGGCGGATCGATCCCCTGGCTGAGGAACTGTTGCAGCCGCTCCTCAGCTAACGGATAACCATCCGTAGCAACCAGAAGCGGAACCAGCGCTTCGATAGCCAATAACAGATCAGGGTTCTGCTCCAGTGCTTTTTCCAGCGTGGATCGCGCCTCGGTCAGATTGCCTTTACGCGCCAACAAGGCTCCCAGTTCAAACCAGTAAAGGTCATCCTGATCAACTGCATCCACCTGCTGCCAAAGTGGTAAAGCTTGCTCATCCTGCCCGGCGTGCGACAACAAAAATGCCTCTTTAAATGTTTCATTTTTAGAAACATAACGCTCGGCTAAATCGGCAGGGTAAGAAGTCAGTATCAGCTCCAACTGGATCTCAGCATCACCAGACATAGAATCTTCATCGGCCAACAATGTGCTGGGTTGAGGAGAACAGGTGGCACAAGAGCTCAGGTGCTCCACATCAGTCGAATCAATTTCAGGTATCAGCGGCTCAGCAGCAATGGCCTGCTCAATTTTTTCACGCAAATCAGCACTACAAACCTGATCCTGCGCCAGATGAAGGTGTTCAGCAGCCTGAGCAAAATCACCACAGCATTGCAACCCCAAAGCTTCATTCAAATTTAACCCGGCTAACCCATCCCCGGCAACTATCCGGAGTTTTTCAACTTCAGCCGCGTCTGCTTCACTCAGTGACTGGTCTGACAGTTGTTCAGCAAACAGCCTGGCATCAGCGTAACGTTGTTGTGCAACCGCCTTACGCAATCCTTCAATAGAAGCAGCGCCGCCGCCAAAAATATTTTTCAAAAACCCCATATTATGATGCACTCCCAAAATGTAATCTAAATGTCGTTAGAACAATGAATCTATTAACTCAAAATCGAGTTCACTCTCAGCCAGTTGTTGTATCAGGGTTATTTTTTCCTGGTCATCAATCCCAATTTTAGCGACATTATCCTGAATCTTCATGTAATTTTCAGCTGTCGTCCCAGCTGTCCGCATATAAGGAATTTTTTCTTTATCAATAATTCGCTGTACAATTTCTGCCAGTGGGACAACTCCGTTAATAACCAGTCCAGCAATTTTATTTTTGAACTCTGGTAGAGGGTAGAGCGTTGACAACGTCACCAACACTTCAACCCGGCTGCTGGGGACAATAACCAGGGTTGACTCTTGCAACAGTTCAACAAGTCGCTGTGTCGACGCAGCCCCCGTTTGAACATGATGGACAATACGGCTCGCCTGTTCGTTATCGCCCTGCAGTTCAAGGCACAAAAGCTCTGACAGATATTTCAAGGTTGGATTGGCAAGAATGGGTGAAAAATTAAATCCGCCGACAACCTGAATAGCGGTATTTTTGAAAGCCAGTTGGAGATATTTGAGTGTGCTTTCCCGCTTACTCTTAATCAGTTTATTTGGAAAAATCATCCGAACGTCAGCACCGGTTTCGCGAAACAAGGCAAGATTCAGATGAATGGCATCAATCACATTCCCAACCCCACCACCGGCAACCAGCAAAACAGGAGCCTCAAGCTGTTGAGCTAGTTGTGCATTATTGAGTCCCATAACCGACCCGACACCAGTGTGTCCAGCACCCTCAATAATCAGAAAGTCGCACTGTTTTTCCAACTTGTCTGCTGCATAACAAATTTTTTCCAGATATTTTTGTGGATCTACCTTTCCTTCAAGAACGTCACGGGTCGTATAAGAATCAAGAACCACCGGAGACATCAACTCAAGTTGATCTTCCATCCCATAAACATGGGCAATTAAAGCAGCGTCAATATCGACAAAATGTCCCAAATAGCTGGTTCTCTTAGGCCCAAACGGTTTGATAAAACCAACTCGATCATATTTTTTACGGGCAAGATGGAGCAGAGACAAGCTGGTGGTGGTTTTTCCGTTATGTTGTCCTGTGGCAGCAATAAAAACTTTCTTGCACATAAACCAGCTCCTTGGACTACAAAGTGAAAAGGTTTTCCGGAAAAATCAAGACAGGAACAGGTTACGTTCTTTGACAAATTCAGGATAAAATTTCTCCGCCAGTTCCTCAATAATCATTGGATTTGCTTCAAGCGCCAGAGCACCTCGACTGAGAGTCAAATCGATCTTGGCTTCTTCGGCATAACCAATCCCGAAATGCCGGCAGAAATCACTGGACAAGCTGACAATTGCGCAAAAAGTGAATATTTCATCGTTTCCAATGCGCTGGCGGTCAAAGTCATGATGGTGCAGTGTCACCTCTACGATAGTTTTTGGATAGTTCCAGTGATCAAGCAGTGCTGCACCAACCACTTCATGCGAATAGGCAAACAGTCCCCGCTCAACATCCCGAAGCTGCCCCTTGCCCGAATCAACAATCCGCAATACTTCTTTATAAAGATCCTTGTCCCGATTCACCATCACCACCTTGCCGATATGATGTTGTAATCCAGCAAGATAAGCTACGTTTTTATCGATACTGGTCAAGCGATCAGCCAACATCCTGCAAGCGACAGCACAGCCAATTGAATTTTCCCATATCTTGCGCTCCATGATCCCGTAGGTTTTGCTGGTAGAGCGTAAACTGTATTCCAACGCAAGATTTTTCAGAACATTTTCACCAACAACAATAATCGCCCGATCAACTGTGCTCACCTGTTTCACCTGTTGGTAGAATACCGAGTTGGCCATCCGCATCAATCGGGCAGAAATAACCGGGTCAAGGGAGACGGCATTTGCTAATTCCTTAATCTTCAAGTCGGGCTTACGCAGTAATTCAAGCAGCTTGGTTGCCACAATCGGCGATGCTGGCAACTCGCCCATACTCTTGGTAATTGACTCAAAATCCCTGAACATACTCATCAGACTCTCATATGTTTCCCAGTTATCCCCCCATAAATGTCAGTGTTCATGGTATCCCAAAACAACCAACACACAGCTGCCATCAGCGATCACATTCAAGCCCTGCTCTTCACAATACTGCACCGCTGCCGGGCTTTCAGCGCCCGGTTGCATCCAGATATTTTTGATCCCCTTGACTGCTGCCTGTTCAACCACTTTTTCGGTAATTTGCGGTGGCGTGATCACCGAAATACTTTGGACATCTGCAGGCAGTTCAGCGACTGACGCTACGCAATCGACAGCTTCAATTTGTACTTCCTTGGGATGCACCGGAATCACTGTCCGTTCGTTCTGCTGAAAGCAACGCAGCACCTTGTTTCCATATTTATCTCGGTTTGTCGAAGCTCCGACGACAGCAAAAACCGGGGAGGCAAGAAATTGTCCTATTTTTTCTTCGTTAGTCATACGTCCCTTCCTAAAGCTAAACGGCTACAAAAGTTTACATCATGACAGCTGTACCAACTAGTACATCATAAATTCTAAAGTTTCGGATATAGCCGTTTCAGCTTGATACGTGCATCATTCGTGCGAAACTGCCAATCGACTTTTGTTTGGCGATTGTTTCGATCTGCATTCCATGCCGCCACCTTGGCTCGCATCTTCTCTATACAATCAATCCGACCAGCAAGACATTGTCGCTTCAAGACGCTGAGTTCAATTTCCGCTATGTTCAACCAACTCCCATGCTTCGGAGTGTAATGTATTTCAAGACGATCCGCTAGACGCTTGGCTTCTTCAGGCGAAAAGGCCATGTATAGCGAAGCCGTATTGTGCGTATTGAGGTTGTCCATAACCAGAACGATTTTCTCGGCTCCAGCGTAACGTTCTTCAAGCATCTCTTTGATGAAATGTGCCCAATCAATCCGTGTCCGTTGTTCAGTGATTTTCACCTTGCGCTTCCCACCAAGCGGTTCTACTTCAATGAAGATGCTTGCGACTCCTTTACGGACATATTCATCATCCATCAATACAGGATGACCAGGGGCTGCGGGAATAGGCTCATGCACCTCACCGATCAGTTGCATATTAGATTCATCCATGCACACAACTGGAAACTTTCGGTTGTACGGCCGAGCATAAACAGCGAGAACATCTTCCATCGCCGCCACAAAACTAGCGTTTTGATCGGGCGGTATTTTCCAGTACTTGGTCAGGTGAGGCTTAAGTTCATTTTTTTTAAAGTGTTACATACTGTCATCGGAGAAACACTCGGCACCATCTTCAACTCAATCATTTTTTCAGCCAAGAGTCGCATGGTCCACCGTTCCCGGCCTTCTGGGGCATCCGAACATGCCAAGGCCAAAAGTTTGGCTTCGAATTCGCCTCCAAATTGAATCTCACACGGAGGAGTCTCACGCGTCTTCCGTTCAATAGCAGTCGGAAGGCCATCCTCTACAAATCGTTTCTTTAAGTGCTCAAGGCTGCGGGACGTTATGCCTAGTGCTTCAGATACACGTACAACGACCCACTTTGGACCATTTTCGCCAGCATCAAGAAGAAGCAATGCCCGAGCATACAATACGGTACGAGCTGCCCTTTTCCCTTTGGTTGAAATAGCCTCCAGATCCTTCCGTTCTTCTTCTGTCAGTGTCACTCTGTAGCGTGGTGCCATATTGTCCTCCTTTTCCGATGAGGACAATCATACTAAAAAATCACTTATTATGCGAATGTTTAGTTTTTACATTGTACTAGAACTAGCCGAGACTTTTTTGTCACTAGTTTTGAAAAATGGTTGGTTATGGCGAGATAGCTATTGCAAAAGTGATTTGTCGATTTTCGGATTGATACTTGGACGCTCTCAGGGTGCAGTCTTGGATTTCCTAGATGTGGTGAGACCCTTTTGGAAACAACCTCTGAAACAAGACAACACGGGGCTGATTTGTTACATATTCTCACTGCTGTCCGGTTAATCTGCTAAAGTGGACTTTTCGGCATTCCTGAATTCGTATAATAAGTGCATAGCCTCGCAAACGGTAAATGCTGGCAATTGCATTTGAGTCAAAGAAGGCTCAGGTGTAAACTACGCAAGCAATTACCACATCATTTGCGGAGG
>JAQIBX010000147.1 GCA_027858895.1 Desulfuromusa sp. | reverse complement strand
TGCCGGATTCTCCGAGTATAAAGGAGGTTTCTTTATACTCTATCCGTGGATGTTTGACCAGAACAAAGATTAGGTCGACAATATGGCTGGAGTTGTGGGTTGGGACAAATTCACCCTGCCTACCTACCCATTCTGTTTGACATGTTCCCAATTAAGGTATAGTATTTTGGCATGATAAAATCATTTCGTTGCAAGGATACTGAACGATTATTTGATGACATTGCTGTCCTTAAATTCAAGGCAATTGAGCGTGTTGCGCGTCGAAAACTGTTGATGTTGCACAGAGCTAGGGCTGCCCTTTACCCATAAAATAAAACTGGACAAGAGGCTTTGAATAACGCATGATTCAAGGATGCATATACAAAATCAGATTAAACGAACACTTTCGAAACCTGCAAGCATTGCAAGCATCCGCGACCTCTTGAAGAACAAAGCGATCTGCCACAGAACTGACCTGGCCACACGAGTGTGCGAGCAGTTTGAGTTCTATGATGCTTGCGGTCAAGCACAAATCAGTGGTTGTCTGAAGGCGCTGCGTGATCTGGATTCAGCAGGGCATTTTACTTTACCTGTAGCTGCAGCGCGTAAAAAACCGGAGCCCAAATCCTTTCGTCGTTTATCGCACCCACTCCCAGCGCCTGTTGATGTCCCTCCGAAGGCTGGAGATGTTCAGGATCTTAAGCTGGTATTAGTGCATGCGTCCGAAGAGATGCAAATCTGGAATGAACTGATGGTCGGGGAGCATCCTTTGGGAGCGGGACCACTGGTGGGCAGGCAGTTACGCTACCTCATCCACTCCCGGCACGGTTGGCTGGGGGGATTTGGCTTTGCCGCACCTGCTTTGCAATTGGCTGATCGTGATGAATGGATTGGTTGGGATCGGGAGCAACGTCAATCCATGCTGCATTTTATCGTTGGAATGAGCCGTTTTTTGATTCGACCGTGCGTGAAATGCCATAATTTGGCATCAAAGGTCCTGAGTATGAGCATGGCGATATTGGCTGATGATTTTGAGCAAAAGTATAACTACAGACCTTTGCTGATTGAAAGTTTCGTGGATATTAGCCTTTATACAGGAACCTGTTATCGCGCTGCAAACTGGATAGAAATAGGCAAAACAAAGGGGCGTGGTAGACAAGATCGTCATTCTCAGTCCGCCTTGAGTGTCAAAACGATCTATATTCACCCCATTGAAAAAGACTTTAGAAAACAGCTGGCCCTACCGTCTCATGCTGGCTTGGGCGAATTGGAACCCGCGGATGGCTTGGATAGTGTGCAATGGGCTGACCATGAATTCGGCGGTGCGCCATTGGGAGATGAGCGATTGAGTAAAAGACTTGCGAGCGTGGCCGCCGCCAAAGCCGAAGCGCCGAGCCGTGCCTTCTGCGGTGTCGCCAAAGGCGATTGGCCGGCGACAAAAGCTTATTACCGCATGATTGACCAGCCGGAGGAGTCTGCCGTCAATCTGCCTAATATTCTGGCGCCTCATCGCAAGCGTACAGCGCGGCGGATGATGGGACAAAAAACGGTGCTGTGTCTGCAGGATGGCAGTGAACTCAATTACACCAATCTGGATCAGTGCAAAGGCCTGGGGGATCTGAAAGCCAATCAGACTGGGGCAAAAACACGAGGTCTTAATTTGCACTCTACTTTTTGCGTTGCGCCGAATGGGCTCCCCTTAGGCGTGGTAAAGGCGCAGTGCATTGCCCCCCAAGCCAAATCCCCCGATGACAAAAGACCCCCATCGACCATTCCAATTGAGGAAAAGAAGACCTTTGTCTGGATCGAGCATCATCGTGATCTGGTGAAACTTGCCGCCAAAATGCCACAAACGCAGCTTGTTGATGTGTGTGATCGGGAAGCGGATTTTTTTGAGATGTTCGACGAACAAAGAAAAAATCCCTGCGTTGATCTCTTGATACGTGCAAACCATAACCGTAATATCAACGAAGAGCCTTTTAAATTATTTGCTGCGGCCCGCCAGGCGCCCGTACAAAGCCGAGTCCGCGTGACCATCCCGCGCCAGAGTGCTCGTCCCAAAAAAAGCAAACAAAAAGCCAGCGCGGCCAGAGCTGGACGATTGGCAGAGCTGGCGGTACGTACCATACGAATCCAACTCCCTCCACCCAGTTATTACGCAGGCAGGCCCCCGATTGATATCTGTTTAGTGCACGCACTGGAAGAAAATCCACCCGCAGACGCGAAAGCGATTGAGTGGTTTTTGCTGACAACAATGGATGTTACCTCTGCGAGAGAAGCGGAGCAATGCCTGCGCTGGTATACCTTGCGCTGGCGCATTGAAGACTGGCACCGCGTGCTCAAGTCCGGCTGTTGCATCGGCGATCTTGCCCATGAGAGTGCGGAACGTCTTCGCCGTGCAATCGGTATCAACCTGGTTATCGCCTGGCGGATCATGTTGATGACACTCCTGGGCCGAGAAACCCCCGAGCTTCCCGCCGAGCTGCTCTTCTCAGATATAGAACTACGAACCTTAAATGCCTATGCTAAAAAAAAAGATTAAAACCACCGTTGCTGCTGGGTGAGGCCGTGTTACTTGTAGCAAAGATCGGGGGGTATCTTGGACGAAGCAGTGATCCACCACCCGGGCATCAGCTTATATGGCAAGGGTATACTGAATTTCAGTTCATGTGTATGGGTTTCTCGTTGTTGGAAATTGGTTAAATTTGTCCGGTCTGGCTTATGGGTAAAGGGCAGAGCTAGGGAACTGAACGATTTGAGGGTTCCGCCTGGCAATCGTCTTGAAGCTCTCAAGGGGAATCGTTCAAATCAGTACAGAAATCAGTACAGTATCCGAATCAACGGTCAATGGCGAATCTGTTTTTGTTGGGTAGATGGTGATGTAACGGCTGTAGAAATTGTTGACTATCATGCATAGTCGAGGAAAGGAACAGGTCATGGGTGAAAAATTGGATTTAATCCCACCGGGTGAAATTTTGCTTGAAGAATTTATGAAACCGCTAAATATAAGCCAGAATAAGTTATCAAGGGACATCAACGTTCCGGTCGGGAGGGTCAATGATATTGTTCATGGCTGTCGCTCAATTACCGCTAATACAGCCTTACGGTTGGGAAAGTTTTTTGGTATGACACCGGATTTTTGGTTGGGAATTCAGGTGGAATACGACTTGCGTCGTGCCAAGCGGGATTTCTGGCCAGATGAAGAGAATAAAGTGCGGACAATTGAAGCGGCATGATTTTCCTCTAGATCTCTACTGCAATTCAAAGGCATTTTTGACAGGATGAAGGCATAAGGGGTCAGGTGTTTACTTTTAACTGAACTGAAAGCAATAGAACATTTTTACAGATTCTAAGATTCACTTGATGATCTTTGCGACATAAGAGAGTGTAAGTCGCGAAGAGATGAGCGCCGCAAAGCGGGAGACCACCAAAGCGAAAAGGGGACAGGCGAATTATGCTTGCCATTGACCCGATAAAGAAAAAAACAATCTTTACCAATTGACAATAAGTAAAGTATCTAATATCTTTACTATATACAAAAAGTAAAGGAGAAGTTATGCCAAGGGTCAGTTTAAAAAGACAAATTACTTTGCCAATAAGGCAGTGTGTAGCTCTGGGAATCGAACCAGGTGATGAAGTGGAAAGCTTTGTCTCTTATGGTCAGCTGACCATTGTAAAAAAGACGCATGGAGCCGCAAGGAGCGCTTTAAAGCACATTCAGGGTAATTCATCTATGACCGATGAGGAATCGATGGAGAGCTCTCTACAATGATCGCAATCGACACCAACGTTCTGTTGCGATATCTGCTTGAAGATGATGCTGAACAGTTTGAAAAAGCGGTCAGGTTGATTTCAGGTCAGCAGAAGGTTTTAGTTACAGATGTTGCTCTGGTTGAAACGATCTGGACACTGCGCGGCAAGAAGTACCAGTTAAAGAAGTCTGAACTGTTGACAGTTATTCAGTCGTTATTCAAGGAACCGAATATAAGGTTTGAAGATAGTCAAACCGTGTGGCTGGCGCTCAGCGATTATCGAAATGCAAAACCGGTGAAGGGTAAGGAAGCTGATTTTGCGGACGCTCTGATAGTTAACAAATCTAAGCTGGTCGCCAACAAAGAGAATATGCCTTTTAATGGGTCTTTCACTTTTGATCTTGCAGCGCAAACTTTACCAGGGACTAAGGCTCCCATATAACTGATTGCAAAATCTGAGGGGTCAGGTGTTTACTGTTAACCTATAGGTGGTATAGTCAAAATCCCTGTAACTATTCAGCGCAGACGAGCCAGCGCCCGGAACGCCCATTCCAAGGGCCGCATGAATCCATCCTAGGAGCTTAGCTGTCGCCATCCGGGCGACAGATACCCTTTCCATGGGCATCCCGGACTCTTTGCCGCTGAATAGTTAATAAAGGACACCCACTTAAGTCTCGAGCTGCGGGTAATCCATGATAACCCCAACCGCTCAAGAGAATTTTACACATTTTTTACAGTACCTTTACCGCAAGGACCCTTTACTGCTTGCATTTGTATGAAAATTGCAGTAATTTCTAAGCAGGAGGTACGCCATGCCGTCATTACAGGTTCGTGAATTACCGGAGCATATCTATCAATCCCTCTGCCATGAGGCTGAGACGTCGCACCGCTCCATTGCCCAACAGGCGGTGGCAGCATTGGCAAAAGGGTTGAGCCTTGAACTTTCGCCACAAATGAGACGTAAGGCACTGTTATCGGCAATCCGAGAGGGTGCAGAAAGCCTGCAGGTAAGCGGATTTCCCGATCCGGCGCTGCTGATTCGTGAGGATCGTGACCGATGAACGTCGTCATTGACGCCAGCGCTGCTGTAGGCCTTGTTTTGGCCATGCCCGGCACGGAATCCTTTACTCCGCTGCTGGAGCAGGCAGCTTTCGTTGCAGCTCCCGATCTTTATGTTGCCGAAGTCGGTAACGCCATGTGGAAATACCGCAAAGCCAATCTTCTCCCGATGGCGCGATGTGAGCTGGCACTTGAACAGATAATCAGTCTTCCAGATCGCTTTGAACCAAGTTCCACACTCTATATAGAAGCGTTTGCTCTGGCCTGTCGTCACCTTCATCCGGTATGCGATGTTCTCTACCTCGTTCTCGCCCGAAGAACCAATGCCACCATTCTGACCATGGATCGACGTCTGGCGGCACTTGCAGAGAAGCTTGAAATTCAGATTTTCATCCCATTGGCAAAGTAGGATGTGCATCCTGTACCCCCTGCAACGGAAATTTAAAGGACACCAACCTTTCCACCTTTAATGGACACCCACTGGTACCATATTGTCTCGCGTTGCGTCCGCCGTGCGTACCTATGCGGGGAAGACTGTGCTACAGGCCAAAAGAAAAAAAAGGGGGCAGGCAAATTATGCTTGACTTTAAGCTGGATTGGTGGGCTAACGATGTCCCGTTGTCAGTTGGTAAAAGCAGAGGTGTCGAATAGCCAGATTCCAAAATTGGGTGATGTAAGTTTCTGGAATTCCTTATCGTTTGTGATGATACCCCTGGTTTTTGATTCCATAGCCGTTGCTGCATGAATAGCATCTGGTGTCCGTAAGCTGTGGCTGGCTCGAAGTTGGGCGGCTGCAATCGAAATTTCTGCTGTCAGGGGGATGATTTCCAGATTGGGAAAGTTAGAGAGGATATGCATTACTTTTTTTGCACGCTTATCCTCTCCATATTTGAATGCCGGAACCAGAAGCTCAGCAAAGACTAGCGTGGACATGTTTGCTGAGATATTTCCGTCTTCGATTTTTTTAAAGATATCTTTTGCTATTTGATAATACTTGGGGTGGTG
>JAQIBX010000124.1 GCA_027858895.1 Desulfuromusa sp. | reverse complement strand
CGCTGGAAATGGTAGGGACTCAGCCCGACTTGCTTCGCCGCTTCATCAAGGGATGGCTGTTCAAGTGCAGAATCTTTAAGAAACTGAATGGCATTGGCAACGCGTTGATAATCATCTGGCATAGGTGGCTCCTTGTATGATTGGCACAAAATTACCACTGGTTGTCAAAGGCGCCAACCCGATTCTTGCTATTACATTGACACCATGAAAAAAAAATATGTTAGATTGTTTTCAAGTTGCTGATATTTTGATAAATATCAATCGCTTTGAGCGGATTCTATGTGGAGTTAGTCAAGGAGTAAGTCGTGGGTAGTAAGAGATTCTCTGGAGATATTGACGCTTCTAATCCCGATCAGGCCATTCAGATTGCAGACCGGATCTGGTGGGTAGGGCACATGCTGCCCGGAGATCCTTTCCAATGTCATGTCTATCTGATCGAAAATGGCGATCAATCGGTGTTGATTGATCCAGGTTCTCAATTGACGTTCAAAAACACTCTCGGAAAAATTGAAGAGATCATTCCTTTCAGTCACATCCGTTATTTTGTTTGCCAACACCAAGACCCTGATATTACTGCTGCATTACCCTTGATTGATCAATTGGTCAACCGAGATGATGCCGTTATCGTCAGCCATTGGCGAACTATTGCCCTATTAAGGCATTATGGGTTGGATCTGAAATTTCTTTGTATCGAAGAACAGGGTTGGAAGCTGGATATTGGTCAGTGCAAGCTGGAGTTTATCCTGACCCCTTATTTGCATTTCGCAGGGGCTTTTTGTACTTTTGATTGCCAAACCGCAACCCTTTTCTCCAGTGATCTGTTCGGTGGTTTCACTGAAGAGTGGCAACTGGTTGCCAAGGACGAATCTTATTTTGAGGCAATCCGCCCTTTCCATGAACACTATATGCCATCAAGGGACATTCTTTACCTTGGATTGACCAAGCTTGAGAAATATCCTGCTAAAATGATCGCACCCCAACATGGTTCGATTATCCCTGAAAAACTGATCTCCTTTATGTTCACCCAGTTGAAGGATATAGACTGCGGACTTTATTTACTGACCCAAACGAGTACAGATGTTTTGAAGTTAACCAAGCTCAATCGGATTTTGCATAAGTTTATGGAATCAATGGCTGTCTATAGGGCCTTCAGGGAAATTGCCGAAAAATGCCTGACTCAGATCAGTGAAGTTATTCCGGTAACCAAGCTTGAGTTTTATGCCTTGGAAGGGGATGTCCCCTGTCTTTTGTTGAGTTCCGAGTCGATGTTTCGGCCGATTGAAACCTTCCTCCCAGAGGAATTTGATGGACTAATTGGGGGCAGTTTTAGTCATTGGTTGGAGATTTATGGCAGTCACGTTGCATATTACTGTGGAGTCTCTTGTGGAGAAACAGACTCTGTGTGTCGGTTGACTGCCCCATTATTTGATCCAGAAACAAAGGTTGTTAAATCTATTGCGGTCTTTTATCTCTCTTCTCAAGTCTCACCAGAAGATGAAGTGGTCGAAATTTTACGTCAATTATCAGTCCCGCTGGGTGTTGCCGTTGAGCGTGAGTTAATCCATCGTTCTTTAGAGCAGGAGCGGCAGAAATTTTACGAACAGTCAATTCGTGATCCGCTGACCAATCTGTATACTCGTCTCTATATGCGCGAGTCAGTGCAGCGCCTTTTCGCTATCAATGATCGTGACCCGCATTCAACGGTTGGGCTGATCTCTCTGGATATCGATCATTTTAAGCTGGTGAATGATACCTTTGGGCATCAGGCTGGAGATCAGGTTCTTCAAGAAGTTGCCTGGATCATCTTAAGGGAGACTCGGGATAGTGACATTCAGATACGACTCGGTGGGGAGGAATTTGCTGTATTCGTTGCTTCTGAGCCAATTGAATGGATAAAAGAGATTGCTGAGCGGATTCGCAAAGCAGTTGCCAATATGTCATTTGCAGGGGCAATGGAAAATCATAAATTCAGTATTAGTTCAGGTGTGATTGTCCGCCGCCCGGATGAAGACTTAATCAGTGCATTGCAACGCGCTGATAATCTTCTTTACCAGGCAAAACACCGGGGACGGAATATGGTTTGTGTTGAAATGGAAGAATAGATTTAACCATTAATACCATAACCTGATATTGGCTATTGTTTCTGCTTGCAACTTTATAGTGTTTTAGGGTAATAAATGCTTCCACGTCTCGGCGTGGTTTATTGAAAGATAAGTAACATCCTGCGGATTCAATTTCTGCAGGGACTTGAAGTTTTAAGTCCCTATCGTCTAGCCTGGCCCAGGACACCGCCCTTTCACGGCGGCGACGGGGGTTCGAATCCCCCTGGGGACGCCAAAACAAGAAAAGCCCTTCCGCGTATGTGGGAGGGCTTTTCTTATTTGTTTTTGCTTGCTGCTCTACAATTTTTTGCGGGCGCGCCAATTTATGCTATTCTGCTCGCCATCCGAGGATATTTCCCATGACCAAACAATCGATATTAGTTGAAATCTTTTCTGATGGAGCATGTTCCGGTAATCCCGGCCCCGGTGGTTATGGTACAATTCTCCGCCATGGGAAGCACGAGAAAGAGTTGTCTGGCTATGCTGCTGAAACAACCAACAACCGAATGGAGATGCTCGGAGCCATTGCGGGGTTAGAGGCCCTTACCCGGCCCTGCCGGGTACGGTTAACCACTGATTCGCAGTATCTGGTCAAGGGAATGACGGAGTGGATTGAGGGCTGGCAGAGCAAGGGATGGAAAAATTCGAAAAAAACTGAGGTTGCCAATCGTGACCTCTGGGAGCGATTGCTGGAACTGGTTAAACCTCATCAGGTTGACTGGGTCTGGGTGAAGGGGCATGCGGGGCATCTTGAGAATGAGCGCTGCGACGAACTGGCGCGTTTTGAAATTTTAAAAGCTTCTGATAATATTGAGTAAACACATTTAGAACGAGCGGCTAGTATTTTCTCGAACCTATTTCTCTAATTGGGGATAAGTATGGTAATGTTTGGCTCGTTCGAAAATCTTTGCCACTGTTTTTATTACTCTTGGGATTTTCATGTTGTCCTCTTCTGAACCTACATCTAACTGCCCTCCAAGCTTTGAGGGGCTGATATCTCTTGGCCTTTATGCTTTGATTGCGATTGGCCTGATTCTGTTGTTGCTGATTCTTACCAGGGTGCTGGGGCATCGAACTCATTCTGTCACTAAAGATAGTCCCTACGAATCTGCCATTCTACCAAGCAGTGATGCGCGGTTGCGTGAGCCGGTCCCTTTCTATCTGGTTGCGATCTTTTTTATCGTTTTCGACGTCGAGGCGATTTTTGTTGTTTCCTGGGCAGTTGCCTATGACTTGCTCGGTTGGGCCGGATTCTGGCAAATCACTTTTTTTATCGTTATCCTGTTTCTCGGATTACTTTATCTGTGGAAGGTAGGCGGCCTGGAGTGGGGTTCGCAAAATTCCCGTGATCAGCGGAGGAAAACTGGATGAGTGAAAAGCTGCCGCAGGGCGTGCTGCTGACGCGGGCCGATGACCTGATCAACTGGGGACGCAAGAACAGTCTCTGGCCGATGTTCTTCGGGTTGTCCTGCTGTTTTGTCGAGATGATGGCCAGCATGACTCCCCGTTTTGATCTCGCCCGGTTCGGTGCCGAGGTATTGCGTGGAACGCCGCGCCAAGCCGATCTGATGATTATTTCAGGAACTCCGTTCAAGAAGATGGGAGCTTCAATTCTGCGCCTGTATGAGCAGATGCCCAATCCTAAATGGGTGATGGCGATGGGCAGCTGTGCCAACTCGGGCGGCATGTATGATGTCTACAGTGTCATCCAAGGTGTCAACCAGATCCTGCCGGTTGATATCTATATCCCCGGCTGTCCGCCACGTCCCGAAGCTTTTTTACAGGGAATCCTCGAACTGCAGAAGAAAATTGCCGCTGAAGAACAACCGACGCGCAAGGTGTTCGGTATGCAGGGGGGCAGCGAAGGGACAATTGTTCCAGCGTTGATCGATGGCGTCACAAAAAGTCGCGATCCGCGTGGCCCGGGGTACGGAAATAGTCCGCTGCGTGGAACAGCTCAACAGCCACCGAGTTTTTCCAATACCCGCAGCCACAACAGTTGGCGACCGCCGCAACCGAAGCAGGTCTTTCCTGATAATACCGAACAGCTTTACCGCGAGGTGCAGGAGCGCTTTGCTGGCCAGGTGACGCATGATCCGCTGGCAGCAGATATGCCGGTGCTGGTCTGTCCGCCGCAGTTGTTGCCGGACCTGATGCAGTTTCTCAAGCACGAAACTACCTCCCGTTACCAACGTCTGGAAGACTTAACCGCAGTTGATGAGCGCCATCGTCAGCAACAACCCGATCAACAGTTTACCTTGGTGTATCATCTGCTGAATTTTTCCGTGCCCGGTTACCTGCGGATTAAGGTGCCGCTGAGTGGGGAATATCCACAAGCTCCCAGTATCACCAATGTCTGGCCTTCCGCTGGTTGGTATGAGCGGGAAGTTTACGACATGTTCGGGATCAAATTCAGTGACCATGCTGATCTGCGCCGAATCCTGATGCCGGAAAACTGGCCGGGGCATCCATTGCGTAAGGAGCATCCGTCACGGGCGACGGAAATGGAACCCTTTACGGTCAAGGCAGCTATGGATTACATCCCCCTTGAAGGGGATCAGTTGGTTCCGCTGGCTGGAGCCGATGACGGCAGTATGGTTCTCAACCTTGGTCCACATCATCCTGGAACCCATGGCGTTCTGCGCTTGATTCTGCGGATGCATGGTGAGGAAATCTCCGATATCGATATCGATCTTGGCTACCACCATCGCGGTGCCGAAAAGATCGGGGAACGTCAGCATTGGGCGCAATTTATTCCCTACACCGATCGGATCGACTATCTTTCCGGGGTGCAGAATAATCTGGCTTATCTCTATCCACTGGAAACTATGCTTGGGGTTCAGGTGCCACCACGCGCCGAGTATGCCCGGGTGATGCTCTGTGAATTGTTCCGGATTGCCAGCCATCTGGTCTGGTTAGGTACTTTTGCTCACGATGTCGGAGCGATGACCCCGGTTTTCTACTGTTTCGAATCCCGCGAAAAGATTTTTGATATTGTAGAAATGATTACCGGTGGTCGGATGCACCCATCCTGGTTCCGCATTGGTGGTCTGCCGCTTGATTTGCCCGAGGGTTGGAAGCAGCGTGTCGATGCGTTTACCAGGGATTTTGCTAAAAGGATCAACGACCTTGATAAGATGCTGACGGATGGACCGATATTCCGGATGCGGACGGAAGGGGTTGGAACGGTCAACCTCGAAGATGCACTGGATTGGGGCTTTTCCGGCCCGAATCTACGTGCCTGCGGATTTGCCTGGGATTTGCGTCGCAGTATGCCTTATGCGGGTTATGAAAAATTTGATTTTAATGTCGTCACCGCAACCGGTGGTGACAGCTTTGCCCGTTATCAGGTTCGGTTGGAAGAGCTGCGCCAATCGCTACGGATTATTCAACAGGCGGCACAGGAAATGCCGGGTGGGCGCTGGATGTCGGACGATTACCGTTACGCCTACCCGCAACGGCAGGATGGTTTACACGACATTGAGAGCTTGATTCACCATTTTGTCAATGTCAGCAGCGGTATTACTGCGCCCCGCGGTGAATGTTATCGGGCAACGGAATCGAGTAAAGGGGAGTGTGGTTATTACCTGGTGAGTGACGGTGGCAGCAGTGCTTATCGCTGCCGAATCCGGACCCCATCTTTCCCCCACATGCAGGCTGTTCCCTTGATGAGCAAAGGGTTGTTGATTGCGGATTTGATTGCTGTGCTGGGGTCGATAGACTTCGTCCTAGCTGATCTGGACCGGTGAGTGGGAAGGACCGATGAAAAACAACCAGCTACTTCGTTATGCTTGAATCCGATTCCTCGACGTAGCTATCGCTACGCCTGTGGATCGGACTCTGCGCAAGCCCCGTATCTGGTTGCTTTTGCTCGGCCCTTGAAAAAAATTTGTTTATTGGAAATGAACATTGTGAATATATGAACATAATAAGGTCATTTTAAGACTATGGATAGCATTGAAAAGACAAAACCGGTCGGTTTGCTGGAAGAGAATCAGATAGCCGAATTCATTCACCATGCCAGAGAGCTTGAACATCCGCGAGAACTGATCATTGATATCCTGCGGGCGATCCAGAAAAATCATGGTTGGGTGCCAGATGAGGGAATTGAGTTGACGGCCACCATCCTTGGACTGACGCCGCTGGAAGTTGAGGAGATCGCCACCTTCTACGACAAAATTTTCCGCCGGCCGGTCGGCCGTTTTCCGATCCATATCTGTGATTCGATCTGCTGCTGGACCCGTGGTGGCGAGGGGGTTGCTGCTTATTTTCAGCAACAACTCGGAATTGAATTCGGGCAGACGACCGAAGATGGCATGTTCACTCTGCTGCCGTCCTGCTGTCTGGGAGGCTGCGGTCGGGCACCGGGAGTGATGATTGATCACAACTTTTATGGTGAGCTGACTCCGGACAAAGTCGATAGGTTGCTTGCCGATCTGCGCCAGGAGGTCCAAGCGTGAGTCAGACTCCGCAACTGCTGTTTAAAAACCGGCGTCCGGGTGAAACGGTTTTTATGGATGGCTACCGGGCCACCGGCGGTTATCAGGCTCTGGAGAAGGCGTTCCGCCAAATGACTCCACAAGAGCTCCGGGAACTGGTAAAAGCTGCCGCTTTGCGCGGACGGGGTGGTGCGGGTTTTCCGACCGGAGTGAAGTGGACATTCTTCCCTTCCGATGCGCCAGGTCCGAAGTATCTGGTTTGCAACTGCGACGAGATGGAGCCAGGAACCTATAAGGATGGCGAATTGCTGATGGCCGATCCACATCAGTTGGTCGAGGGGATGATCGTATCTGCCTTTGCCCTGCAAACAGATATCGGTTATATTTTCATTCGTTATGCCTATGAAAAGCAGGCGGAACATCTGCGCCGGGCGGTTGTTGAAGCGACAGAAGCGGGCTACATCGGCAAGAATATCCTTGGCAGTGGTTTTGACTTTGAACTGCATGTCCATGGCAGTGCTGGGCGCTATATTTTAGGTGAAGAAACTGCACTGTTGAACGGATTGGAAGGGAAACGACCCAATCCGCGTTTAAAACCGCCTTTTCCGGCGACCCGCGGGCTGTTCGGCCGCCCGACGACAGTCAATAATGTTGAAACGATCGCCAATATCCCCCATATCATCAACGGTGGAGCTGAGTGGTTTCTTGACCTGGCTTTGACCCCCGATGGCTCGGGAACCAAGCTGTTTGGCTTGTCAGGTCACCTGAACTGTACCGAATGCTTTGAATTGCCGGTGGGGATTCCGTTACGCGAAGTAGTTGAAAATTACGGCAAGGGAGTTTTGCATAATCACACATTCAAAGCCTGTCTCCCTGGGGGGGCCTCAACTCCGTATTTGACTGCTGAGCACATGGATGTCGCTCTCGATTTCGATAGTTTGGCGGCGGTTGGTAGCCGCTTCGGTACCGCCGGAGTGACGGTTTTTGATGATCGAACCTGTATGGTTGCTGTAACCTTGAATTTGATTCGGTTTTTTGCTCGCGAAAGTTGTGGTTGGTGCACCCCGTGCCGGGATGGTTTGACCATGGTGCGCTGGTTGTTGGAGATGATTGATTCCGGCAAGGGAACACCGGAACACCTGGAGATGCTGAAGGATCAACTGAAGAATATTTCCGGGAAGAGCTTCTGTGCTCTGGCAGAAGGTGCCATGGGACCAGTTGCCGGATTATTGACGCATTTTGAACAAGAGATCGTTGATCATATTGAAAAGGGTTGCTGTCCTTTTAGGAAATAGATGGTTTTATGCCGACACTGACAATCGACAATCAGAAAATCACAGTCCCAGAAGGGAAGACGGTTCTTGAGGCGGCTGAGGAGCTGGGGATTCAGGTTCCTCATTTCTGTTATCATAAGGAGCTTGGGGCTGTTGGAGCTTGTCGAATGTGCGCAGTGACGGTTCAAGAAGGCAGTAGTAAGGGTTTGAAAATGTCCTGCCTGATCCCTGCGGAAGACGGGATGGTGGTGACAACCGATGATGAGCAGTCAACGACATTCCGGGATCGGGTTGGCGAGTGGTTGATGTTGAACCACCCTCACGATTGCCCGGTCTGTGATGAAGGTGGCGAGTGTCAGCTACAGGAAATGACCATCGCCAGTGGGCATGGAGTACGTCGTTACGCTGGACAAAAGCGGACCTATAATAATCAGGATCTCGGGCCTTTTGTCGCCCAGGAAATGAACCGCTGCATTCAGTGCTATCGGTGCGTGCGTACTTATCAGGATTATTGTGGCGGGCGTGATTTCGGGGTGATGGGTTCGCGGAACCGGGTTTTCTTCGGCCGTTTTCAGGATGGAACGCTGGAAAGTGATTTTTCCGGGAATATTGTCGATGTTTGCCCGACCGGGGTTTTGACCGATAAAACCTACCGTTTTAAATCCCGCTACTGGGACCTGCAGGAAGCTCCATCCGTCTGTCCACATTGTTCGCTCGGCTGTGCGACCATTCCCGGTGGCCGTTTTCATGAATTACAGCGGGTGCGTAGTGGTGAAAATCAACTGGTCAACGGATTCTTTATCTGTGATCGGGGACGTTTTGGCAGCGGCTACGTCAATCATCCCGAACGACCGCGTCAGGCTCGCAACAATGAGCAGTTGATCGGGATGGATGAGGCTTTGCGTCAACTGGATGTTGAAGCGCGTGGACTGATAGAACAACATGGTCCAGAAGCTGTGTTGTTGCTGGGTTCGGAGCGGACATCGCTTGAGGCCAACTGGTTACTGCAGCAATGGGCGAAAAAATTGGGTTGTCGAGAGCCGGTGCTTGCTGCTCATGGACCGCGGCATCAGGCTGCCCAGGTGGTTGCTTTTGACCTTTCCGACCGACTGGCGAGCCTGGAGCAGGTGCGTGGCAGCGATCTGGTTCTGGTGGCTGGGGCCGATCCTTTGGCTGAAGCGCCGATGCTGGCTGTTGCCCTGCGCCAAGTAGTCCGAAGCGGCGGACAGGTGATAGTGTACGATCCACGCCCGGTTGAACTGCCCTGCGAATTTGATCATCAAGCACTGAGTCCGCTGGCGTTACTCGATTTTCTCACCGCTGGAGGCAGTGACGGTCAGCATGTGCGTGAGTTGTTGCAGCATGCGGAAAGCCCCATTCTGGTCGGGGGAGCAGACCTGCTTGGTGTCGAGGGTCTGCAACGGTTGAAAAAAATGTCGCTGGAGCTGTCAAACGATCAACGCCCCTGTCTGATCTACCCCCTGCTCAGTAATCCCAATAGTTTTGGTGCAGCGCTATTGAGCTTGCCGGAGCAGGATGATCTGTTAACTCGCCTTGAAACCGGGCGGGTTAAAATGCTGGTGTGTCTGGAATCCGATCCGCTTCTCGAAGCGCCTGAAAGTGACCGGTTTTCTGTGGCTCTGACGAAATTGGATAAACTGGTTGTGCTTGACTATCTGCCGACTCCTTTGAGCGTGCATGCAAATCTTTTTATCCCCACCCGGACTCCTGTGGAATCGGACGGGACTTTTATTAATAACGAAGGGCGTTTGCGCAGCTATGCTGGTGTGTTGGAACCGGGGCTGCCGATCAGTGTAGCCGAAGATGGCGGTCATCCCCCGCGTGAATTTTCGACCGTGAGCCCGGGAAGTGATCCATTGTCAGCCAGTCGTATATTGCAGATTTTATTAAAAGATGATTCATCCCTCGTTGAATTGCATCAGCAAATGGTAGCGGATTTTCCCCGTCTGGCAGGCTTGACCGGACTGACTCCCTCGGATGCTGGTGTCAGGGTGGCGGATGCCGCTGCGCGGAATGTCGTCAATATCGATTTACCTGAGCAACCGGTGGGTACCTTGCAGCTGATCGTCTCGCCTGCCCGTTATGGCAGCGATCTTCTCAGTCGCTACTCTGATAAATTGGAACCGCGATTTTCCTCTGCTTGGGTGATGATGAACTCCCAGGACGCAGCGGAGCGGGGACTGCAGGAAGGTGACAAGGTTATTCTCGATACTGAAACGGGTAGTTTTTGTCTGCCAATGATCTGCCACCCGCAGCTTGCGGCAGGTTGTGCTCTGGTTGAAAACAGTGCTGCGTTGGCGTCTTTAGTTCCCGGTGCAGGTATCAGCTATTGTGAAGTCAGTCGCGAGGTGAGCCATGAGTGATCCTTTGCTTACCTTGGTTCTAATCCTTGCCAAGCTGGGTGTTATCTTCGGCGTTATTCTGACTCTGGCAGCCTACCTGGTGTTGGCTGAAAGGAAGTTGCTAGCACGGATGCAGCTTCGCTACGGGCCGAATCGAGTTGGTCTGTTCGGGCTGATGCAGCCACTGGCCGACCTGATCAAGTTACTGACCAAGGAAGATTTTCTTCCGGCAAGGGCAGACAAATGGTTGTTTCTGCTGGCTCCCGGGATTTCAGCAGTGACGGCACTTTTGACTTTTGCGGTGATTCCCTTTGGTCCGCCGCTCGAGTTGTTCGGCAAAACGGTTCCGCTGGTCGTCATCGATCTGAACGTCGGAGTTCTGTATTTTCTCGCCTTCTCATCTTTAGCGGTCTACGGCATCGCCCTTGGTGGTTGGGCATCCAATTCAAAATATGCTCTGCTTGGCAGTATCCGCGGGCTGTCACAGCTGATTAGCTACGAACTGTCAATGGGGCTGGCGATTGTGCCGGTCGTGATGATGGCTCGTTCCTTCTCCTTGACCGAAATCGTCATGGCTCAGGAGAAGATTCCCTATATTTTACTCAATCCCGTGGCTTTCATGATTTTCCTGATCAGTATCCTGGCGGAAAGCAAACGAATCCCCTTTGACCTGCCGGAGGCGGAAAATGAACTGGTTGCCGGATTTCATACTGAATATTCAGGGATGCGTTTCGGTCTGTTTTTTGTCGGTGAGTATATCAACCTGATTATCCTCGGCTCCATGGTGACAGTCTTGTTTCTCGGTGGCTGGCATGGCCCTTGGTTGCCTGGGGTGATCTGGTTTTCAGTCAAGGTGTTAGCCATCTGCGGCTTCTTTATCTGGGTGCGCGGTAGCATGCCACGTTTGCGCTATGATCAATTGATGCATTTTGGCTGGAAGGTTCTGCTGCCGATATCTTTACTCAATGTTCTGGTTACTGGTGCGATATTGTTGGGAATGGGTTAAGCGATGCATATCTGGCGAGATTTACGGGGAACTGTACAACCGTTCTGGATTACCCTGCGGAATATGCTCCGCAAGCCGGTCACGGTTCAGTATCCGGAACAGAAGCAGCAACTGTCGCCGCGTTATCGGGCCCGTTTGATCCTGAGCCGCGATCCGGATGGGAATGAGCGTTGTGTTGCTTGTCATCTCTGCAGTGCGGCCTGCCCGGTCGATTGTATCTCCATGCAGGCCGTCGAAGCAGAAGATGGCCGGCGCTATGCGGCATGGTTCCGGATCAACTTTACCCGTTGTATCTTTTGTGGGCTCTGCACCGAAGCTTGTCCGACCCTGGCAATTCAGGTGACAGGAGATTTTGAACTGGCGGGCCGCGATCCGTTAAAACTGGTTTATGAAAAAGAAGACCTGCTGGTTGATCATTGCGGCCATAATTCTGAATACAATTTTTACCGACAGGCGGGAATCGGAGTCGCCGCTCCCCGTGGTACAAATTCAACCGAGTCAGAACCGGTCGATGTAAAGGACCTGCTGCCATGACGGCAACCCTGCTGTTCTATATCCTTGGAGCGATCACTGTGGTTGCCACATTGCTGGCGATTATCCAGCGGAATCCGGTGCACGCGGTGATCTATCTGGTTAACAGCTTTTTTGCTCTGGCGTTAATTTTCTATTTGCTCGGAGCACCCATGATCGCTGCATGGGAGGTGATTATCTATGCCGGGGCGATCATGGTGCTGTTCCTGTTTATCATCATGATGCTTGAGATTTCCCCTTCATCCGATCCGGTACGCTCTGCGCCGGGTTGGGCTCAATGGGTACCAATTTTTATTCTGGCGATAGCGCTGGCGAGTTGTACTCTGTTGTTGACCGGGTTGGACCCGGTTATTGCGGAAGGGTTGCCACGCTGGCACGCTTCCCCGCGTGATTTCGGTTATGCCCTGTTCAAGGAATATGCTCTGGCAATTGAAATTGTCTCATTCCAGTTATTGTTTGCCGCTGTCGGAGCTTTTTATGTCGGCAGACTGGAACAGAAGAAAAGCCAGCGGGAGGGCTCCTCATGATCGTCCCGATGGAGCATCTGCTGATTCTTTCCACAATTCTGTTCCTGCTGGGGCTGGTCTGTGTCTTGGCGCATCGCAACCTGATTATGATTTTGATCGGGGTGGAAATTATGCTCAATGCTGTCGGCCTGACTCTGGTCGGAGCTTCGGCCTTCTGGCAGCAGATTGATGGTCAGATCATGGTGCTTTTCCTGATGGCAATGACGTCGGCGGAAGTATCGATTTCCCTGGCGATGGTTGTCTATCTGCAACGGTGTAAAAACAGTGTTGATATCCGTGATTTTGATGAGATGAGGGGCTGATGATTTTATTGTTGACTCTGACATTACTGCTTCCGCTGTTAGGTGGCATCATCAACGCCTGTTTCGGCAACCATCTGCCTAAGCCCATGCCGGTGATTGTCGCCAATGGTGCAGTTATCGGAAGCTTCCTTGCGTGTCTTGGTTGTTTGTCCTCAGCCTCTGGTGATGGTTTGCGGGTGACCTTGTTTACCTGGTTGTCCAGCGGGAGCTTTCAGGCCGATGTCGGTTTGTTGCTCGATCCTCTGGCAGCCATAATGGCATTAATGGTGACCGGGGTTGCCAGCTTGATCCATCTCTATGCTGCCGGTTATATGCAGGATGATTCCGATCAGACGCGTTTCTTTGCTCTGTTGAACCTGTTTGTTTTCGCCATGTTGACGATTGTCCTGGCGGATAATCTGTTATTGATGTTTCTCGGTTGGGAAGGGGTTGGTTTCTGTTCCTACGGGTTGATCGGGTTCTGGTACCGGAACACTGAAAATGCGGCTGCCGGGCGTAAGGCATTTATCGTTACCCGGATTGGTGATCTGTTCTTCACGGTCGGTTTGCTCTGGTTGTTCGCATTATTCGGCACCATTGGTATCGAAGCAATCAACGGTCAGGTTGCCGGACTTGATCCAACCACCATTACCATTATTTCTCTACTGTTGCTTGGCGGAGCTTGTGGCAAAAGTGCCCAGCTGCCGCTGATGACCTGGCTACCGGATGCCATGGCTGGACCGACTCCTGTTTCTGCGCTGATCCATGCAGCCACTATGGTTACGGCTGGGGTGTACCTGTTGTGCCGGATGTTCCCACTCGTCTCCCTGTCTCCCATTGCCATGGGGGTGATCGCGTTGGTTGGGGTGTTGACTGCACTGTATGCGGCCACATGTGCTCTGGCTCAGCGGGAAATCAAGCGGGTGCTTGCCTATTCAACCATGAGTCAGGTTGGCTATATGTTTTTGGCCGTTGGCGTCGGCAGTGTTTCAGCGGCCATGTTTCATCTACTGACCCACGCATTTTTTAAATCCTTACTGTTTATGGCGGCAGGATGTGTGATCAATCTGGCTGGACATGAAAACGATATTTATCTGATGGGCGGGATGCGGCAGCGCTCTAAATTAGTTGCCGGGTTATTTATGGTGGGTCTGCTCTGTCTGGCTGGAGCGCCATTAACTGGCGGTTTTTTTTCCAAGGATCTGATTCTGGCAACCGCTTTTGCCAAGGGTGACCTTTTTCATCAGGCCATCTATGTCATCGGCATTGTCACGGCAGGAATCACCTCCCTGTACAGTTTTCGGCTCGGATACCTGGTGTTTGCGGGTGATTTTCGTGGCGAGGAATTACCCGATGATCTGCCCGGCCTGATGAAGTGGCCGCTGTTGCCGCTGGCTCTTTTTGGACTGTTTGGTGGGTTGTTGAATCTGCCACATTTGTTCGGCGGGTATTCCTGGTTGTCGGGCTGGTTGAACACCGATACAGACGTTTTGCACCTGTCACTTAACAGCGAATACCTGTTAAGTGGAACGGCTGTCGGCGTGTTTGTTTTCGGCTGGTTGATTGCTCATCTGCGTTATCGGAAATTTGTTCGCCGTGAAAGCGGATTGATTTCGGCATTTTTGTTGGCCGGATGGCAATTTGACGCTTTCTATGACCGGTTGTTGATCCGCCCATTCAGAGGGCTTTGCCGTTTCTGCTGGCAGGGTGTGGAGGTGGGCTTGGTGGATGGTCTTATCGAAGGGTTTGCCCGCACCTGCATCAGTTGGGGGCAAGCGCTGCGGAAGATGACTAACGGTCAAATTTCCAATTATCTACAAGGGTTTATCTGGGGTCTGTTGCTGATTATGGGATGGTTCTTACTGAGAGCAGTGGCGTGATAGGCATATTGAAAAGATGACAGCTGATACTTTTACACAATTTCCTGTTTTGAGTTTACTGCTGTGGTTACCGCTGGTCGGAACCCTGTTGTGTCTGGTTGGGTACAAATCGCCGCAGGCTGGTCGATGGCTGGCCCTGGGGACAACAACGGTGGTTTTTGCTCTCAGTCTCCTGCTGGCTTTTTCTCTGGAACGTTCTGCAGGCTGGATGCTATTTGAGGATTACAGCTGGATTGAACCTTTCGGCATTCGTTATACTCTGGGAATGGATGGTATATCGCTGCTGCTGATTGTCCTGACAGCTTTTTTGCAGCTTGTTGCGGTGCTGATTTCCTGGGATCAGGAAAAATCTCCAGGTCTGTTTTTTGCGTTAATTCTGATCCTGGAAACAGGAATTATCGGGGTTTTCCTGGCGCTGGATCTGGTGCTGTTCTACCTGTTCTGGGAGCTGATGCTGATTCCGATGTTTTTCCTGATCGGCGTCTGGGGTTATAAACGGCGGGTTTATGCGGCGGTCAAGTTTTTTCTCTTTACTCTGGGTGGGAGCCTCTGCTTGTTGTTGGCTGTGATCAGTCTTTTCCTGCTGCACGGTGAGCAGACCGGAACTTACACCTTTGCTCTGGAAGCGCTAAAACAGACCGACCTGAGCTTCGGGCAGGAAATGCTTTTTTACCTTTGCTTTATGGCTGCCTTTGCCATCAAAGTTCCACTTTTCCCCTTCCACAGCTGGTTGCCGGATGCCCATACCGAGGCCCCGGTAGCGGGATCAGTCGACCTGGCCGGATTGCTGATGAAAACCGGGGTCTATGGGATGATCCGGTTCGCCTTTCCACTGTTTCCATCGGCAGCGGAAAAATCACTGCCAATACTGGCAGTACTAGCCCTGATCGGACTTTTCTACGCCGCCTGGATTGCTTATCTGCAGACTGATATCAAGCGGATTGTCGCTTATTCATCCATCTCACACCTTGGATTTGTCATTCTTGGACTGGCGGCCTGGAACCAGACTGCTTGGGAAGGGAGTCTGTTGCTGATGATCAATCATGGGGTGACTACCGGGGCTCTGTTCGTCATCATTGCGATGATACAAAGGCGTACCGGAACCCGTGAAATATCACAGCTTGGCGGCCTATGGAAGAGCCAGCCGAATATGTCAGCGTTTTTTCTGCTGTTCTGCATGGCTTCGTTGGGGCTGCCAGGATTGGCTAACTTTGCTGGGGAAATCCTGATCCTGATCGGGACGTTCAAAAGCCATGCTGTTTGGGCGGCGATTGCCGTTGCTGGGGTTCTGTTTTCCGCCATGTACATGTTGCGCATGGTTCAAGAAACAATCTGGGGACCATGCTGTGAGCCATTTGATAAGCAGGATCTTATCAGCCGCGAATGGTTGATCCTGATCCCTCTGGCTGTTCTGGTGGTTTGGCTCGGCTGTTACCCGCAGCCGATTCTTGATCCATTGCGTGAACCGATCAGTTTACTGCTTCGTCAGGGAGGGCAGCCATGAGTCTGCTCGACTTGCAATCGCTCCTGCCACAACTGATTTTGGCTCTTGGTGGGACAACCGTTCTGCTACTTGGAGCCTGGGTACAGAATCGACGCCTCTGGCTAATTGTTGGAATGTTTCTAGCTTTGTTTGCCGCATTGGCCGCTGGAGTTATGGAGCCCCCTCTGGCCGAAGTTGCCGGAATGTACTCAACCTCTCTCTATGCTCGTTTCTGTACCGTGCTCTGGTCGCTGATTATTGCGGCAACGCTGCTGCTCTCTTGTCGTTATGCGGATCTGCACCGTTTCGGCGGGGGGGAATATGCCGCCTTGCTGCTGTTTGCCGGTGCCGGGATGAGTCTGCTTTCGGCGGCAACTTCATTGATCGGCCTGTTCCTTGGCCTGGAAGCCTTTACTCTGGTGCTCTATGTCCTGATTGCTTTCAACCGAACCGATAATCGTGGTGCCGAAGCCGGGTTGAAATATCTGGTTTTCGGAGCGGTTGCAACGGGGTTTCTGACTTTTGGAATCGCTCTGATTTATACAGCATCAGGCAGTTTTCATATGCTTGAAGCTCTTTCCGGATTGCAGGTTGATGGTGTTCTTCGGCCGATCGGCCTGGCTGGTTGGGCGATGTTATTGGTAGCAATCGGGTTCAAAATTTCACTGGTCCCTTTTCACCTGTGGACACCTGATGTTTATCAGGGGTCTCCGGCACCAATCAGCGGCTTGCTGGCTACTGCTGCAAAAGGGGCTGTGCTGACGGCGTTGTTGCCCTTGCTGGCATTCATGGGTGATGCCGCTAGTGAAATCAAAAATGTCCTCTGGTTGCTGGCTATTATTACCATGTTGGCTGGGACTTTTGCGGCCTTGCCACAGACCAACCTGAAGCGGATGCTGGCTTATTCCTCGATTGTTCACATGGGTTATTTATTAATTGCTCTGTTGGTCGGTGGTGCCGATGGTGGGCAGGCGCTGCTTTTTTATCTGGTGGTTTACTGCCTGGCTACTTTCGGGGCTTTCGGTGTTATCACTTCCTTTGCTCTGGAAACCGGAGAGATTCAGGATTACGACGACCTGCGTGGACTTGGATACCTTCATCCACGCCGTTCTATTGTCCTGGCTGCTTTTATGTTCTCACTCGCTGGTATTCCTCCTCTGGCCGGTTTTTTTGCTAAGTTTGGCCTGTTTCAGGCGGCACTGCGCAACGGCTACCCGGAACTGGCCGTGATTGGGGTTTTTGTCTCACTGGTTTCGGTTTATTATTATCTGCGACCGATCATCGTTCTGTTTATGCAGGATCGCAGTGCCTATCAGTTGCGTTCCGGCTCGTACAGCGAATACTTTTTACTTGCCGGGTGTTTTATCGCTATTCTGGCCCTGGGGATTTATCCCGGGCCATTGCTGAATTTGGTTGCGCAAGTTTTGCCCTAGT
>JAQIBX010000119.1 GCA_027858895.1 Desulfuromusa sp. | reverse complement strand
TTGTCTGACAAAGGGCGCGGTGTTCGGCAGATGTTTGACGATATCGCTTACCGTTACGATCTTCTTAATCGGCTACTCTCTTTTGGTATCGATCGACGCTGGCGCCGTTTTGCTGTCAGCCAGTTGAGCATTCCGAAAAATGGGCGAGTTCTTGATATCGCCACCGGAACCTGCGACGTAGCTCTCGAAGTTGCCAAACAGACCGATCCTTCTGTGACCATTGTCGGTGAAGATTTCACTCAGGGAATGTTGGTACAGGGTAAATCAAAGTTGCAAAAATCCCCTTATGGTGAGCGGATTATGCTGGTTAATGCTCCCTGCGAGGAGATACCTCATCCTGATGAATGTTTTGACGGGATCACGATTGCTTTTGGAATTCGCAATGTTGTCGACCGCCAGGTTGGTTTGAACGAAATGTACCGGGTGCTTAAGCCGGGTGGTCGTGCTGTGATCCTTGAGTTTTCCAATCCCCGCAGTCAATTGTTTCGTAAAATTTACTATTTTTATTTTCAAAAAATTCTACCAACTCTCGGAGGATTAATCTCCAAGCGCAGTGCCTATCAGTACCTTCCCGATTCGGTCATTGAATTTCCTAGTCAGGAAGAATTTTCACACATGATGGGCGAGACTGGTTTTCAGCGGTTGCAATACGTTGATCAGACTTTTGGCATTGCGACGGTTTACGTTGGCGATAAACGCTAACGTTTTATGGCTCTACTTTTTTCTCCGGTTCTTTTTCGAATATCGTTCCGACATCCTTAACCAGCTTTGCTGGAAGACCCAGCGTCCGTTTGAAGATGCCAAAAACGGTGTCTGACACCGAACCAATTGGTATTGCCGTCACCTTGGGTTTTTCACTGGTTCCCTCAATTTTAAAGTGGGCCGTGATCAGTGCTTTATTCTTTCCTGCCAGCAACCATCCGGCAATTGGAATTGAGGTGATGACTTTATCGACAGTGCGTAACGGCATCACTCCAAGGGTAAAGTCGAGTGTGTCGTCATTAAGATTGTGTGTTCCTACCGCAGAGAGGTTCATCGCCTCGCTGGTAATTTTTAAATCTTTTGTTGTGGCTTTGCCGGCACCGAGCTGAACGCTGCCTTCCAGTAAGGTGAAGGGCATCCCTTCTTTATCCATATCGGGTAGTTTGCCGGCAAAAATCTGTGAGACATTCAGCAAAGAAAAGACTTTTGCCAGGCCATGAAATTTTCTCAGCGTGCCATCGCTGATCTGTGCATGTATCCCTCCCTTTGCCTCTTGCCAGAAACGATCGTTGCCGGGATTCCCTTCGAGGTAAAAATCCCCTTTCAGGTGACCCGTGACAAGCCCCTGCCTGTCGAACAGATCTTGGTGCAGAACTGAGGCATTGATCTCTTCAGCATGGCCAGATATTTTTAAAGGCGCCGTTCCTCCCCCATAGTTAAGTTCTATCCGAGTCTGGCACCAACCAGCGCCGTTATTAAACTTGAGGGGGAAAATAGTGAGGCGATTGTTATCCCCTTTGATCAAGCCTTCAGCGTTTTTGAAATTCAGACCCCCTAAGGTCCCCTGTTTGGCGGAGAATTTAATCAGGAGTGGGGAGCCACCACGGCTCCTTTTGCCATCGTCTGCTTTTTCCGGACTGGCAAACAAGTCGATGATTTCCAAAACATTGACCCGTTCTGATTGAATCTCAAGGGAGACTTGTGGATCGCTAAAGTTGCTCACTGTCCCGGTCACTGTTGCCACGGTATCGTCTTCGAGCCGAACGTTAACCGGGGCGAAACTGATGCCATCAGCGTTGATTCGCAGCTGCCCATTCAAATCATAAAGGGTGAGTTGTTGATTTGAAAATACCAGATCTTGAGCGCGGACTTTCTCGCCCCTGAGATCCAGATTGAATTGTGGTTTTTGCCAGTCGCTGAAGATCCCATCAACAGTAAAATCTGATTGTCCCAGAGATGCTTTAAGGTTGTGAAAGGTGAAACCATGCCGGTCAAGGTTGATCTCACCGGTCACATTATTCAGGTCAGCAATAACAGAGATGAGGTGGACACCGACATTTTTGAGATTTAAGGTTCCTTGCAACCCCGTTTGTTGCTGGGTAACGGCGGGTTCAACTTCACCCCGGATCTGGAGTTCTTGCAACAGGGGTGAAAAAGGTTTGAGTTTGTCCAGGTTGATCGGTTCTGCAGCAAAGCTGTATTCATGTGTATCTTCGAGTTGTTGGAAGTAACCTGTTCCAACTATGTTGAGGTCATTTAGTTTGAGAGAGACTTGGTCCAATTGCAGTCGCTTGTTGGCCAAGCTCCCACGAAGCTGAAGCCCGATTTGGTCTGTTGGCCGCTTGTTGAACAGCTCTCCCAGCTGCAAGGTGGTGGTACTTAAGTCGGTCTGCAGCAGGAAATCGGGTTTTAACGGGGTGCCCGTCAGGTGAAGGGTTCCGGGAATATCTCCAGCTATCATCCAATTGTCAGGGAGTTTGAGCTGTGCTGTGAAATCATCGATGTCTGGGTTGAAATCAAATTTAAGATCCAGCTGTGGTTGTAAGAATAAGCTACGGATTTTTCCTGAAAAATCGATGAGCTGACCAGCACCGATCAGGATTCCATCATTGATGCTGAGTGTTCCATCAGCAAGAGAAAGATTGACGGATAGATCCTGAAATTGCTTCAACTCAGGGAGCTTCCAGTCAAGGTTACAGAGAGTGAGTTCAGCACCGATGCGCGGCAGACCCGAGAATTTATTGGCGGGATTCCAGCTTTTCTCCACGGTGATGGCGAGTTGTTCGAGTTCTCCACGGATAAGCTTGTCGGCATTGGGAATACGCCAGGCGTTTAGAATCTCCTGGTTTAATATAACGTTCTCCGCCCCGAAACGACCGGCCAGGAAATTTTTTTCTGTTTGCCGGAGCAGAAAAAATTCGCCAATGAGTGGAATTTTTAGCAACTCCCCGGTTAATTTGGTCAGCGTATCTTGCTGCTTCGAAGAGGTCCAGCGGCCTGACAAGGAAAAAATTTTCTCTTTGTGATCCGAACTTGACAGGGTTGTGTCAAAGTGTGTTCCTGTCGCCGGAACTCCTTGGATACTCAGGTTTAAATCTAGCGCTTCCGGAAGATTCTGGCCGTGCAGCTTTGGCAATCTTTTGGTCGAAAGGTTGGTGATTTTAAGCTGGGTCTGATGCGCTTCCTTTCTCCAGACTTCCGGATCACGACTGGAGGGTAAGCGGGTTTCAAGGAGGAAATTTCCCCCTTGTTCTTGTAATTGCCCACTGACGACGAGTTGCCCGGTTTTTCCAGGCTTCCACCCCCGCAGGTTGGCGTGGAGATGAGATAATGCCAGCCGCTGAACTGTATCGTTCTCCAGCTTTTGATAAATTTTAATACTGGCATTATTGACGGTGAGAATACTGACTCCCAGAGAGTCGAGCAGGCGCTGGGTTGTCCCGCTGGCTGGGCGCTCAGTAAATGGCAGCCAGAGTTGAAATTCAGGGTTATCTACCTGCACTTGATCGAGGATGAATTGTTGATTGAATAGTGGGCCAATTTTTAATGTTGCTGTGATATGTGGGATTCTCGCCAGGGTGGCATGGCCGGGCCCGATCTGCAGATCTTTCAGCGCAAGAGCCAGCCCACGATTGAAGGTCAGTGAGCTGTGTCCAATCTGAACCGGTTGATCCAGGGCCGAACTCAGTTGTTGTTCGAGTGAGAGGCGGTAATCGTTTAAATCTAGCTGGCTCAGAAAGACCATGAGTAGGGTGAAAATAGTGGCGAGTGAAACCAACAGGTAACAGATAATTCTGGTCAGAGCTCGTGCTGCCGATAGATTCATTGTAGCCGTTTCTGTGGAAAGATTTACAGTCGAAAAGTTGGACTTATCATAGCCGTTCTGACTCTGACCAGCAAGAGCAATACTTTGGACTTTCTATTCAGTCTTTACATGGTTTCACCCCCCTGATAACATAACTCCCCGTGAAAATCTGGTCACGTCAGGTTAAAAAGAATCATCTGTATATCTATTATCGGCGATGGCTGGTTCGTTATCCCAAGGAAATATCTTTAAACTGGTATGAAGATCAAACGTCTAGACATTCTTGGTTTCAAATCCTTTGTTGATAAGGTTTCTCTCAACTTTGAACAGGGGATTACTGGCGTTGTCGGTCCCAATGGCTGTGGCAAAAGTAACATTGTCGATGCGATTCGCTGGGCGATGGGGGAGCAAAATGCCCGTCACCTGCGGGGCCGGATGATGGAGGATGTGATCTTCGGCGGCAGTGAAACCCGACGACCCCACGGCATGGCGCAGGTGTCGATTGTTTTTGATAATCGGGCAGGCCTTTGCCCGGCAGCGTATAAGGATTATGCTGAAATTATGGTCACTCGACGACTCTACCGGAGCGGTGAGAGTGAATACCTGATTAATAAAACCCCCTGTCGTTTGCTCGATATCACCGAATTATTTATGGATACTGGGGTTGGTGCCCGGGCCTATTCAATTATTGAACAGGGTAAGGTCGGGATGCTGGTCAGTGCCAAACCGGAAGAACGACGTGCCTTGATTGAAGAGGCTGCCGGGGTGACAAAATTCAAGTCGCGCAAAAAAGCTGCTTTGCGAAAAATGGACGCAACCAAGCAAAATTTGGTGCGTCTTGGGGATATTATCACTGAAGTTAGGCGGCAGATCAGCAGTCTTAAGCGTCAGGCTCAGAGAGCTGAAAAGTTTCGTGATTATCGGGGTGAAATTAAGCAGATCGAGCTCAGTTTGGCCGGGAATCGTTTTCAGAAACTAAATAGTGAAATAGAGTTGGTTTCCCAGCGGGAGCAGGAACAAACGACGATCCTTTCTCGGCTTGATGCCAGGTTGGAAGAAGGAGATCTCCAGCTTGAAGAGCAACAACTGCAGCTCTCCATGGTAGAAGCAGAACATAGTCAGGCTCAAGAAAAGGTTTACCATTTGGGTTCTGAAGTTCAGCGAGTTGAGAATGAACGGATATTGGTAGTTCGGCAGCAGGAACATCTTTCCGCGCAGGATAAAGAGGTTCAGGAAGAGCTGACTGGCCATGCTGAACGGCGGGCTAAGCTGGAAAATGAGCATCACCACCTGCAACAGCAGGATAAAACTTCAGCAATAAGGCTGAAAAAACTTAAGCGCGAAGTTGAAAACTGTGAAGCTGGTCTGCGGAATAGTTTGTTTCAAGAACAGCAATTGAGTACTCAATTTGAGGAATGCCGCAGTGAATTGATGGAACTTTTTGCCCAGACCAACCGTCTGGTAAATCGCCGCGATGAAATTGATCGGCGCCTTACGGCTGAGGCGGAACGTCGTCATCAGGCACAAAACGATTCACAAAATATTCAGGAACAACAGGCGCAACTACAGCAACGCAGGGAACACATAGTTGAACAGCTGGATCAGGTTCGCTCACAGCAAGACAGTTTAAATGAACGATCTGAAGATTTGAACGATCAGTTTGTTCAGCAGAAAAAATCACTCGATCTAAAAGAATCAACCCAAAATGAACTGCGGCAACAGCTGGGGAAAAATCACTCGGTTAAAGAATCATTGGAGGACTTGCAGCGTAATTTTGAAGGCTATGGAGACGGTACCCGGATTCTATTAGCGGAAACCTCTGCCAAGCAACAGATCTTTGCCGATTTATTAAAGGTCTCTGCTGAGCTAGAAGTTGCTGTCGAAATGGCATTGGGGGTGAAGCTTCAAGCTGTTCCGGCAGAAAATTACTCCGATATAGCTGTATCCTTAGCGTTGTTGATCCAACAACAGGCCCGGGCAACACTCCTGCTCCCATTGAGTCTTCCCAGCAGGGTCCAGTTTTCCAGCGGGGTTGCGTTGGTAGATCTGGTCAATTTTGCAAAGGGAGCTGAAAAACTGGTCAGTCAGCTGCTTGCCGGAGTGTTTCTGGTTGATGCGGTTACCGATCACTTAGAGGCTGCGCTCCCGGTCGGGGTGCTGCTTGTTGACCGGCAAGGTTTATGTCTCGACTGGCAGGGGGTCCTGACTGGCGGAGCGACCAGTACCAGCGAGACCGGGTTGTTGAGGCGGCAGCGCCAGCTTGATGAAATAGTCGCTGAAATTGCCCGTCTGGATGGGGAATTTACTGTCGGACAAGGGGAGCTGGAGCGGTTGCAAGAAAATCTGTTGCAGGTCGATGAGGCCCGACTTGCGGCAACTTCTGAAGGCCATCGTTTGGAATTGCTGGCCCTTGAGTTTGCCAAAGATCGGCAGGGGGTGCAGACTGAAACTGAGTATTTGAATAAACGCTTGGCGCTGCTGGTTTTTGATCTGGAGCAGATTGATGAGGGATGGGAAACCCTGAGGCTGGAAAAAGAACAGTTGTCAGAAGGCAGTCGGCAGACCAGGGAGCGACAGCAACAATTGGAGATTCTTTCTGGTCAGCGACAGGCTGAATTAGCTGAATTGCGGGCTCAGCTTGAAAGTTCTCGAGATGGACTGACTGCACAACGCGTTGAGCTTGCTTCTTTGCAACAGCAACAACAGGCTCTGCATGAGA
Organism: Desulfuromusa sp.; assembly: GCA_027858895.1. Taxonomy (GTDB): domain Bacteria; phylum Desulfobacterota; class Desulfuromonadia; order Desulfuromonadales; family Geopsychrobacteraceae; genus Desulfuromusa. Next base: position 8,469 of record JAQIBX010000119.1, on the reverse strand, counting down.
CCTTGAGACGGATTGAAGTTCAGCAACAGGAAATTGAACAGCGCAGTATCCAATTGACGCAGCGGCAAAAAAATGGACTTGAAGATCGACAACAGCTGGATGAAAAAGATCAACGGTTGCAGGTTGAGCTTGATCTGCTTTTGCAGCGGCGAACTGAACAACAGCAGAACAATGAAGGGATCCGTGATCGTTATGAATTGCAGCGCTCGCAGTTGGATGAGTTTCGTGACCAACTGCGGAGGGTGCGCGCAGAGGCTGAGGAATTACGTAAGGCTGTTTCTCAATTACAGCTTCGACATCACGAGCGCCAGGTTGACGTTGAGCATGTTCGGCAGGGGGTTCTGGAGCGCTATCGGGTTGATTTGCTGGAGCATCAAGTTCCAGAAGCGACAGAAGATGAGCAAGATCGCCAGCAGCAACAGTTGACGCGGTTGCAACAGCGGATTGAATCTCTGGGTGAGGTTAATTTGATGGCGATTGATGAATATCGTGAACAGGAAGAGCGCTACGATTTTCTTACACGGCAGCGCGATGACCTGAATAAATCATTGGACGATTTACAAAAAGCGATCAGTCAGATCAACCGAACCACCAGGCGGCGTTTTAAGGAAACATTTGAGTTGGTAAACGAAAAATTCAAGCAGGTTTTCCCACGCATGTTTAGTGGTGGTCAGGCTGAATTGAGATTAACCGATGAAAGTGATCTACTCGAGACCGGCATCGACATTATCGCTCAACCACCAGGCAAACGCCTGCAAAATGTCAACCTGCTTTCGGGGGGGGAAAAAGCCCTGACCGCAGTCGCGTTGATCTTTTCACTGTTTCTAATCAAACCGACACCGTTCTGTGTCCTGGACGAGGTTGATGCTCCTCTGGATGATGCCAATATAGACCGCTTTGCAGCTATGGTTCAGGAAATGACGGAGCAGTCCCAATTTATCATGATCACCCATAGTAAGCGGACTATGGCGATCGTGGATATTATGTATGGGGTTACCATGCAGGAACCGGGGATTTCGAAGTTGGTTTCTGTGCGTATCAATGATTTCCAGCCGAGGGAAGAGGCCGGTGTTGCACTGTCGGTTTAGGTTGATACCTATAAATAGATATTTCTTTCTCAATGAGGGTCATCATGCCATTTAAGTCATTATTGAAGCGGTTATTGGAAGATATCCCGGGCGCTTTAGGAGCTATAATTGTCGATTGGGAGGGGGAAGCTGTTGATCAGGTTGCGCGAATCAACGAGTACGATATCAAGGTTCTTGGGGCACATAGCGGCATTCTTCTTGGCCTGCTCCGAGAAGCATTGTCAAGAGTTGATAGTGGTAAACTGCTTGATGTTGTGATCCGCACCGGTCAGAATAAGACCCTGATTTCTCCTCTAACTGAAGATTATCTGCTGATACTGCAGTTGGGGCCGGAAGCAATTGCTGCGCGTGCGGCATACAGGATGCGTTATTGCGTTGATGAACTGCGTGGTGAATTTGAATTTGATTAATGATGGAATATTTGCTCCTTATGAGTTGTCGAGGATTTGAAGTTTATGGAATGGTTTAAGGCGTTAAACTGGGTCGCTGTGGTGGAATGGCTCAATACTTTTGTTGCAAGCTTGTCGCCGTTACTGGCTTCTGCTGGGGTCCCTGAAGAATACTGGTCATTGGTGGCCTTTGGGGTTTTATATCTCGGTGCTACGCTTGTTGTTCTGTTGTTTGTCCTGATTCTTCTAAAATCATTTAGAAAATTCAAACAACCGCAGCAAGAGATTGATCGAGCAGCAGAAAAAGATGACGATTTATCCGCCGCTGAAATAACACCCATTGAGCCGGAGCATCTAGTTGAACCAGAACCAGAACCAGAACCGATTCTAGGGCTATTTGAACGACTCAAGCGGGGCTTGTCCAAGACCCAATCTTCGTTGGTCGGTCGCGTTGATGACTTACTACGGAGCCGAACGACGATTGATGAAGATTTAATCGAAGAGTTAGAAGAAATTCTGATTACTGCCGATTTGGGGATGCAGACGACGCAGAAACTGATAAAATCCCTGGAATCTTGCCGGGCAAGAGGCGAGTTGGCTTCTCCTGATCAGGTCCGTCAGTTGCTGATGGAGGAACTGGAAAAGATATTAAAATTTGAAAGTAAACCGTTGGATGTAAGCAGTGCCTCACCATTTGTCATCATGGTTATCGGGGTCAATGGCGTTGGCAAAACGACGACCATTGGAAAATTGGCAAATCAATTTGCCCAAGCGGGTAAAAAAGTTATTCTTGGCGCTGGAGATACTTTTCGTGCGGCGGCAGCAGAACAGTTGCAAATCTGGGGTGACCGGGCTGGGGTTGAGGTTGTCTGCCATGCCGAAGGAGCCGATCCTAGTGCGGTGGCTTTTGATGCAGCTAAAGCAGCTGTTGCTCGAAAAGCTGATATTTTGTTGCTTGATACGGCGGGTCGCTTGCATACTAAGGTGAACCTGATGGAGGAATTGAAGAAAATTCGTCGGGTTCTCGATCGGGAAATTCCCGGAGCCCCGCACGAAGTTCTTTTGGTTCTTGACGCCACGACTGGCCAGAATGCTTTAACGCAGGCTAAATTGTTTAATGAAGCTGTCCCGCTAGATGGCATTGCACTGACAAAGCTTGACGGTACCGCCAAGGGGGGGATTGTGGTTGCCATTGCCGCAGAGATGCAAGTACCGGTGCGGTTTGTTGGTATTGGAGAGCAGCTTGATGATTTACGCCCCTTTGATGCCGAAATGTTTGTTTCGGTACTGTTTGATAGATAGCGAGTAGCGCAATCGATAGTAACCAGTTGAAAACCTGATAGGGATATTTGAAAATGGAAATTCTGGATCGGTTAGAGGGTGCAATCGAGGCATTGCTGGAGCAGAATCGTCATCTGAAGTCTCAAAACGACTTTCTTCAAACGGAAAAGGTGCAGTGGCAAAAAGAACGGAACCATCTTGTCGAAGAAATTGATCGGATACTTGAGCGTCTAGACACTGTCCCATTGGAGGAGTCTTGAATCCCACTGTGCAAATCAATATTCTGGGTCGTGAATACAGTTTACGGAGCCAGGAGTCTGAGGCTCAGGTTCAGCGGGTTGTTGGATTTATCGAAGAGAAACTAGCTGAGACCGCCTCGAGCAAGTCTGTTGACACCAGAGATTTGACAGCTTTAACCCTATTGAACCTTGCAGGCCAATATCTGCAACTGCTTGATCAGCAGAACCAGGGCGTGGAACAACAAGATACCCGCCTTCAGCAATTGGTTGAGTCTTTAGAACGTGCAGTGGCTGATAATTCTGGTTGCTAAAGTTGATAATTACAATGTATTATCAGCGCTTATGGCCCATGTTGGCGATTGAACATGATCCAATATTCAGGGTTTTTAAATAGATTTGGTACGGCACAACTACAATAAGTATAGACACACCCCTTTTATGTGGTGTTTTATTCCTTGTTTTTGCAAGGCGTTGCAGTCCACCTGATATTTATGTTTGAAGGCAGAGACTCCCTAATGACGTTTGTGAGAAAAGTTATCTGCAATCTTTCAGGTATAAATGGTTTACATTTAAGTCACACCAAATATTTGGATTTGTATTCGTAGTCTATTCTGCCTTTCTTTTGTGCCCTCCTTGTGCTTCTGTTCTGAAAACCCGTGGTTGTCTTCTGGATGATGAACTATGGGAAAAAAAAGTATTCGCAAGCAGTTTTTGGATTGCCGTAAGCAGCTTGATTTACAGACATATGCGCATTTAAGCCAACAGGTTCAGCAACAATTGGCTGGTTCCGAATGTTTTATCCGCGCGCGAACGTTGGCCCTGTATAGTCCGATAAACAACGAAGTGGCAACGGAACAAATTTTTACAGTTGCTACGCAGCTTAATAAGCAAATTTATTTTTCGCGAGTTGCTGGTGAGGAGCTTGATTTCTTTGAGGTCAACACCATTAACGAATTAGTGCCGGGGGCTTTTGGTGTCGCAGAGCCGGTGAGCGGTAAAAAGATTTCTGTAGCAGAGCTGGATCTGATAGTTGTCCCTGGGGTTGCATTTGATTTGCTGGGAGGCCGTCTTGGCTATGGCCGTGGGTTTTATGATCGACTGCTGGCCGGTAAATTATCAAGCACAGTTTCTGTAGGATTCTGCTTCGAGAGCCAACTTTGTGACTTGCTGCCTACTGAGGCGCATGATCAAGGACTCGATTTCATTGCTACCGAAACAAAATTCATTCCCTGCCGTATGTAACGCGGCGGGTTCATTATAAACTCTGTAAGGAGAGGAAACTAACGTGCAAACTGATATTTTGACAATTATATTTATTCTGGCTGCTTTAGCGGCAGGCGTTTTTATCGGCATGATTTTACGACGAAAGTTGTCTGAATCAACGTTCAATAACGCTAAGGTAGAAGCAGGAAAGTTGGTCAGCGATGCAGGAAAAGAGGCTGATACGCTTCGCAAAGAGGCCATTATCCAGGCTAAAGATATGGTTCTTCAGGCGAAGACCGATTGGGAGAAGGAATCTCGTGAGTTACGCAGGGAAATTCAGGTTCAAGAAAATCGTTTACAGCAGAAAGAAGAGAATTTTGACCGTAAACAAGATCACATCGAAAAGAAGGGCGAAGAGCTGAATCAGAGGGAAGTCCACTTTCGCCAGCAGAGTGAGCAGTTGCAAAAGAAGAGTGCTGAAATTGAAAAAATTTATACTGCACAACGCGAAAAGCTGGAAAATATTTCTGGTATGAGTGGCGAACAGGCTAGGCAGCAGTTGATTGAGTCAATGTTGAGTGAAGCACGCCATGATGCCGCTAAAGGAATCAGGAAGATCGAGGAAGAAGCGCATGAGGTTGCCGATAAACAGGCCAAGAAAATTATGGCTTTAGCCATTCAGCGCTATGCCGGGGATTTTGTTGCCGAAAAGACTGTCAGTGTTGTTCCTCTTCCCTCGGATGAAATGAAAGGGCGTATCATCGGCCGGGAAGGGCGAAATATTCGTGCTATTGAGGCCGCTACCGGGATCGATTTGATTATTGATGATACTCCTGAAGCGGTTGTCATTTCCGGGTTTAATCCAGTCCGTAGGGAGGTGGCACGGATTTCTTTAGAGCGACTGATCGCTGACGGACGAATCCATCCGGCGAGGATAGAGGAGCTGGTTGAGAAAGCTCAGCAGGAGGTTGATGAGCAGATCCGTCAGGCGGGTGAACAGGCCACCTTCGATGTCGGAGTTCATGGCATCCATCCAGAAATTATCAAGCTGCTTGGCATGCTTAAATATCGAACCTCCTACGGACAAAATGTGCTGGTCCATTCGATTGAGGTCGCCTTTCTTTGTGGCATGATGGCCGCAGAGCTGGGGATTAATGTTAAACAAGCCAAACGAGCCGGGTTGCTCCACGACATCGGCAAGGCAGTCAGCCATGAATTGGAAGGTTCGCATGCGGTCAATGGTGGTGACCTTGCGCGTAAGTATGGCGAGTCACCGGAGATTGTTCATGCTATTGCCGCTCATCATGAGGATGAAAAACCGGATACGGTTCTGGCAATTTTGGCGCAGGCTGCTGATGCCCTCTCTGGTGCGCGACCGGGTGCTCGTAGAGAAACTCTGGAAACTTACGTAAAACGGTTGCGTGAGCTGGAGCAGATTGGGACCTCCTTTGATGGCGTTACCGGCTGCTTTGCTATTCAGGCTGGTCGTGAAATCAGAGTTATGGTGTCTAGCGATCAGGTCTCGGATGATTATTCGCATATATTGGCCAAAGATATTGCCAGTAAAATTGAGCAGGAAATGACCTACCCCGGTCAAATCAGGGTCAATGTGATCCGTGAGACTAGAGCCGTAGAGTACGCTAAGTAACCTCTGGTTTTGAAAGAAAAGATAAAACAGGGCTCGTGCCATATCTCCCAAGAGTGATGATTGTGGCTCGAGTCCTTATTTTATATTTGGAGCATTCTGTGAAGTTATTATTTATTGGTGATATTGTCGGGAGAGCTGGAAGAAGGACATTGGTTGAGCACCTTGATCGTTTAGTTGATCGGCACTTGGTTGATCTGGTTGTTGCAAATGGAGAAAATGCTGCGGCGGGATATGGTTTGACGGCAGCAGTTCTTCGTGAATTGTTTGATTCGGGCGTTGATGTCGTCACGACTGGAAACCACATTTGGGATAAAAAAGAGATAATGCCGGTGTTGGATAAGGAACCTCGACTGTTGCGACCAGCAAATTACCCACCTGGACTCCCCGGTCGCGGCAGTGGCATATTTGAAACCGCTGCTGGTATTAAGGTTGGTGTGTTGAATCTTGAGGGGCGGGTGTTTATGAAGAATCTGGATTGCCCTTTTCGCGCAGCAACCTCTCTGGTCGCAGATTTGAAGCAAATAACTCCCATTGTTCTAGTCGATTTTCATGCCGAAGCCACCAGCGAAAAGCAAGCGCTCGGATTTTATCTGGATGGGCAGGTTTCTGCTGTTATCGGAACCCATACTCATGTCCAGACTGCAGATGAGCGAATTTTTAAGGGTGGAACAGGTTATTTAACCGATGTCGGTATGTCCGGAAGCCAGGATGCTATTATTGGAAACCAGAAGGAAAGTGCTATGGATCGGTTTCTTACTCAATTGCCGGTCAGGCTCGAAGTTGCCAAGAATGACCCGCAACTTTCGGCGGTCTTGTTGACCATTAACGAAGGAACAGGAATGTGCGAACAAATTGAGCGGATCCAACAAGGTTCATGAGATAGAATCGGCCATAGGGTAGGGTAATGGTGTTCCCTCGTGTGTTACAAGCCAGGGAGCTGAGCTAATCAAAATACACTGAAAAGATAAGTATTGAAAATGAATTTTGTCAAAGAATTAACTTGGCGTGGCATGATCCACGACATTACGCCCGGAGCAGAAGAGCAGCTTCAGAAAGAAATGACCTCGGCCTACGTTGGGATTGACCCGACTGCGGATTCACTGCATATCGGCCACTTGGTCAGTGTGATGATGCTCAAACATTTTCAGCTCGCTGGACATAAGCCGATAGTGCTTGTCGGCGGTGCGACCGGGATGATCGGCGACCCGTCGGGGAAGTCGTCGGAGCGTAATCTGCTTGACGAGCAGACCCTCCGTCATAATGAGGCGTGTTTGAAAAAACAGCTAGCGAAGTTTCTCGATTTCGAATCTGATGCAGATAATGCTGCGGAGCTGGTCAATAATTATGACTGGATGAAGGACTTCAGCTTTCTGGAGTTTATTCGCGACATCGGCAAGCATATTACGGTCAATTACATGATGGCCAAGGACAGCGTCAAAAAACGTCTCGGTGAAGAAGCCAAGACCGGGTTATCCTTTACCGAATTTACCTATCAATTGGTTCAGGGCACCGATTTTTTACATCTGTACCGTGAAAAGAATTGCAAGTTGCAGATGGGCGGCTCGGATCAATGGGGAAATATCACGACAGGGACGGAGCTTATTCGCCGCAAAGAAGGTGGTGAAGCCTTTGCACTGACCTGTCCACTCATTACCAAGGCGGATGGCGGAAAATTTGGTAAAACCGAAAGTGGCAATGTGTGGCTTGATCCGAAATTGACCACTCCATATAAGTTTTACCAGTTCTGGCTCAATGTCTCTGACGATGACGCCGAGAAGTACATTAAAATCTTCACCTCCTTAAGCAATGACGAAGTGGCAGCGCTAGCCAAGGAACAGGAGGCTGCACCGCACCTGCGACCGTTGCAGAAACGTCTGGCTGAAGAGGTTACCTGTATGGTTCACGACGAAGAAGATTATGAAAGGGCGGTGGAGGCCTCCCAGATCCTTTTTGGTAAAGCCACAACCGAAAGTCTGGAAAAGCTCGACAAGGAGACCTTTTTGTCGGTTTTTGAAGGGGTTCCGACTTATGAAATAGAGCGTGCCAAGCTTGATTGCGGTATGTCGATTGTAGAACTGCTGGTCACGGAAACAACAGCCTTTCCCTCTAAGGGTGAGTTGCGCCGGACGATAAAAGGAAATGGGCTTAGCCTCAATAAGGCCAAGCTGAATGATCAGGACTACTTGGTGACCGAGGCGAATCTGATCAATGGTTCATATCTGCTGATACAAAAGGGAAAGAAAAATTACATTATTATCGAAGCGGTGTGATTTTTCTCGCAGCATTTAATGCCGCGGGGTTGAGTTTTAAAACATGTTGCTGGTTTGGGGGGACAGCTTGCCGTTTGTATGATGGGCTGATGTCAAAGGTGGATCAAGTGTTGTTTGCCTGTTTTGCTGCCAGTTGATTTGCAAAATAACAACGTCAGATTAGGAGCTTAGTCTGGTCAAAGAAAACAAACAAAAAAAACTTAAAAAAACAGTTGACGTCATGCTGTCTGATTGTATATAACTTCGCACCGTTGCTCCGGGCGCCGAGAAATTTTGGACAAGGAGCAGCAAGAAAAAAGTTAAAAAAGAGATTGACAGGTTGGGTTCGTTTGGATAAACTCCTTGCTTGTC